>NZ_CP013612.1:0-327755 GCF_001482385.1 Pseudoalteromonas rubra
GGTCCAGAAACTTCTCTATTTCTGAACGTAGTTTACTATTAATTGATATATCCAGCTCCCTCTCATTTTCAATAATGATTACCTTTCTACTTTTCCAGTTTCTCTGTTTTTGTATTTTGAAGATATCAGCAACTTTCTCAGCTGTTTCATGACACTCTTCAGGTGAGTATCTGCTTACGTTGATTGATGTATTGTAAAATGTGCCTTCTTCGGTGCTGGCATCTCTTGCGATTTTCAAGTAATAGGGCCAATTGTCGGATTGGATAGCATGTTTGCGGTGGATAAGGCAAACGGCGTCTGAATATAAGTCCACCTTAATATTTTTGAATTCAACCTTGAGGCTGTCAGCAAGATCGTCAAACTCGTTTAAGCCATGCAATTGGGAAAATTCATAATGATGTTGCTGGATCAACTCGCATGCTTTTAACTCTTCACGGGAATATTTATCGGAATTTGGTAATATATTACCAAAATAATGTGCAGGGCTAATCTCGATAAGAGCATGGCGTTTATTACCGGTATTCACCAACTGCTCTTCCAGCTTTATGAGAAGTTCACAGTGGTTTTTTGAAACTTGTTTAAGTAACTTATCATATTGTCTGTAATGTGGGTCTCGGCTTTCACTCCAATCGCCAAATACGTAGTCATGCAGGTCGCGAAATTGGCACTCTTGGCGTGGTGGTAAAATGTCGCGCTTCAGTAGATCCAATATTGCGTCACTAAGCCAGGTATCATCAATAGAAACATAATTTTCGTTGTATTGCTCTCCATGATCCTTGCTCTCACTATCAGAAAGAATGAAGATTTTTCGCCATTTAGGATAATTCACATTAGCCCAGGTTTCGTATTTATCCAGCTGATTTCTATCAAGCTTACTGCCATCTTTCCGTTCTATGATGATCAGGAGTTTATGCTCAGGTGAAGCTAAAAACAGGTCAATATAGCCCTGTTCTCGACTATGTTTGATGTGCAACTCTCTGATGACACTGAGGTGCGCATAAGATTGTGTCAAAATAGTTGTGATTTTTGGCATGTATTGGCGTTGTGATTGAGTGGCACAACTGTATACATGATTTAGCAAGGCCCTTAAAAAGTACTCTCCCTGCATGTGGCCTTCTGAGGGATTCAGCAGCCAAGCTAGACAAGCTGACTTTTTGTTTTCATCTAGTTTGAACAAGTCAAATACTGAAGTATCCACGCAGCGGGTAGATAATGCTTGAAAATCTTTGTCTACAATAAGGTTGGTGAGTTGCTCTAACAAAAGTGTCTCCTAATGCTCTGTTAAACTTTAGGGTTTCCCTTACTCCGTATAGATATTTAACATAAAACGGCCCCTTGTTCATCTTCGATGAGCTGAGAAGTTGAAGCGGCGAGTTGAGACGACATTGTTGTGATTCCATAAAACCGGACGCTATTTTAGGTGGTATTAATACCACTCAATGAGAGGTGTCTATGACCAGAAAACGTCGTGGGGGGTTACGTGGACAGCCACCAAAAATTGGCGTATCGAACATAGCTGGTCGTCGGATTGAACATACATCCTAAACTGGCGTGTTTTAGCGTGGCGGCAGTTAATTTTCTTGTCAATGTGGTAAGCAAACAGTAAGCACTCAGAATCGTATCCTAGTAAAACAGGGGAGTCCGCAGGTGTTTTATGCTTGTTTCACTCTGCCGATACCCATTAAAGGTTATTGAGCTCAGCGGCATAGGCGATGGCATTGACTTCGTGTTGCATCAGTTCGATTAACTCTCTGGCATTCTTTTTAGTGATTGATGTAATGAGCCTGACGCGTTTGTTGCAGAATAATTCGAACAGCATGCCAACCCGGGCTGCGTGAAAATCAGAGGTAATTACATACGCATTGTTGTAGTCCAGGTCGTTCAGAAGCGCACTGGTCTTTTGCGCATCCTCGAATGTATTGGCGGACGATATCCCCTGAACAAAGTGCAGCGGCTGGGTAAGCTGGCTTTCGATGTAGCGTCGCATATATTCGTAGTGTGGCGTTGTTGTGACATTAAAGTGTGCACCAAAGCCACCAGTAAGCACACACCGGATCTGATGCTTGCTAAGCACTTCAATTGCTTTGTCTGCCCGCTCTTTCGCCAGGCTGGAAAGCACGCCGCTATCATCATTGGTGCAACCTAATAAAATCAACACATCTTTGTTTGTAAACTCCATTCCTATCCTCTTTGAACCTGGGCCATGTCTCGGAACAATTTAATATGCTCGGGTAATAGTACTTAAATGCACAGTACAGATCACCCATCCTTGTTACATGAGGTGTGTGACAGTCATTTGTAACTATGTTCGCTTTCTTTGTTTCTATTTTTGCATCATTCTGATGGGTGGAAGCCAGTATATTTTGAAAGAGGCACCTGAAATATATTCTGACATCTGGTGCCTAGGATAAAAACTCTAGTAAATTCAATTGAAAAGGCGATTTAAACTAAAGTGCTAATTTCTTACCCAAAACATAAACAAAAACCTCATTTACCATAAAAAGGTAATCTTGAAAGCAAAATGTAAAGAAAAAGGTGTATCTTGGCGGTGTTGCGCAACACATGTAGAAATGAAATTTTAAAACTCTAATAAAACAATGAGGAAATTATGAAGTTTAAATACGCTGCAATGTTGAGCGTTATCTCTGCGATTACATTGTCACCTGTTGCAAATGCTTACCTGTATAAAGATCCTGGCTATGTAGAGCGTAATGCGCGTTCTATACAAAAGAACAAAGTGATTGGCCAATCTCACCAGTATCGTGATCAGCAGGGCTGGATGTACGTTGATCAGGTGCAAAATGGTGCTACACAAGGTTTTTATCAGGCTGGAAACTGGCTAAAGCTGAATAACCGTAACTTTAAAATGTCAATCGGGGAGCTGGAGTTTTCGTTTAACCCCAGCAAACTGGATTGTACACAAGGCATGAGCTTTAATTTTACTGTAGGTGAAGATACTGTCGCAGCCTTTAAGCCAAACTGTGACGATCTGTTAGATGCTTCGATCACCTATCCTGTCGAGTATTACTTTGATCTGATCCCTGAACCCATTAAGCCTAAAGTTGAGCTGCCGCTTGACCCTCTGGGCCTGCTTAAACTAGGCGTTAAATTTGGTGCGGGTATTGAAGCCGGTGCTGAGTTTACCGTGGGTGGTGTGATTGGTGGACATGGCAACGAAGAACCCTTTGAAGTAGACGGGGTAAGACGTCCAGATTATGTCTATGCTGCTGTAGAGCCGTTTGTAGGCGGTGTAGTGTCTAGCTCGGCGTATGGATCGTTTGGTCATGGTATCTCTGAAGCCGGCGTTAAAGGTAAAGTTAATCTACTAAAAGTGAAGGGCAAGGGCTATGTAGAAGCTGGTATCCGTCGCATTGTTCAGGATGAACAAGTGATTGAACAAGGCTTCCTGGAGCTCAAGGTAAGCACTAAACTGACTGGTGGAGATGGCAAGATCCAGGCTTACTGCAAAAAGCTGTGGGGGTTGTTGCAGTTTAATGTGGATGTCCTGAAATGGGACCCGCTGTATACGCGTGAAACCGTATTGTACGAATATGCAAGCCCTGTTTGGGAAGATCTATAACCCCTGGATGTTGGTGGCCTGATTAAGGCCACCGTTTTGAGATAGCTTTATGAAAAAAATAACGATTACGCTGGCTTCTTTTAGTTTATTAGGCATTTTGGTTTTCGTGGCTAATTTGTCATTTAAACAGGCCTATCAGAGCCCAGACGCTAAAACAGTGCGCACCGCTGACGCCAAGTACGTCAAGAACCAGGAGCATGTTTCTGGATATCAAGTCCATATACAGTCTGCTGTATTGAGTGATAAAGGCACAGCGTTTGCTCACTCTGATTTAACATGGAAAATGTACTTTCATCAGGCTTTAGGGAATGCTTCAAGGTCTGCCGCGCTGCTAACCGATATAGAGTTTGTCTCTGATAACAAAGCTCAGCACATGCCGCAGCAGTTACCGTTTTACTTTTCTTATGACGGGCAGCAATTTGTACACTCAGACTTATTGGGGTTAGCTCAGTCTCATCCGTTGTCCGTGTTGCCAAAAATACTGGATCTGATGAGCTATTCACTAACAGAAACACTGACTTTTAATGATGCATTGGGATCAACGACTTATCGCTTTGAGCAAGATGGTAATACCATTGGCAGAGAAATTGTGAGGCAACAGAGGCAAACCAATAATAAAGCGCAAGAAAGCTGGTTACTCACATTAAAAAATGCCGATCATACTATGACCAATCAGCCAGGCCCACTCACGCTTGAGTACAGCCACACGCAAACTTTGCAGCAAAACACGCAGCAGTATCAAATTGTACAAACTGTGAAAATACAGCCTGTAGAATACCAGCCATTTGCTTTGGCCAACTGGAGCGCATCTCATAATGCGAGTGTCCCCTCGTCAGATAGTAACCAGTCAGCACCGATTGTGATCACAGCGGAGAACTTTATGGCACAGTTGGAGCAGTTAACTGGTTCTTTGGATCCCATGCTGGCAAAAGAAATTGGGAAATTCATGTTAGAGAACTACGATCATAGCACCATTAAGGCCTACCTGATGGAGCATGCTGGTCTGAATTCCGCATTGATCTATTCGTTGCAAAAAGCACAGACACCGGAGGCCGAACAAACCCTTGCTGACTTGCTGATTGAACGCGATCTTGACCATCCCTCTTTGCAAAAGGTCGCAATGGCATTGGGCAGAATCGAAAATGCATCTAATATTGCATTTACCAGCCTGCAAGCTGTGGCAGACGATAATTCTGACCAAACATTGTCAGGCGTTGCATTGCTGAGTATTGGCACGATGAATAAGTTTTCGCCAGCTCAGTCACAGCAGGTGGAGCGACTATTGGAGCGCAAACTGACCGAGCCGCAACAGCTGCCAACGGCCATTTTGGCAATCGCCAATAGTAAAAACCCTGCTTTGGTGAACAGGCTGCCCGAATATCTAAATCACACAGACGGACAAGTCAGGCGCAATACAATCAAATCGTTGGCGAACAATGAAGCCTATCAGGACCAGGTTGTCACCAGCCTGACCGGTGCACCAGATGTGAATACGGTGGATGCGTTTGTCAGGACATATCAGCGTGCTGACTACACGTTATCAGAGGAGAATATCGGCAAACTGACGGCGTTTTATCAGGTCACAACGCACCCAATAATCAAAAAACGACTTGCTTCGATCATCCAGCAGTAGTCATAGGGTGGTCGTGTGTTTATGCCACTCTTTTAGCAATTAACAAACGCGAAAGAGTGGCCAGCTAACTACGTCTGCTTATACAGTCACTAAGACTGCACGTAATATCATGTAATACCCAGCTTATCCCGGACCTTCTAACCTTTCATCCCTTATTAAACGGTCAATATGAGGAATAAACCGATGAAAGATGTATTTTTTGGACTGGCAGAACAATACGACACAGGCAGTATTCCCAACGTAGCAATTAATGCTTCTGGTCAGGTACTGGAGGTACATAAGAACGAGGAAGGTTATAAGCTTTACTATCGGTTCGGCAACTTAAACAAAGCGACTGTAAGCTGGGGATCCAGTCACCACTATGATGACGGTAACACGCCTGCCGTGGCAATGAACAACCGCGGTGTTGCGATTGAAGTACATAAAAATCAGGCTGGCTCTACACTGTACTATCATGTCGGAGATGTGTCTTCAAGCGGCGTAAATTGGCATAGCTCTCATAAATACGATAGTGGTATTGAACCGCATGTTGCAGTCAACGACGATGGTATTGTGGTAGAAGTTCATAAGACTCAAAGCCCCTTTAGCAACGGTCTCTACTATCACGTGGGACAGGTAAACGGGAGCAAAGTTGATTGGCATTCCAGCCATGAATACGACTCAGGCTCTGTTCCTCAGGTTGCCCTGAATAATAATGGTTACGTCGTTGAAGTGCATCAATCTCAAAGTAAGTCAAAAGTCTGGTATCACGTGGGTCGAGTGAATGGCAGCAAAATTGACTTTGGCAGCAGCCATGAGTTTGGCTCTGGTACGGCGCCAAGTGTTGCGTTAACCGACGATGAAATGGTGATAGCAGTATGGAGTCAGGGCACAAAGCTTTACCAACGCCAGGGCCAAATTAGTGGGACTCAAATTGACTGGCAAAGTGTCGCTGTTGAATTTGATGATGGTCAGCGTCCTTCCGTTGGCATTGCTAATAACACAGCAGTGCAGGTGCACCCTTCAGAAACAATTCTATACGGATTGTGGTATTCCACCTCCATGCTCACAAACCGGGCTTCATGGATGCAAGACAGGTTAAGTGAACTGGGTAACAGAACCATCTCAGAATTGGCCCTGCCAGCTTCTCATGATTCTGGGATGTATAAAGGTGGACTTGCCGTATTTGGCAAAACACAAGACCTGTCAATTAAAGGTCAATTAGAAGCAGGAGTCAGATACTTCGATTTGCGCCCCAAATGGACAGGCAGTAAGTTTGTTATTTATCACGGCCCAATTACCGGACCTGATTTATCAGAGGTGCTGTCCGACATTCGTGCCTACTGTGAGCAAGGTCATAAGGAGCTTGCCATCCTTAAGTTTTCTCACTTTGATGGCATCAATAGCGCTAATTACCCTGCATTTCGTCAACAAGTCGAAGATGCAATAGGTTCATGGATGGTTAAAACGAAACCTGAAGGCAAGCGTTTAGCTGAGGGCACGCTCAGTGAATACGTAAACGAGGGTACGGCAATGATGGTCGTCATTGGCAATGATTTAGCGATTGATCAGCCGCAGCAAGGTTTTTGGGTTTACAAAGACTGGGATTCGGAAGCCGTTGCTGAAGCTGATCTTACCGTATTCGATGAGTATTCAGATAAAATTAGTTTTAGCGCGATGAAACAAGACCAGTTCAGGAAGTTCGAGGAATTTACCGGCAAATGCAAAAAAGATCCAAGCGTGCCGTGTGACCTCTTCTTACTCTCATGGACACTTACCCCGCCAACGGCAGTATGGCCGGTCTCCAAAGAAGCAAATCGGGCATTAGGCAGTGCAATGGTCGAGCTGCCTGAGAAAAATCAGTATGGTAAAATAGTCAACTTGCTGTATGTCGACTATGTCGAATACGCGCGGGTGACCGATGTGGCAATAGCGCAAAACAACACTAACCAGCTCTAAGAGTTCGCCAGGCTCACCGGGAAAGGAAATTAGACTTTTCCTTTCCCGTTTACGAGCAGCGTAACAAGCAGGTGTTGCGCTTTAAACCGAAGTTGCCTGGTCTTTTCGTTCTTACCTACTGCATTCATCATTGCAGAACACGCTGATCATGCCTTTCTTAGCGTATGGAGTAATTGTACTGTATGTTTCTGCAAGTTCCTCACAAGGGGCGGCCTCGTTGTTGTGATTTAAGTGCTATTGTGAAGAGACTGCACAGGCCTAAACAGTAAACAGACTAAGAGAATGAGCGATGAATACATAACAAGCATACAATATTCTGGGAAACGTGCTTTTTGCCTACTTCGACCCTGACGAGCCATTTGATAAGCTGGAAATGATCTTAGAAATTGGCGATGGTGTGACAGCTGAAACGGTATGGAAGCACTTTAAAGGCCAGAAAACATGCCCTGCCCTTAGTGTGGATATCCCGATTCAGGCTGCAATTGATTTACACAGTGCCGCCTTTTTCCTTCGTGATAACCTGCTCGAAACAAGCAATGAGCAGATCTGGGGATTGGTTTTTACCCTCTACCCGGATAGCAGCTTTAATATAGAGTACACCTATGAAAAGTCTGACTGGTTAAAAGGCGGAGAGTGATCTTATACCAATTTCACTTAATACCTGGTCTATTTGAAGGAGCAAATAGGACGCTAACAGCGTTAAAAATTTCTCATTTAGAACCTTATACCTTAGACATAGGTTCACAAATTTTTGCCTCGCCTATAGGGATGTAGGTGCCTCAGCGATAGCAGGACGCGGGAGCGGTGTTATCGACCCTATTTTCTCGCCTCAAAATAGATCACTTAATTAAGCAAATTGGTATTACTGCCGGATTAGCTAAATTTTAAAATTAAAATGCCCGACTTTGCGGGCATGTTTGCTGATTCTCGACTGGTAACTGTCTACCGTCAGCTTGCCCGGCGCTGTAGCCAGAATGCGGCCTCATGCCAGCGTTGCTCTTGTTGGTAGAAATATTCTCTTTGGCTGAGGTAATTAATAAACTCATTGCCTATGTATTGTCGGTACTCAGCCAGTGTAGTTGGCTTGTTATCCAGCCAGTCTGCGATGGCGTGTGCGGCTTTAAGCCCGGTTGCCAGCGCTTTATAAACCCCCTGAGAGCTGATGGGGTCATAGCAGGATGCGGCATCGCCAACCGCCAGCCAGCCATTGCCTGCTGGTGGATTAAGCAAACTGGAGGGGGTTTTCCAGTAGTGTAAATGTGCAGGCGGGGCAAGGCTGTGCACGCGTTCTGCCACATGTGCGCTTTGATTTAACAGGGCGAACCAGTTTTTGGGATCTTTCAAACCATGCACTTTGGCGATATGGGCATCGGTTGTCAAACTGACCACCAACTGGTTGTTCGGAATAGAGGCGCAATACCACCAGCCAAGGTCGATGGCCTCAAGCAAAGTGAGCTTGAGTGTATTTAAGTCAGTATCTTTGCAATCAAAATAAGCGGCAATGCTTAACATCGCATCCTGCATTTTGGGTTGGGCGCCAAATCTGCGGGCAACAGTGGCAGATTGACCTGTGGCATCCACCACAAAGCGACATCGTACAGGCGGCTGGTCGTCAAAAGATAACTGCAATGGATGGGGCGTGTTGTGCTTAACAGAGACAGACGCAAAGCGCGTTTTACAGGCAAGGTGACCCCCCCTTTGTTTTAACTGATCTGCCATAAACTGGTCAAAGCGACGTCTGTCGAGATGCCAGCCCGCGCCATAGGGGTTGAACAGGTTATCATTAAACCCCAGTTGTGCGCTGCCCCAGCTGGAGAAACTTCCCAGGCAAGGCTCATGGTCTTGCTGTTCAAAGGCATCAGCAATGTTCAGGCGTTGAAATAATTTACGGGTGTCAGGCGGAATACTCTCGCCAATTTTGGGTTTGCTGTACCTACCAGCCTCGGCAAGGAAAACCCTGCCGACGCCGATATTTTGTAGCGCGATCCCTGTCGCTGTCCCTGCCGGACCACCACCCACAATGGCCACGTCAAATTCCCTGCTGTCATCAATCGCGCTCATTATGTTTCCTTATTTCTTTTTCGTTGCTGTGCCATTACCACCTATCATTGGCCAGGGAGTTGGGTCGGCTAACTTAGGTTCACAGCCCTTCAATCTGCTTTCAACTTCAAGGTACACGTTGTCAGCGTACTGCTTGCCATCATCAATCACCGTGCCCTGAACTATTACGCCAATGTCGTCCCACTTGGTCAGCATTTCCCGGTACTCCCAGAAGCGCCCTGCATTGGCTAAGTCATGTTTATCTCCTGGAGAGTTTTCCTGCGGATAAGTGCCGGAGCCTCGTACCGAGTAACGCTGTGCCGGTAGTTCTTTGCTATTGATATCATAGTCTTCCGCTACATAAACTGTAACCGGGCGCTGCGCCGGCCATGACCAGTAGAGCGTTTCAGAATTGAGGTCATTCGGCGAAGTCTGGTGGATGGCGCAGGAGTTATAATCCGCATGCCAGGGCAGGGCCATAAACTTAGTAGCATCACCTGGCTCTAAACCCAAATGCTCAACGTCTTCATGTTGTGGGATCCAGCCCAAGCCCAAAAATGGCTTATCGGTTTGCACGTTCGCGTAGTTAAGCGGTTTATGCTTGATACGAAATGGCCCTGCACCGGTCAGCCAGTCCTGATACATGGCGGGCTCGCGAATGATCCAGGTCATATCAATGCCCGGGCTAAAACGTCCACCTAAGCAGTTTTGCAGAGTCGCCCGATCCAGGTATTCGCCCTCATTGAGCTTTTGCGTGCTGGTGTGCACATAGTTATGATTCGACCAGCTGTGCAGGAACTGGTACTGAGTGACGGTGGGGGTCAAAAAGGGCTTGCCACCCGCTGCGCTGGAATCACCCAATGCCAGCGGCATTAGTGGTGCGCCTTCGTCAATCGATTGCGATCGCCAGGTTGCCTCGGTGCCCGGATTAGGCTGACGAATATAGGCTAAGCCAGCTAAAATGGTGCTGTCTGGGTCATCTTCGGCGATGATTGCGTCTACCGATTTGTGAGCCTGGATGGCAATTTCAGGTAAGTAGGCGTTCCACAATTGCTGCCCGGTTGCTTTAAAAATCGGTTTAATGTGGTCATCAAATGCCGGTTTATAATCCGGATTAAATTTACCATTGCGATATAACTCAGGTTGTAAATTCAGCTTTCTGACAAAGGTATCGTAGGCTTCATCAAACAGAGAAACCACATTTAGCGTTTGTGGTGCGTAACTGGGGTCGGTCACAACCGCCCAGCCGCCGAATACTTCCTCGATGCTACCGTCGTCAAACTCAACCACAGCCGTCACCGGGCCGTCTGACGTATCGTCAAACCACTGGTCGTTGTTGACGGGCCCTTCAATCGGCACTGGCTTGTCTTTGCTATCGAGCCTCCAGCCAACAGCCTTACCATAACCACCGGCAACAATTAGCCTTCCTTCTGCATCCGTATGCAGCTCACCCAGGCTAGTGATCCCATAAGGTGTACGTGCTTTATGGATGTCGCTGCGATCTACCACGTCTTTAATCTTGAACTGAGTACTTGTCACTTGTTCGTTTTTCTCTGGGATATCCAGGTAGTCAAAGTGCATGTACGGGAAGGATTTAGGGTAATCCGCGACTTCAACTTTGTTACCGTCTTGCAGGTAAGCCGCTACTTCGTTGTTATCAAACTCAGCCTCGGGCGTCTCCCGGTCAACCACGCGTGGGCCTGCGTCTATGACCAGTCGGGATAACCGGCTTTCATTATACGGGTCCAGGCCCTCAGACAGGTTACGTAACACCGGGAACTTACCATTTTCGTAGGCAACCACACCGTGGTCATCGTCGTTTACAAACCAGGCCGATTTCTTATTGGCCAGATGCACACACCATTTGATGTTAGTCACGGTTTTGCCCTGAAAGCTGGTGCCCACAGTCAGCTCCTGGCTATGGCTTTGTTCAGGGTAGCTTGGTTGATCAACGTCTGTGTAAGCAAACACACGAAAGCGTGCTGCCTGGCGTTTAAAAGCACCTTGCTCATCGCGCAATTGAGAGCTGGTGATCACTTCACCTGTAGCAGGGTCGAGCGGCAATCCCCCCGTGGTTTTCTGTGGTTTGCCTGGCTGAGGTAGCGCAGCGATGCTCTCAGGCGCTAGGTAATATTCTTCACTGTTACCAACGCGTGCAATGCCAATAGCAGGGTGAATTTTAAATAGTGTTTTAGACATGATGACTTTCCTTATTGATCATTTGGCATTGAAAACAAAGGCAACACGCCATTTTGCCAGCAGGCTGAGATTGCTGCGCCATTTTTGTACATCACTACCGCGAAGTCATCCGGGGTGTTCCCTGTCGTGAAGGTCTCATTCATGATTTCCAGAAATTCGCTAAAGTGTTGCAACTGAATTTGTTGCAGGCTCTTTTGTCGTTCACCGTAAGGCACAATCGCGTGGGTTTCCGGCAAAGGCTGTTTTAACAGGTAAGTGAATTTTTCGTAGTGATCCCACGTAGGCTGAATATCATCCGCACGATTTTGATATTCTGGCGGAATATACTGTGCTGTTTTTTCATACCCTTCTCCCTGATCGGTGATTAAATCAATGAGGTTATATGCCTGGGTCAAACCATCAGATCCAGCTTTGGTGATTGTCAGCTGCGTATCAGGGTAAAAGTTTCCAAAGTGGTTTACCTGTTTTGCGTTGGCCTGAAGTAAATCAACACGTGCTTCACATCCTGCTTTGATTGCAGCGTATAACTCGCCAATGGAGCCATATTCATCTGTGGCACCGGTACCGCCTTTCTCTTTCCAGGTGGGGAATTCGATAATACACATAGTATTCAGTCTTTCCACGTCAAACGCGCCAATGGCCGTTGAGTGTGGGAAGTAGATGTCTTTCGGGTTAGGGTCATCCAGGTCAAAATCCAGATGGGGGATGGTTGTGCCATACTGAGGGGCGCGGATCTCAAGGTCAGTACCATAGGCGTTGGCAAGGTTTGCCGCGCTTTGCAGGTGTAACATCTCCTGGTTCACGACCGACTTGATCAAGCGACCAGCTTCAGTAGATTGATCTTTAATGGAATACATAGCAGCCATATAAAATGGAATGGTGTACATCTCAACGTCAACCGCCCACTGTAAGTGTTCATGTAATTGTTCAGCAGTCCAGCCACATGTCACTTTTTTTGGCTTTTGTAATGGTTTTGCCATCAAAAAATTTGACGGGTTCTCGAGTTTAATCATTTTAGTTCCTTTATGGGTTAAGTCGCTCGCTTACGGATGCTTATTGCGAAAGGAACTAACGTGCGACCCCACACGGACTAACTGGCTCCGAGAGCGTTAAACCTGTATAGCAAGCAGACTTCGACGGTACATATAGAAGAGACAAGGTTTGAACTAGGTGAGCTGACGATAACAGACGGCGTTATCACTCTCGGAAGTTCAGTCGCTGCGTTTGTCTCACCAAAAGCTAGTTCAAGTAAACGACAAATCAACTAAACCTGACATTACATCGGCATTACAGATTATGGAGTTGCAATAGATTGAGCAATTTCAGAAGAGGTTTTATATAACAATCATGGCGTTACCCTGGCTATAAGCAAATTCCAAAGTCACTTGTGTGGATTTTCATATGTCTTTAGTTTTAACTTAATTACTCTAATCCTTGCATCTGTAACACAATACGTATTTGGTCATTTCTTTGCGTGCGTAGTGCAAATTCAAGTCCATCATAAAAAAGTTTTATATATCAACGTATAAGGTATAAGTTATCGCTGTCTTCGACAAGTTTATGAACCTGTTTCATCTAAGGTTTGGGGGCTTTTTAGTGTATTTTTTAAACGATGAGGCTTGACCTCTTACCACTATGAACTACTCTTTTGTTGCTAAATTGTAACTTTTGGAGCAGGTAAATGAAAAAAATAACACTCTCACTCTTACTTTGCGTGATATCACTCTTTGCGCAACTGGCGCACAGTAATGATGAGCTCGAATACCCTGTGGTGCTGGTTCATGGTTTGTTTGGTTTTGATAATTTACTGGGGGTCGATTATTTCTATCGGGTGCCTTCGGTGATCCGCCAGGAAGGAGGAAATGTCTATGTGGCAGAAGTCTCATCGGCACACAACTCAGAACTGCGCGGTGAGCAACTGTTGGAACAGATTGCACTTATCAGAGCACTGACAGGCAAAGATAAAGTCAACCTGATTGGCCATAGCCAAGGCGCACAAACCATTCGTTATGTGGCATCGGTTAAGCCCCAGTGGGTTGCGTCGGTAACCAGTATTGGTGGGGTTAACTGGGGGAGCCGCTTTGCTGATGTGGTGCGTGGTGGTGTAGATCAGGGGTCTTTTTCGGAGCTGTTCTTAGCGTCTCTGGCCAATGGTCTGGCTGGATTGATTGACTTATTGTCAGGCAAGCCAACGGCGCCCAAAGATGCGCTTGAAGCGCTAAGTGCCCTGACAACTGAGGGTACCATAGCATTTAATCAAAAGTATCCTGAAGGTGTGCCGGCTCAGTATTGCGGTCAGGGTGATACGCTGGCCAGTAACGGGGTGTACTATTTTTCCTGGAGCGGCAGTCGGGCATGGACCAATCTGCTGGACCCGGCTGATAATGCCTTGTTGCTGTTCTCTGGTGTGTTTGACGAAGCCAATGACGGGCTGGTTTCGGCTTGCTCAAGTAATCTGGGTTATGTGATTGGCAATGATTTTAAGATGAATCATCTGGATCAGGTCAATCAGACCATTGGTATTCATCATTTGTTCGAAACAGATCCTCTGACTGTGTATCGTCAGCATATTCGCCGTCTGAAGGGATTAAATCTATGAGGTACTGGCGTCTGCTTTCACTCAGTTGTGTTGGGCTAAGTATCTGCCTTTGGTCTGTGTTATCCGCACGGGACCATGATGTAACCACTCAGATGGTGACAGGCTCCGCACGCACAGTGACAGAGCCGCCACACCAGATTGAAGCGCAATCTGTCGCTGTGATGCCAGCAGAGTCTGAGCATTGCGGCGCCATTACCCGGGCACACAAGCACCAGCTCGACGACTGGGTTTTGTTATTGCAAATGGAGCAACTGGAACAGCACTGGGCGCAGCAGACACAGCGCTTACCACCTTGTTTGCGAGATATCGCCCATGATTATATGGCCTATAAACAGGCACTGACTCAGGTAGATACTAACCTGACTATGCACGAGCGTTTTGAAGCACTGCAAACGCTTCAGGGGCAGTACTTTTCCATTGAAGTAATAGCCGCTTGGTTTGAAAGCGAGAACCGTTGGCACGCTCAGACTTTAGCGCGCTGGCAGATTTTATCTGACAAAACCCTGAGCGAGCAGACCCAGACTGAGTTGATTGAAGCGCATATCAGTCAGTTACCACAAACAGAGCGGCAAACCATAGAGGTTACCCAAACCCTGATCACGCTAAAACACAGTTGGCACACCATGGATTACAATCAACTCAGTGCCAGGTATGGAGATGCAGCAGCACAGCGTTTAATGCAAGTACGCCATAATCAATCCAGTTGGACGCAGCGAGTAAGCGAGTATAAACAACGACGGTCTGAGCTTTTAGAGAAAGGCGCGTCTGATGACGTACTGGCATCGCTGACACAAACTTTGTTTACACAAAACGAGCGAAAAAGACTGTCCGTTATTTTGTCACAGGCGCACTAATCTTTCAGGAGACAACATATGCCTTATTTTCGACATACGCCGCTGTCGCACCGGGAGCGGCCAGTGAGCCAATAAGAAACACGGTAGCGGTTTTTTGCAAACACTAAATAGACCTTGTCGGCGACCGGTCTGATGATTGGCCATCTCAGTGGCGCATATAACCACCCCATCCCCACCAGTTGCCAGGCCTGATGTGTGACGTCGAGACCGAGTAATAGATTACCGTCTGCATCAAGCGCATGTAGTATCGTGTTAGCTTCTTTTGCATCAATGTTTGGATACTGTGTAAATTCCTTACTGAATATATCTACGGTTGCGATCTGCTTGGTCTTATCGCGTTTTGTCAGTGCCGTCATTTCTTTTACGCACAGCGGACAGGTGCCGTCATAAAATATGGTTAGTTTACGCATAATCTTTTCTCATTACTTTTAACGCGATACGCTTTACACTCAGGCTCAGATCAGTATTGGCCAAAAGCAATCTGGTTTGCATATTATCTCATCGAATAGAAAACTCGTCAGTGCCGGAGGCCAAAAAAAATATCCTACGTCCGGGCTGTCATGGCAGCACAACATCGTTCAGCGCAGGGGATATTGGCCAACTCCGTTTTGTAATGATTTAAAACGTATTTAATCAGAGTGTTTTATGCTTGTTAATGAGGGTGTGTTTTTTGATCTGTGTTTATTTTTTATTTATAAAAACAGAAAGTTAATAATGAATTATTAATAAATATTCCATTCACCCGTATATACCAATCCATTATAATGGTTGATTAAATATTGAGTCTTAGCGTGTGTAGTTTATACATCTTTTCTAACCGGTGTTGTGCGCATTTTGTACACTGAGTAGCTGCATAGGTATGCTAATTTTAGACATAAATGCCTCAGTGTTAGCTCAATATACAGTATTTTATGATAACCGCCAGAGTGCTACCTGAGGGCAGCGTGCTGGCGGTTTTTTGTTCACTTTAGTCATCATTTAATTAGGGACCTATATAAAGAGCATGGCAATAAAAGACTTATCAATTACCAAGCAAATTGGCCTGAGTTTTTCATCTGTATTTTTAGTTTTTTTCGCGGTGAGTTTACTGACCTATAACGGACTGAGTGGTGTTCGTGACGATCTGGGCTTTATTGTGAAAACAAGTATTCCTTCTGTTGAGGTAGTGAAGGACATTAAAATAGACTTGACCACCATACGTAAAGATGAGTTTGGTGCGACCATGAATCCGAAGCATCCAGAAATGGCTGAGTGGCTCGCTATTTTGGATGATTTACGTAGCGGTGTTGATCGCAAAATACATCTATATAGCCAGTTGGATGTCTCGGACAAAGAGCAGCGCCAGTTTGAGGCCTTCGCCCGGGCATGGCGACAGTATGCGGCAGCGACCTCAGATTTTAATTCTCTGGTACGCAATGCCAAAGTGGCTCAGGCGAATGACATTGTGCTCAACAGCTATCCTACTTTTTCCAGAGCAATGGATGAGCTTAGTGCACTGGAAAAAATAAACAGTGACAATGTAGGAAATGCTGAAACCTCAGCGGTCACGGCCGTCAACATGGTGATTAACGCCATTATCATTAGTACCTTAGTGTCAGCGTTAATGATTGCGTTGATCTGTATCGTGCTCAGTGGGGCAGTCAGGCGACCGCTGGAAAAAGCCATGAATCTGGCTGGAAATATTGCAAACGGCGATCTGAGTACCCGCATTGAAATCGATTCGGTGGGTCAAAATGAACTTGGCTCCTTACTGGTCTCACTAGAGAAAATGCGTCAGCAGCTAAACGGCCTTGTTGTGAAAATAAATGACAGCGCTATCTTGCTCTCTTCTGCTGTTGAAGAGGTTAATATGATCTCGGCACAAAATGCTAAAGGCATGGAGAATCAACAAAATGAGTTGCAGTCCGTTGCCTCGGCAATGACCGAAATGCAGGCTGCAGTGACTGAGGTGGCACAAAGCACAGAAATGGGCGCTGAATCAGCTAATCAGGCACATATGAAGTCTCGCGAGGGGAGTGTGGCACTGAAAAGTAGTATGACACATATTTCTGCGGTGGCGGATACCGTCACACATGCGGGTGAGCTGGCCGTTAATCTTGAAAAGAACTCTAAAAATATCAATGTGGTTGTGGATGTGATCCGCGAGATTGCGGAGCAAACTAATTTACTGGCGTTGAATGCAGCCATTGAAGCGGCGCGTGCAGGTACGCAAGGGCGAGGCTTTGCTGTGGTGGCTGATGAAGTGCGTTCACTGGCACGTCGGACGCAAGATTCAACCACCCAAATTGTCGAAATTGTCAGTGATTTGCAACAGAAATCCAAAGAGACTGGCGAAGCAACCCGGACCTGTCAGACGGGGATTGATGTGTGTGTTGAACAAACTGACACGGTCAGTAAAACCATCAGTCAGATTGAGCAGGAAATTGACAGCATTGCCGCCATGAGCACTCAAATTGCGGCAGCGTGTAACGAGCAGTCTGTGGTGTCCGAAGAGCTCAACCGAAATATTGAGAACATTAATGTCGCGGGTGTTGAAATGACCGAAGGCGCAAATCAAATTTCTCATGCCTGTCATGAAGTCAGTGAACTGGCGCATGACCTCAAATCTTGTGTTGAGCAGTTTAAGTTATAAGTATTATTTCTATCGGCCGGGTAATTCATTGCAGGAGTTTTCCGGCAACAAGTCAAACAAGCCCTGATCCGCAAAAGTAATCAGTATTGATAGAATACTTGCCCTTGAGTGAGGGGTTGTCAGCTAAATTGATAACACCTCCTTTTACCTTTATGGTTGCAATTCCAGCATGGTTATAAAATACAATAGCAAGCCAACCTAAAACTGCGGTTTCAGTATCGTAGGTGTAATACTGTGTCATTGATATTTAAGCAGACCCTTTATCATAATGATGGTTAGTTAAATATCACATGAGTCAGGAAGCGATAGTATGGCAAGCAATGATGAATTTATTAAACAAGCTATCTTTATCGATACGATCGGTGCCAAAGGGCACGGTAAAACGACCTTAACCGCTGCTATCACGCAGGTTCTGGCAAAAGATCATATGGCGGTAGCACAAGACTTTGCCGCATTAAATAATGCGCCACAACACAAAGCGCGCTCTGGCGTGACCTTTTACCGCTCAGAAGCGGTGTATGAATCCTCGGCCCGAGTGTGCATTCAATATGATTGTCCCAGCTATATGGACCACGCTAAAGGGATCAACAGTGGCGAAACCAGAGTCGATGCCGCGATTCTGGTGGTCAGTCAGGACCCCGATTTTAGCAGAG
Source organism: Pseudoalteromonas rubra (assembly GCF_001482385.1). Classification (NCBI taxonomy): domain Bacteria; kingdom Pseudomonadati; phylum Pseudomonadota; class Gammaproteobacteria; order Alteromonadales; family Pseudoalteromonadaceae; genus Pseudoalteromonas; species Pseudoalteromonas rubra. The sequence goes on from NZ_CP013612.1 coordinate 18,129, forward strand.
CATGCGACGAATACCTGATGTTATTGCGAGATTTCGGCGTCAGTCACATCATATTATTTATGAATAAGTGCGATTTGGAGCAGTACGACGAGCTAAAGGGGGCTTGTCGAGTCACTTGTAAGAGAGCAGCTTAATGGCTATGGGTTTGATGGTGACAATGCACCTGTGATCTATGGTTCGGCATTGCAAGCGCTTGAAGGCGTGCCCGTTTGGGAGGATAAAATACGAGACTTAATCAGGACGATGGATGACTATTTTATAGACCCGGTATTATTTAAAGACCAGCCTTTTATGATGCCTGTTGAGGATATATTTATCTCACCGCGTCGTGATACGCAAGCTTATAGCAGAATTGAGACGGGTACTATACGAGTACATGACCCCATTGAGCTGGTTGGTATCAGAGATACGCGGCAGACAAGTTGTTCAAGCATTGATATTGGGGCCCACCCACAAGAAAGGGTGAGTGCGGGGGATAGCGCGGCGATAGGCCTCAAAGGGATCCCACGCTCTGATATTGAAAGAGGGATGGTGCTTTGTAAAGCGGGTACGCTGAAATCATCTCCAAGTTTTGAAGCGCGGATTTATTGCTTGACCAGCGAAGAGGGCGTACGTAGAACCCCTTTGCACAATGATTTTAAAGCTGACTTTAGCCTAAACTACCTTGACGTGGTAGGCACGGCGGACTGGACTCGGAACATTGAAATGATGATGCCAGGCGATGAGCTACATGTAACTGTCAGACTAAGTAAGTCTATGGCTGTAAAAATGGGTACTAAGTTCGAAATTCGTCAACAAGGTCAGATTGTTGGTGTAGGGCACGTGACATGCCCCATTGATTGAATCGGGTTATAACACCAGATAATGGTGCTGGTTGAGCACCAATAAAGTAGTAATGAGGTGTATGTCGCAAGATTAAGTGTGCTTATTCATGAGGACGATTGCTTTACAGCCCTTTGAAGGGTTGTTTTCCAATCTAAACTCCCAGTGATATTTAGCGCAAATGTCTTCCACAATTTGTAATCCTACGCCGAAACCGTCGTAGCCTCTGGGTTTGTCTGTCAGTCCAATGCCGGAGTCAACAACTATAATGCTGGACTGGCTGACGAATAAGTCAACTTGTCCACCAAGTGTGCAGTTTATCGCGTTATCCAGCAGATTATGAATAAGTGTTCTAAGCAATACGGGTTCGCACTCAAGTTGACAGGGCTGCAGGAGCTTCCAGGATAAGTCCACCTGGTTTGCCTCACACTTTTTTTGCAAAGCCATAGTCATGTCCGACACCCATTCATCATCTACTTCTATAGATTGGTGAGTGATTTCGGGTTGCCGTGCCAGGCATAAGAAGGTATGGATGAGCTCATTGACTGTGTCCAGTGCTGCGTTGATCCCATTCAGTTGCTTGTTGTTGCCACTGCGTTTTTGCAAAACGGAGACATTCCCTTTAATCGCCATCATAGGTGTGCGTAATTCATGGCTGACGTAGCGAGTAAACGTTTGTTCTCTGTGGAGCATCTGTTTCATACGGTGTCGATAGTGATTCACCGCGGTTTCAATTTGATAGATCTCCAGACAGCTGTTTCTCGTGACGATATCCGTATCACAATCATCTTTATCATGGTCGCTGATGTGATGCACTAACTCCTGAAGCGGCTTGGCGAGGTGTTCTGCCTGTAATCGAATAAGGTAAGTGGCGAGCAGAAACAACAGGATGCCTGCGGTGGCGATACCGAATTCGACAAATATGAGTTCTGTGTCATCCCACTCTACTGGGTTAACATCTTCCACGGCATAATAGATTTGCTTACCTGCCTCATGATCAATTGAATAGGCTAGGATACTGAACTCACTTTCATCATCTAGCTGGAGTGTAGTGATACCTGTCCACTGAGGGCTCAGTGAAGTTTGAATTTTGGACGGCAATATGTCGAACCCTGCGTACAGAGTTAGTAGCGGATTCACCTGGTATTGTGTGAAAGGCACTTTTGCCAGTTTGTCGAAGTGATAAGGGGCAACAATCGCCAAGCGATGTTCACTACTTCGGTTCTCGGTGTACATAATAATCGTGCTGAGTATGAGCGTATACACAGAAATTAGCAGCACGGCACCAAGCCAGGTTGCCCGAAATAATTGTTGTTTAAGTGTCTTCATCAGATACCAGCTTATAACCAAATTTTGGGACGGTTTGCAGCATGTCAAATGCAAAAGGTTTATCAAGTGCAGCTCTGAGTTGATAAATATGTCGTCTTAGCAGGTCGTGATCGGGGACTTCATCTGGCCATAAGGTACGTTCCAGTAATTCTCGGCTCACCGGGTTTGGGCTATGTTCAGCCAGTGTGACCAAAATTTTATAACCGCTCGGGTTGAGCTTAATTGTGCGCTCAGCACGCTTTACTTCGCGATTAGGCAGGTCAATGTGCAAAGTACCGGTTGTTAGCTGAGTTTTATATCCTCCACCATGAGTACGGCGGAGCACAGCCTTTATACGTGCTTCGAGTAGCATCAGGTCGAATGGTTTAACGATATAATCATCCGCGCCGCAGTTCAGTCCGGTGAGCGTGTCTTGTTGTGTGTCTCTGGCTGTTAGCATAATAATCGGGGTACTGGTACCCTGCTGGCGCAACCGCTGACATACTTCGATGCCATCCAACCCAGGCAGCATGATATCCAAAAGAATACAGTCATAGTCGCCTGTTGTAGCCAGCTGCAGACCCATCAGGCCGTTGGATGAGTAATCCATCACATAATCAGGTGCTTCAAAATAGTCGAATAGGGTTTCTGCGACTTGCTGCGCATCTTCAATCAATAATATGTTCACAGGTTTGTTGGGGAGCATGTCAGTAATATACCTTGTTGGCTTTTATTGATGGTCTTACAGTTATGACGCTGAGGCAGTTGTATCTCCTCTTGCTGCTCATGGGTAAGTACAAGATAGTTGTGCTTTTGAGTCTTAAGTTTAGCGGTTAGTTCAGCTTTATTGGCAATCAATTTTGCTTGCCCGCAACTATAAAATCGTGCAGAAAAAGGGCGTTTTTCCAGGTAGTACACCGGCATTGTTGGACACGGTGTGGCGATCAGTGACAACAACGTCTTTTCTGAATGCCTGTTTCCTGAGTCGAAAACAACCAGAGCGGTTACGCCTGTGTAGAGTGCAGTACAAACAAAGCCGATGTTCAGCAACAGAGCACGTTGCGTGATAAACTTGGCCATCAGTAAAGCAAATGCGGGTAGTCCTGGCAAAACATATGCTGTCAGTATATTACTGGCAAAGGTAAACAGCAGCATAGGTGCAACGGCCCAGCCTATCAGGTAGCGGCTGAACTCATTTTGACAGTCTGTTTTTAGCTGCTGTGGGCGTTTGAATAAGTGCCAGATCAAAATAAAAGACCAGGGGCAGGCAACTAGCAGCCAGAACAACCAGATCTTACCTTTGGGCTCGACATGGGCACTTCCATATAAGTCTCCCTGCCAGCCAGGTTCTAAAAAGCGTTGAATATGCTCTCCTACAATAAAGTAGTTGATAAATCCCGGAGTTTTCAATTCGGCTAGTACATACCAGGGTAGGCAGGTCATCGCGAATATGGCCAGCCCGGTTAACCAGGGGAGAGAGTACAAAGCGGGTAGTAAACATCTTTGCCAGAGACCCCAAACACACAAGGCAATACCAATAATAACGACGGCGACAGGACCTTTGATAAGCATGCCTAAACCACAGGCAAAGAAAAACACGAGACCAGCAACATAGTTTCTTTCGCTGTAACTGAGCCAGAAGCTGGTCATGGCCAGGGTACAGCTAAATAACAAAGCGGGATCAGTCATAACCATGCCAATTGCGACATAGAAGCCAAAACAGCTGGTGAGAATGAGCACACTGCTGGTAGCGTATTGATCCCCAGCCTGTCGTTTGGCAAAAACGTAAACCAGCAGGGTGCTCATCAGACCCATAAGCCAATGTGCAAAGCGCGCACCCCATTCATGAATGCCAAACAGCTCAAAGCTTAATGCCGTGATCCAGGTGTGTGCTGGAGGCTTGCCCCAAAAAGGAATACCTACTTCAAACCAGGGGGTGATCCAGTCCTGGCTTTGCACCATCAGACGGGCAATCTCTGCATAACGGGCCTCGGTGGTGTCATAGAGCGGATACAGACCTAGTGTGAATAAACGGATCAGCATCAGCACTGTTACACATAAAAGTAGCGCATGACTAAGCCTCATGGATATTCTCCTGCGTCGGAGCTTGACGGAAATGATCTGTCATAACCAAGTAGACTGGACGTTGTTTGGCTTCTGTAAAGAGCCGAGCAATATACTCACCCAGAATGCCAATGGCGATCAGCTGAACGCCGCCAAGCGCCAACAGGGTGAGCATGATACTGGGATATCCGGGCACGGCCTCACCAAATATGACTGTTTTGATCACCACCCAGGTTGCGAATAAAAAGGCATAACATGAGATCAGAGCACCGACCCAGGTCGCAAATCTCAGCGGTTTAACGCTGAATGAAGTAATCCCAGACAAGGCTAACCTGACCAGCTGAAAATAATTCCACTTTGTTTCTCCAGCAATGCGTTCGGGGCGTTCAAACTCTAAAGTCACCTGATTAAAGCCGGGCCAACTCATTAAGCCTTTCATGTAACGATTGCGTTCAGGCAATTGTTTTATAGCCTCAACGACAGTGCGGGTGAGTAAGCGAAAGTCACCGACATCTTTCTCCACCGGGCTATCTGACACCCAGTTTAGTATTCGGTAAAAGGCATGTGCACTGGCTTTTTTAAACCAAGATTCGCCATGTCGATATGCCCGCTTCATATTGACAATATCCGCCCCTTCAAGCCAGCTGTTGATCATGCTGGGGATCAGTTCAGGCGGGTCTTGCAGGTCGGCATCAAGCAAGATCACCGCATCTCCCTGAGCATGTTCGAGCCCGGCGGTGAGAGCTGCTTCCTTACCAAAGTTACGACTCAGACGGATCGCGCGAACATCACAGTATTGGTTATCCAGGTTTTGTGTAATGTCCCATGAGGCGTCGATGCTGCCATCATCTATGTACACGATTTCAAACCGTACCTGCCTGAGTGAGGCTATGACACCGCTGACTCTATGGTGAAGTTCTGCCAGTACGGCTTGTTCATTATAAAGAGGAACGACCAGGCTGATTAAGCGCTTGGGCTTATCCGAATCTGCATGTGCAGAGTTGCTATGGCTATTTTTGAATCTAGGGGTTCTGTAGTCTGCCAGTGACAGTGGTTGCATGGGTGTGCCTCCTTTAGTTAGTCAACAGCAGTCTAATCCAGGTCAGGTCTAAAAAATGTCCACATTGACACGACCTTTTTTGGACATGCCCATAGTTACAATGCCCGTGATAGAAAAGGGGGTGGTATGGTATTAACAAGGTTCTTCGTGATAGGCATACTGGGGTGTGTGGTTGATTTCCTGTTTTTTCAGCTGTTGCTCTTATTTAAAGTGGAACTATTGGTGGCCAGGCTACTCGCTTTTTGGGTCGCGATGGGGTTTACCTGGTTTGGTAACCGGCTATATACGTTCAGAGTATACGGAGCAAAGTTGGCTCAGTTTGCCCGTCATGTTCTCAGTAGCCATGTTGCGGGGTTAATGAATCTTAGCGCGTTTTATCTGGTGAGCTTATCTCAGTCCAGTCAGATTGCGTTTTTGCTTGGCGTCATTTTAGGGGCGAAGGCGAACTATTTGTTAAGCAAAATGTGGGTTTTTGTGTCTGCAACTCAGCAAGATGCAAGTGCAGATAGAGGCTAGCTAAAGTGTCAGTGCCTGTAATGACAGGCACTGACAATTGGGGTGCAATTATAGCTGATGGCGCAAGTCAAAGCGGTCCAGCTGCATGACTTTGTGCCAGGCTTTAACAAAGTCTTCAGCAAATTTTTGCTGGGCGTTGTCATACGCATAGACTTCGGCCACGGCGCGCAACTCAGAGTTTGAGCCAAAGATTAAATCGACGCTGGTGGCCGTAAAGCGTTGCTCGCCTGTACTTCGGTCAATGCTCTCATACAGACCTGCCTGGCTGGTTTTCTGCCACTGATGAGACATGCTCAATAGGTTGATGAAAAAGTCATTGCTCAGGGTGCCCACTTTATCGGTAAATACGCCGTGTTGAGATCCTGAAGCATTGGCACCGAGTACGCGTAGCCCGCCCAGCAGCACCGTCATTTCTGGTACAGTCAGGTTTAACTGATCAGCTTTATCGACCAGCATCTCGGTCGGCGAACGGTAGCTTGCGTTGACATCAAAATAGTTTCTGAAGGCATCCGCTTTTGGTTCAAGCAGCGTGAATGAGTCAACATCGGTTTGCGCCTGAGTCGCGTCGGTACGGCCAGGGGTAAAAGGAACAGAAACAGTGATACCCGCATTTTTTGCTGCCTGCTCAACGGCTGCTGCACCTGCCAGTACAATCACATCTGCCATAGATACTTGCTTACCGCCACCTGCTGCACGATTAAAGCGAGCCTGAACCGCTTGTAGTTGATTCAAAACTGAGGACAGTTCGTCCGGGTTGTTAACTGGCCAGTCTTTTTGTGGGGCGAGCATAATGCGGGCGCCGTTGGCACCACCGCGCATATCCGAGGCACGGAAGCTGGCAGCTGAGGCCCAGGCAGTGCGGATGAGCGCCGGTACGCTGATACCGGTTTTCAGAATATCCAGCTTGATTGCTTTGGCATCGGCTTCATTAATTAAAGCATGGTCGACTTTAGGGACTGGATCTTGCCAGATCAGTGCTTCGTCGGGTGCTGTATTACCCAGATATCGAGTGCGTGGCCCCATATCGCGGTGTGTCAGCTTGTACCAGGCTTTGGCAAAGGCCAGGCGATATTCTTCCGGGTTCGCTAAAAAGCGTTCGGCAATTTTACGATACTCAGGGTCGTACTTGAGTGCCAGATCTGCGGTCGTCATAACTGGCGAATTGAATTTCCGTTTAACGTGCGCATCCGGCACTGAAGTGTGTAGTGCTTCGTCTGTTGGGATCCATTGAATCGCGCCGCCCGGACTGCGGGTCTGCTGCCATTCAAAGTTCAGCAGGTTTTGCAGGTATAGCGTGGTCCAGCGGGTTGGAGCCTGAGTCCATGCACCTTCCAGGCCGCTGGTCACAGTGTCTTCCGAGTGGCCTTTGCCACATTTGTTTTTCCAGCCCAGCCCTTGCTCTTCAATAGCAGCACCACCAGGTTCTTTGCCAACGCATTTGCTGGCTTTGTGGGCACCATGCATTTTACCGAAGGTGTGGCCACCTGCGATCAGCGCCACAGTTTCTTCGTCATTCATGGCCATGCGACCAAACGCGACGCGGATGTTTTTCGCCGAGCCAGCCGGATCTGGCTTACCTTTTGGTCCTTCCGGATTGACGTAGATTAAGCCCATATGAGTGGCACCCAGCGGGCGCTGGAGTTTACCGTCTTTTTCTTCGCGATCACTGGCCAGCATTTCAACCTCCGGACCCCAATAGACCAAATCAGGCTCCCAGTCATCCGTTCGGCCACCGGCAAACCCATAGGTTTTGAAGCCCATATTCTCAAGACCAACGGTGCCGGCCAGAATCATCAGGTCGCCCCAGGAGATCTGCTCTCCATATTTTTGCTTGAGTGGCCAAAGCAGGCGTTTTGCTTTATCGAGGTTGCCATTGTCAGGCCAACTGTTGAGTGGAGCAAAGCGCATTTGTCCGCCATCACCGCCGCCGCGACCATCCAATGTTCGATAGGTACCAGAGCTGTGCCAGGCCAGGCGAATAAACAAAGGCCCATAATTGCCCCAGTCCGCTGGCCACCAGTCTTGTGACGTTGTCAGTAATTCGTTCATATCACGCTTGAGCGCAGCCATCTCTAACTGGTTAAATGCCTGAGCATAATCAAAGTTTTCGCCGAGCGGGTTGGAGCGGCTGTCGTGGTCACGCAGAGGCGACAGGTCAAGTTGGTCTGGCCACCAGAACTGGTTCGATTTGGCCACGCCTGTGGGTACATGACCACTACCGACGGCGCCTTTTGGTTTACTGATTTCGCTATTAGAGTGGCTGGCTTGCTGCGCATCATTGTTGCTGGCGCAGGCGCTCAGACCCGTGATCGCAACACCCACCAGTGCGGCCAGTGCTGACTTTTTAAACATCATCGCTGTTGTCATAAAGGTTACCTTTTTTCTTCAACATACCTGTCGACCAGCCAGATCTACCCGGTCGTCAGTGCATCTACTTAATTCTCTGAAAGTATAATTTTTTGTTTGCAAAATTGTTAATGGGGTTTTTCGATGCCTGTATTCGTAAAAATCAATCATGGCTGAGGTAGATACAGATAAGAGGGGGTAGGACAATTTTAGAGCGAGTTGTGAAAAACGAACGAGCGCAAAGTTCACACTCTTCATCGCAAGCCTGCTTGAGTGCATGTAATTTACTTGATAGGTTTTCTTTAAATCTGCATTGATGTGGTTTTTATCTCAATGAGAGATATATGAGCCCATTGAGGCGGTGAGTATATAAATGCTTAATAATATGCCGATTTTTACTTTTAAGGTGCAAGCCAACTTACGTGATAATATAAAATTTATACCCTGATTAGCCTTTACTTTTAGCTGATTCAGTGAATCATAAACACAATTTAAAGGAAGTGATAATAATGAAATTATTCTTTAAGGCTATGGCTGCGGCAACACTACTTGTCTCTACATTCAGTCGAGCTGAAGCGGTTACCGGGAATGAGTATCAGGCGGTCGTTGACACTGCATATACCTACTTCAATGGTGCAGCAAAGGGCGATCAGACACTGCTGGCGCAAGCGTTTGATTTAGAGTTTGGCCATATCAAAATGATCCGGGTAGACAAAGAAACGCAGCAAGAAACGGTCAGGGTGATTTCACTTAAGGAGTTCGCCGGTTTTTTTAAGGAGGCCACAAAGGATAAATGGGAAGCCAATATTTTATCTGTTGATATCGTAGATGATAAAATGGCGATGGTTAAACTGGATTTCCACACCCCAAAAACACACTACATTGATTATTTGGTAATGTATAAACGTCAAAATACGTGGCGTATTGTGACTAAAACCTTTGTCGCCAAAAGTAAATTGTAGGTCAGTAAGCGTTTTTGAATGACGAATCAGAAAAGAAAACACATTATCCTCAGTGCGATTAAGCGCGCGGAATGTGAAGACATTCATGATGTGGTACGCATTGCCGGAGAAGAAATCGAGTGCCTGGAAGCTGTCCCGTTTGGCTCAAGAAATGAAATCATGCGGATCTGTGAAGATATTGCGGATGGGGTGATAGATGGCAGTGAGTCGATTAAAAGGGTAATGACGTTTTTAAACTCTATACCAGATTAATGCGCTTTTCTCCGCTTCCAGGATGCCGTTGTGCTTCGGAATGACGAGCGCCAGATGAGTTCATCGGAGGCCGCGCAGAGTTATACCAATTTCACTTAATGCCTGGTCTATTTGAAGGAGCAAATAGGACGCTAACAGCGTTAAAAATTTCTCATTTAGAGCAACTAAATAGCAAAATTTTTGCCTTGTTATCGACCCTATTTTCTCGCCTCAAAATAGCCCACTTAATTAAGCAAATTGGTATTACGCAGCACTGGGGGATCCCCTCATAATTGAGGCCTCCCGAGCAGATGTATCAAGCGCACGTATTCACGTATAGCCCAGCGCAGCTGCTTCCCCGTCATAACATAATCGCTTCGTCGCCTAACCTCTTTGCCGAGCCTGACAGTCGACAGCACAGCACGATCTCTGATGGTATTTGCCTGGAACTTTCGTTGCCAATTTGAGTGTTGGGCATACAGGCCTATCCACCAGAGAATAATGGTCGCCAGCAAAGAGAGTAATAACAATATATCGAGCCGGTTGGGGCATCGACTTTTACTATGCCGCAGACCCATCCCGTATTGGGGGCTTTTCAGGTCTCGAAAGCTTTCTTCGATTTGCATACGTTTGGCGTAAAGTGAGACGACACGTTTGGGTTTGAACAATTCTGCGGGCAGGTTAGTGGCTAATAGCCAAGGCTCCTTACTGCCAGTTCGATAACTTTTTTGGGCGGTATGATGCCTGCCTGCTTTTGATGAGCGCCTGTCAGTACGGCCTTTTTGTTTGGCTTTATATAAATGAAGATGGCAGCTAATTGGGCTTTTTCGGCCAAGCTTTACTTCTCCAATATAACGACCACGGGGAGTAGCTGATGGATAAAGAGCCTGATTTACATGCCAATCTTCACTGTTTTGATGCTGATAAGTGACTTTGCCACGCACCCGTCCGAGCCAGAACCAACCTTTTTTATCGACCTGTCTAAACCAGGTATTTCGATAGCCAGCATCGGTCACGATGAGTGGAATACATTTATCAGGCAGGATGCTGGCAAGTTCGTCAAGGAACAGCTGATGGGACTTAGGTGAGTTGTATTGAGCAAACGTGAAGGTACGTTCATACACTATCATTGAGCGTCCCTGAATGCTGACGGAAGCACGTAACGTCATCAGCCGCAGTTGCTCACGCACATCTGCCCAGTCGACCAGCAAAATAGGCATGGGATTAGCGCCACATATCAGGCGCGCATGGAAGCGGTAAATAGCAAGTCGGTCGTTATGCATGGCTGTGTTGCCAAGCAGCCGGTCCATGCGCTTGATATTGTGCTTAGCAGCGACAGGGCCCTTCATATTCCGGCCAAGCTCGGTAAGTGAGAGTTGATTGCTATCGAGCAAAGTCTCAGTTGCCAGCATTAATGAATCAAGGCGCCGAGCATGAATTTGGGGGCAGTTTTTTCGGAGCATATCGTGTAGGATGGTGATATCACGCATGGTGTTGTTATCTGGTTAGTTTTTGGCGAAATAAATTAGATCAAACAATGCCGTGCGTGTCCATCACATTGATTTGAAATATAATTATCTGGGGATTCCTCAGTACGCAGCATTGGGGTTGCTATGGATTATCTGGCCATATTATTGATACGATTTTATCAACGATTTCTTTCTCCGCATAAAGGGTTTAGATGTGCTCATGCCCTTGTGCATCAGGGCACAAGCTGTTCACAGGCTGTATTAGACATTGTAAAAAACGACGGTGTTTGGCGGGGATACCAGCAGATAAAGTCCCGGATGCATGCTTGTGGACAGGCGTATATCACCCTTCAACAATCAGATAACCAAGACAAGCGGAAAAACAAAACGAGTCGTTGCGATTGTGGCGACCCAAGCGCAGGCTGTGATATAGCCAGTTGCGGTGGGAAGGGAAAAAGCTGCGATGCGCCAGACTTGGCTTGCGATTGCTGGCCTTTATAGACGACCGCATGCGCGGCTCAGTTCCAGTATTTCCAGCCGTCCAGGTAGTAGTAGAGCACATGCGGCTGATCCAGGCTGCTGACTTTGCTATTAGTGTTTTGCATATCAGCCGGAAAAGTCATTAGCAGGGGCTCAATGTTCGGATCATAAAAACGTGTGACGGGCAAAGCTTGATGCTGTTTGGGGCACTTAGATTTACATGCCATCACAAAGCCCCAGTTGCCAAATGAAGGGATGTCAGCATGATAGGGCGTGATTGAGTGAAAGCCCGCTGCCGCTGCTGTATTGTGGATAGACCAAAATGCCTCCTTGGCAAAGTAGGGGCTGGTCGCCTGAGTAACCATGATCCCCTGTGCATTTAGTCTGTGTTTTACCAGAGTATAAAACTGTTTACTATATAACCTTGAAAGACTGATAGTTTTAGGGTCAGGTAAATCCACCACAATCAGATCGTATTTGTGGCGGGTGTCTGTCAGATAAACAAAGGCATCTTGATTGATTACCCGGACTTTAGGGTTCAGTAAAGCATCCTGATTGAGTTTTTTTAGATGGACATTGCTGCGTGCCAATTCAGCAACGGCCGGATCCAGATCAACCAGAGTAATGGCCTCTATATACGGATATTTGAGTAACTCTCTGGCTGCCAGTCCGTCTCCCCCGCCTAAGATCAAGACTTGTCGAGTGTCCGTTTGCCGCTGCAGTGGCAGGTGTATGAGAGATTCATGATAGCGGTATTCATCAATGGCAGAAAACTGTAACCCGCCGTTTAAATACAGCCGTAAGTCGTCTTTATTTTTGGTCATGATCAGCTGCTGATAGTGTGACTGCTCGCTATGAACAATACGGTCTTCAAAAACCGTCTCGTTCCAGTGGCGGTTAAGCGCTTTACTGAATAGCATAAGTCCCGCGAGTGTTAATAACACCAGGGTCAGCAAGCACCTTAACAGGCGTGCCTGCGCCTTTGGAAACTGATCGTAAAAATACCACAGCAAGGTCAAAGCGATAGACAGGTTTATCAGACCAAACAGCAGTGAAGTTTTAAACACGCCAAGCCAGGGCAAAAGCGCTAATGGAAATACCAAAGTGGCAATGAGCGCGCCCAGATAATCAATAGACAGCACATTGGCAAGGTTGACCTTCAGCGTGTAGTGTTTTTCCATTAACCGAGATAGTAGCGGGATCTCAAGACCGACAAAAACACCAATCAGGGCAGTCAGCACAATCGACATACTCTGAAAATGCCAGCCCTGGGCGTAGCAAAAGTACAGAAGCGGGACTGAGCTGCCACCAATCAGTGCGAGCATCAGCTCGTAAACGATAAACTGTGCCAGCAATGTATTGTCAATTACCCATTTAGACAGATATGAGCCCACGCCCATAAAGGCCATATACACGCCAATGGTGATAGAAAACTGCGTGACACTGTCGCCAAGAAAATAAGCACCTGTGGTAGCTATCAACAGCTCATAAACAATCGAGCACAAGCCTGCAATAAAGATACTAAACAGCAGGATATGACTTTCTCTTAGCACTTATTTACCACCCCGACCACTACCACCACGGTGATTCGCGCCAGACATACTTTGTTGGCGTATGCTGCGATCGACCGTCATTTGAGACTTACCATAGGCATAACTGACGTAATTAATGTCATCGTCATTTTTATACGCCCAGCTGAACAGCAAGGCAAATAGCCCGAGGGAGAAACACCAAGCATACAAAGGAGCACGTGAGGGGCGGGCTTGATCGCCCAATGGGTTGTGACCATAGGGCTTTTTGTTATAGGTTGTTTTGCCAGACAGCGGCTTATCTTCTTCATAGCGGTTGCCCAGCACTGTAAAGCACAAGAAAGCCACAATGAGTGCGATATAGAAGAGCGGTTTTAGTACACTGGCATCTCCCCGCACAGGCACAACACGAAAATAGTAGCGTGTGTTATTCAGCTTTTGATTGTTGCTACTTTGATCAGTCAAATACATCTGATAGCTGCCTTTTTTCGCAAAACGAATTTTAAACGAGGCTTCTTTTCTATGTTCGGTCCACTTGCCTTCGGAGTCTCTGCCTGACTCAGACCACAGCTCATCATGATAACTAAACAGGTAAGTGCCATCGGCCTGATAGACTTCCATATCTATGGCTTTCCAGGTATTCATCTTCATCACACCCTTGAGTTCAAAGCGCATCATTTGGCCATCTGCAGGCACGTCGAACTGGTAGGCCTTGTCCTGATTGGTAAACTCTGTACTCTTGACAAAAGGCACCTTTGCAACAGATTCATCCAACACCAAACTGCCAACAAAGCATAAAGCCATAATGACTAAAGCCAGGAAAAAGGTTTTTATCACACTCATAAACTGTCCTTTTTACAGTGTGTAGAAAATGGCCAGCGCAACCGACACAGCCACGCTACCCTCTATGAGAGAAACCGCGGTGTTGCCTTCTGCGATAGCTTTGTTGACCCTCACGCCAGGCATTAGCACCAGATCAGTCAGCAAACGTACTACGGGCAGTAATACCAGTGCAATTAATGCGTCGACGAAAAATAAAGTAATGCTCTGTGACCAGCTTTCTAACCCTCCGCGCAGTGCGTGGAATAAGATAATACCAGTGGCAATTTTGGTTGCGGCAAAGCTGACGGCAGCAGCCATATTGTGCTTTTCCAGCTCATGTTGCAGGTCAAAATGCGTCAGCGCATCATACAGTTTACTTGCGATAAGCAGGACTAACTGAGCAAGCAGATAAAACACTATGGCGGAGGTGAAATTGCCTTCACCCATCAAAGCCCCGGCAATGATCAAACCTGCACTGATGTAACTGGCAAATTGTGCAATACCAACCCCTAAATTCTGATGTGTGACTATCTGCTCTTTATTGCAAAACCTTGGGAGTAATAACTTATCGCTAAACACTCGGGTGATGAGCAACAATCCCAGTCCTGTGAATGCATAGAGGCTCACATTGAGAAGATCGGTTAGCAGACCTTTACTGGGTCCCTGAAGAACCGCCACGTATATCATGGTGACGGCAATTAAGAAGCCACTGATTGATACCGCCAAAGCAAGGTTGTTGTTTTGTTCAATTTCAGTAAAAGTGTTGTATGAGGTGGTGGCGTTATAGAGCCACTTAGCAATAAATATAACCACCAGAAAAAGCCCAAGAAAGCTCAACTCCGCCTGAGGAAAGTCCATGTTTGTTTCCGTATTTTATCCATGAAGATTTGGACGGGCGATTTTAACACAGAAGAAAAGCAAGTAAATTTTTAATATTTTGCGATTTAATAGAGAACGTTCCTAATTTGTGTGATGATGAGTGTGGACCATTTCGTCGGGTGCAACAGCAAAGAAGGCTGCTTTATCACCCTTTCTACAGACAGCGAAGAACGGTTTATATTCTTTTACAATAATAAAAAAGAGAGTTATCTCAATGGAACTACTGCACTATTTAAACGAGCGCTTTATTACCAAAAGTGCGTTGCTCGCACAAACCAAGGCCACGCCACAAATATTACAAGCGCTTCAGGAAAAAGGGTTAATGCCGCAGTGTTCGTACCGCATTGCACTGAACATACAGTGTGACTCATTTTTTGGTGAGCACAATGAAGACCAGGCGCTTGAATATTATGCAAAAGGTTATACTACCTGGTTTGGGTGCATATCTGCACTCAGTGATGAAAGCGATGCTTATGCGCTGTTTTCACTGCGCTATAAAAATGCACTAGAACAGTTAAAAAACGCAGGTCATGTATTACACAGCCCGCAATTAAATGACGATCTTGATGCGCATATAGAGCAGGAGTGGCAATATTTCCTCAATGGAACTTATGGATTATGCACTCATTCTGGTTTGCCAGAGGATATTGCTGGCAAGGAGTTAGCAATCTTCGAGATTAATCAGCTTATTGAACAAGAAACACTTCAGCCGACTCAGTTAAAACAGCTTGAGAGCGCTGTTAACCTGCTGGACTCAGTCAGTGCTTTATTTGCACCTCATGAAAGGCAAAGAAGCTCACGGCACCGTTTAGTGGATGAAGTGCGTCGTAAATATAACTTGTCAGCATAATAGTTGGATACTGAGACAGGCTCTATCTCGAGCCTTAATTAAATCGCTTTGGACTTGCAAGTGGATGCTATCCAGGGAGAATCCAGGAATTATATGGCAATACTAAAGATACGGTTTTATCAACGCTTTGTTTCGTCGTATCAAAGGGGGCGGTGTGCTCATGCCGCTGTTCATCAGGAACAAGCCACCTGCGAGGCAGGTGGCCGATAAGGCTTAGTCTTCTTTGTTGTCGGTTCGGTACTTCTCAAACCAGGCCAGGATATTACCTACTTTACGTGCCAGATTAGAGGGTTTGGCGGCAATGCCGTGGTAGGCGCCCTGAATACGTACAAAGGCGCTGTCTACGCCTTGCAGTCTCAGTGCACCGTAATACTGCTCACTTTCTGACATTGGCGTACGGACGTCGAGTTCACCGGTTAGCACCATAGTAGGTGTTTTCACATTGCCAACCAAAGAAAGCGGCGAGCGGTTCCAGTATTGCTCATAGTCATTCCACGGCAGATCGCTAAACCAGTAACGCGTCATAAAGGTATAAATGTCAGACGCACCAATCATGCTGGTCCAGTTGATAACAGGCTTTGCTACGACCGATGCTTTAAAACGGTCTGTTTTGCCGATGATCCAGGCTGTTAACGTCCCGCCGCCTGAGCCGCCGGTGACAAACAGGTTTTCCTCATCAACATACCCTTTGGCAATGACGCCATCGACCATATCCATCAGGTCGTTGTAATCTTCTGACGGGTAGTTCTTATCAATTTGGTTGGCAAAATCAGCGCCCATAGACGTTGAGCCTCTTGGATTACCGTATACAACGACGTAGCCAGCAGCGGCGAATAACTGGACTTCGGTTGAAAACTCAGGGCCGTATGCTGTGTGTGGACCACCATGAATTTCCAGGATAAGCGGGTATTTTTTCTTGGGGTCGAAGTTTGGAGGGGTGACTATCCAGGCCTGCAGGCGTCTGCCATCGATACTGCTTTTCACTTCCATCAGCTCAGGCTTATTAAGCGTTTTATGGTCAAATACATCGCTATTCAGGTCGGTCAGCTGAGTGACTTTCCCACGTTTGGAGACCACTGCTAAGTCGGCAGGGCGTACGCCAGTGGATTGAGTGAACACCACTTTTCCGTTGTCGGTTACATCATACTGGCCTGACGTATAAGGGCGACCCAGGCTCATGCCTCCCAGCGCATCGGTTTGCGTTTTCAGCTTGCCAGACAAAGAAACATATGCGACGTGTTTCTTACCTTCGTTGTCGTAACTGAAATATAAGCCTTTGCTGTTGTCGGCCCACTTTACATTGCCAACACTGCGATCAAGATTCGGTGTCAGGCGTTTCATGTCTGAGCCATCCGGGTTCATCACATACAGCTCTGCGATCTGGTTTGATTTACCATTGTCTTCGAAGCCCGTAAATGCCAGCTTTTTGCCATTGGGACTCATCTTTGGGCTGCCCTCAGGGCCTGACATAGCGGTCAGCTCGGTGACTTTTGAAGTTAAGACATCAATGGCCAATAAATCGCTGTTGAAAACGTCAAACTGGGCATCGTCGTGTGTGTTGGCAGAGACAATGATCTGCTTACTATCTTTTGTCCAGGCCAAAGCGCCCGCAAAATCATGTGCACCTGAGCTGATCTGTCTCGGTGAGCCGCCAATTGCTGGGACTACATAGACGTGCATATTACCTGGGCGTTTCATTCCGGCGCCATCACGCTGGAATAAAGTTTGGTCGATATACTGAGCATTATCAGCCCACTTAGCATCCTTGGGTTTAAAGTCTAGGCTAAACAGTGGCTTGGATTTACCGGGGGTAAACATGGAAAAAGCCAGCTGCTTTCCATCTGGCGAGAAACTCAACCCACGGGGTGTCATGTTGACATCGGTCACCCGCGCAGTCAGGCCAGTGGCCAGATCGCGCATATAAATCTGTACTTTGCCTTCTTTGCTCGAAAGATAGGCCATTTTAGTGCCGTCGGGAGAAAAGACCGGGCTGAAATGGTTTTTAGAATCTGACAGCAAAGGCAAGTGTGTTTTTCCATCCAGTGATACAGTCCAGAGGTTTCTTTTCAGGCTGTCCGACATGATATCCATGCTGCGGCGTTCATAAACAACTTGCTTGCCGTCCGGCATAACCACTGGGTTGGCAGCATATTCGATATTGAACAGATCCTGATAGGTGAGCGTGTTGTTGTTTTGTTCAGGCGTGGCAGCAAGTACTGAACCGGACAGTGCCAGCGCAATACAAGACGTTAAAATAGAAAGCTTTTTCATTGTTTTAGTACTCTACTCGTTGTTGTCGTTGACCGTCCATACACCTGTGTTAGAAATATAAACCGTCGCTCGATATATCCCCTATTTATGATATGTTGTAACACTTTTTGGAATAGATACGCGGTAAGTGGCAGAATTATCCGACAATTAACTGATACGCCAGATAATTTATGGATAAAAATTTGCTATATCGCATAGTCGCGAGGTATCTTTCTGGCAGTTTGATTTTCTAATTTATTCAGAACTCGCTCCTTTCGTGATGTCTTCATCATGTTGAATACCTTGGGTTCACCAACACATAGCTTAAAATCATGAACAAGTCATACCAATATACCCTGGCCGGGGTGGCCGCTATTTTGCTGTGGAGTGCTGTCATGGGATTGGTTCGCGCTGTGACGGAAATGCTGGGTCCCATAGGTGGTGCAGCCTCGATTTATACGGTGGCATCAGTATTTTTGATTGCAGTGATGGGTGTGCCCAAACTCAGGCTGTATTCGCTACGTTACCTCCTTATCGGAGGTAGTTTATTTGTTGCCTATGAGATTTGCCTGGCGTTGGCTCTGGCGATGGCGAACTCTCGACAGCAGGCTGTAGAAATGCTGGTAATCAATTACTTATGGCCTGCACTGACTGTGCTGATGGCGGTGCTCAGCAGCGGAAAACCATGTAGTAAGTGGGTTTATCCTGGTATTTTGCTGGCTTTCCTCGGCGTTGCCTGGAGTATCACTGGGGAGCAAGGGCTGACCTGGCAACAAATCACCACAAATGTGGCCACCAACCCTGTAACCTATGCAATGGCTTTGGTAGGTGCGTTTTTATGGGCACTTTACTGCACCTTAACCAAACGTATTGGTAACGGCCAAAACGCCATTACCCTATTTTTTATGATGACCGCAGTAAGCTTATGGCTCAAATTTGCGCTGAGTAATGAGCGTATGATGGTGTTTGACGCTGAATCATCAGGCTTGCTGTTGTTGACCGGTATCGCATTAGGAAGTGGGTATGCACTTTGGAACTACGCCATTATAGGTGGCAATATGGTATTGCTGGCTACCTTGTCGTATTTCACGCCAGTGCTATCAACGGCACTTTCCTCTCTGATCCTGGGGTTGGTGTTATCGCAGAGCTTTGTACAGGGGGTGTTTATGGTCACGACGGGATCTCTATTGTGCTGGTGGGTCACTCGTAAGCAATTTAATCACTAATATGGCATGCGGAGCCTGTGACGTGCCAACGGGCATCAGCATAGTTTACTTGGAAACAGGAACGAATATGGATCATCTCACCGTTTATTTGGTTAATGCTTTTACAGAGCAAGGTAAGGGTGGAAACCCAGCGGGTGTCGTACTGCAGGCCGACGGGCTGAGCGACGCTCAAAAGTTGGCCATTGCGCAATCAGTGGGGTTTTCTGAAACCGCGTTTGTGTCATCAGACAGAGAAGCCGACTTTGCGTTGTCTTTTTTTACGCCAACGGATGAAGTGGATTTTTGTGGACATGCCACCTTAGCTGCGTTTTCTGTGATGTTCGAACAAGGGCTTATCACCCATGGACATTTCACGCAAAATACCAAAGCGGGCCGGCTTGGCGTAACAGTCGGCGCGAATGGGCGCATCGTGATGGCGCAAAACCTGCCCCAATATATTAAGCGCTTTGACTACGAAACGATCGCCGCACTCATTGGTCTGGATGTGTCTATATTGAGTGCAACTCAGTTACCAGTTGAGGCTATTTCAACAGGATTACCAGACATCATTGTACCCGTCGCAGCAGGGCACCTGGATAAGATTAAAGTGGACCAGCAGGCGCTGAGCGACTTTTCCCGTAAACATGGCGTTATCGGTTTACATGCGTTTGAGCTGAGTGAAGTGAGTGGAGTATTCACGGCACGTTGTCGTAACTTTGCGCCTTTGTTTGGTATCCCGGAAGAGTCAGCCACAGGAAGCGCCAGTGGGGCATTGGCGTGCTATTTAAATCAATATGTGTATCCCGCCAGGTCCAACCGGTTTGTATTTGAACAAGGACGCGCAATGGGGTGTGCCTCGCGTATCACAGCTGAGCTTGAGTCTGATGAGCAGGGGGTCACACGCCTGCTTGTCGGTGGTATGGCTCAGATCACAGGCCAACGGGAGCTGTCTGTTTAAGTTGATAGGTCATAACTGTGCAGAGCAAAGCCGCTCATCGCTATCTCTTTTAACTTTCTGTTAATTTAGGTAGTCTAGCTGGGATTCAATTTTCGGAGGTATTTCGCGATGTTGCGGATTCTAGTAAGTGCTGGCCTGGGACTGGCTGTGACGACCGGTGTGGCCGCCAAAGAGGTGATGACGCCGGAAAAACTTTGGCAGGTAAAACGTGTCAGTGCATTGGGACTAAATAAAGACAAAACCCACGTCATTTACAAAGTGACTATGCCCAGTGTTGAGATGAACAATTTTGACAGCAAAGTCTATCAGGTGCCGCTCAAAGGCGGAACGCCTCAGCTTCTTGACGCATACCAGGGATTGCTGGCAAGCAGCAAAGTCTCTCCTGATGGTAGCAAAAAATTGTTCCACGAAAAGGTGGAAGTGGAAGCCGTGCTGGCATCTGACAGACACAAGGCGCTGACTCAAGCAAATGCCTATGTGTATGATGACCTGAACTACCGTCACTGGGACACCTGGAAAGATGGCAGCTATAAGCATGTGTTTTATCAGGACCTGAAAACAGAAGAAAAAGTCGATATTATGCTGGGGCAACCTTTTGATAGCCCGACTTCGCCATTTGGTGGCGGCAGTGATTATATCTGGGGACCTAAAGGCGAGAATATCTATTATGTGAGTAAAAAGCTCACCGGCGCAGAATATGTTGCCAGCACCAATACCGATATCTATCGTTATAACCTGGCCAGTAAGCAGACGACTAACCTGACACAAAGTAACCCTGGTTATGACAAGTACCCCGCATTTTCGTCAAAAGGGCATCTGGCCTGGTTGCAAATGACCACACCGGGTTACGAAGCTGATAAGAACGACATCATCATCAGAGTTAAAAATCACAACATCAACCTGACTGCACACTGGGATGGCACGGTAAATAGCTTTAAGTGGAGCGAAGACGGGAAACACATTTATTTTGTGGCGCCGACTGACGGCACGATCCAGTTATTCCAGGTTTCTGTCACCACTAATCCAAAAGCCAGACCGGTCATTAAGCAGCTCACCAAAGGTCAGTTCGATGTGAATGGCATTGTGGCAGCACTGGATAAGCAACTGGTGGTAACGCGTAACAGCATGAACAAAGCGAAGGAAATTTACCGCTTTGATCTGAAAAGCAAAAAGTTGAGTGCACTGACCAAGGCCAATGATGCGTTTTATGCCAGTATGGACCTGCCTACCGTTAAAAAGCAGATGGTAAAGACCAAAGATGGTCAGGATATGCTGACCTGGGTCATCTATCCGCCAAACTTTGATGAAACGAAGAAGTACCCGACTTTATTGTATCTACAAGGTGGACCTCAGTCGGCACTCTCACAGTTTTACTCTTTCCGCTGGAACTTCCAGGTTATGGCGTCACAAGGTTATATCGTGGTTGCACCAAACCGTCGTGGTATGCCGGGACATGGGGTTAAGTGGAACGAAGACATCACTCAGGACTGGGGTGGCAAGGTGATGCAGGATTACCTCGACGCTATTGATGAGGTGTCTAAAGCGTCCTATGTTGATAAGACCCGTATCGCAGCAGTCGGTGCTAGTTTTGGCGGTTATTCCGCTTTTTATCTGGCTGGTAATCACGATGGTCGATTCAAATCCTTTATCGCACATTGTGGTATTTTCGACTTGCGCAGCATGTATGGTAGCACAGAGGAAATCTTCTTCGTTGACCATGAGTTTGGTGGTGCATACTGGGAGAAAAACGCTGCTACCGACAAAACTTATGGGGCATTTAACCCAGTCAGCTATGTGGATAAATGGGATGCGCCTATGTTTGTTATCCACGGTGGTAAAGATTACCGCGTACCGCTGGAGCAGGGGATCCAGGCATTCCAGGCAGCAAAACTACGTGGCCTGAAAAGCCGCTTTCTATACTTCCCTGAAGAGAACCACTGGGTGCTCACTCCGCAAAATGGCATAGTCTGGCAGCGTGAGTTCTTTAAGTGGCTGGATGATACACTTTAATTTAAATGACTTCAGGCCCGGTTATCGGGCCTGTAACGCGAGTATATTGACGAGAGAGACTATTTTGTCCTATTTGCTGTAGACCTCCACAGCTGTACAACCCTGTATATCATCCCTTCAGATTGCCATTTAGCTCCAACACGCGTTTAATGACTGGCGCCATTTTTGAGTATCGATTGACTGGTTCTTATGTATATTGAACCACTATTTGTATTTTGTGTTATATTTAGGAACTTTTTGTGATAATTTATCGTTGGATAAATTCTAAGTAAACAAGTAGTTCAAATATCAGGATAATTTACATGGAATCGACAATAAAAAAAGCACTCTTATTCACTTTAGCGTCTTCCTCACTAACGGGGATTGCATTCGCTAAGGAGAAGTTACCACTTGAACCTCGCGCCGCAATGGATGATGTCAGGATTGTTGGTGGGGGCGAAACAATCCCATTTGCCTACCCTTTTATGGGGAGTTTGCAAGTCTATAATGGCGAAAGATTTCGTCACTATTGTGGCTCTTCGCTTATTGCACCAAACAAAGTGCTGACCGCAGCGCACTGTGTTGAAGGCTGGAGTGCAAGTGATTTTGCCGTTAAGTTTGGTGGCCATGACCTTACCGACGAGAGTCAGGGGCAGCTTTACCAAGTGACGGATATCGTAATGCATGAGCGCTATCACGATACTTACACCTATAATAATGATATTGCGATTCTGACCCTGGCAGAGGCGGTCGAAGGGGTTGAACCAATTGAGCTGGCTGACGAAGAAATGAGACACAGCTATGTGGTGGGTGAGAACTTTAAAGTGATGGGGTGGGGCGCATTGCATGCGGGTGGCCCATCACCAGATAAACTACATGAAGTAGACGTGCCCTATATCTCAAACGAAGTCTGTAATGACGAAAAACACTACGATGGTCAAATCTCAGACAGTATGATTTGCGCCGGTTTTGACGAGGGTGGCAAAGACTCTTGTCAGGGCGACAGTGGAGGTCCGTTGATTGTTAATCGCGATAACCGCTGGATCCAGGTTGGTGTGGTTAGTTGGGGAGAAGGCTGTGCTTCTGAATTTAAACCCGGCGTATATGCTGATGTAGCGGTGTTAAACACTTGGGTGAATCGTAACCAACAATATGCAGGTTTTGAACCCGACCAGTTTATGATTGCAGATAAACCTGACTCCACAGTGTCTGTCAGCTTGAAAAATAAGTCAGATAGTGCTGTTGAAATTGCAGGCATTTTGTTGTCTGATGAGTCTGCTGGCGTGACTGTCGCATCTGAAAATTGTACGACTACCGCACTGGCGCCTGGTCAGCACTGTGATGTGTCCATCGCGACAACCAATAGTACCAAAATCGGTGCGTTCACATTGAATGCTGAGCTGGTAAATCAGGGGGTTTCGTCAAGAGGCTATACATATCGCTACGAGAAGATCCCGGCCAGTCAGGTAGACATCAATGCACATATGTCGTCTGAGCCTATTGTACAATGGTACACAGGGAGTGATGCAGCTTGGTTGCTCAGTGAAGAGGTTGCTGAAGACAATACCCAAACACCAATTTTGGTCAGTGGTGACATAACAGACAGAGAAGAAACTCCAAACCTACCTGCATCTTCACAAAAGTCGATCTTAATGGGGGAAATTAATCATGGGTTAGCCTTGGGTGTTGACTTTGAGTATCTGATTTCTTCAGAGCTTAGTTATGACTTTTTTAACGTCTACATTAACGGTGAGCAAGTACTTAGACAAAGCGGTGAATCGTATGTTTACGAACAGGCATCGTTTGAGCTGAATGAAGGGCCAAACACCCTGATTCTTGAGTACATCAAGGATGCGTCTGTTAGTGAAGGTAACGATAACGTTACTCTGAAAGCATTTAACGTAAGAATGCGTGAAAACCTGAGTCCTACTATCAAATTGGCACAAACCAACCTAAGTGTCAGAAGTGGTATGGGCATTACCTTAGACGCAACTGGTACAGCCGATCCTGAAGGTGATAACTATGCACTGGCCTGGACAGAGATGAGTGCGCCTGAGGTTGTTTTGAGCTCAGAGGAGGCATTTAAGCCAATTGCGCCTGTTGTCAGTGAAACGACCACTCAGACTTATGAAGTGACAGCCACTGACGAATTTGGTGCGGCTTCTAAACAACGTGTTTCAGTTACTATTGATGAGAACAAACAACCTGTTATCACGGTAGCGCAAACGAATATTGAAGTACGAGGCGGGCTGGAGTTTACTCTGGATGCCAGTGGCACGACGGATCCAGAAGGTGACGCGTTGTCTTATACCTGGGTAAATCGCTCAGGTGATGGCACGACCCCTGTCGCTGAAACAGCGGTTGTAAAACTCAAAGCGGATGAAGACTTAGTAGGCAAAACCTTGGTCTATGAAGTCGTTGTACAAGATGAGTTTGGTGCCAAGTCGGGGCAGCTTGTGACTGTTGCGATTGCTAAAAACAGTGCTCCGCAGGTTGTGTTAACTGCCAGCTCTACCCTGGTTGCATCGGGTCAGAACATTGAACTGAACGCGTCGGCTTCTGTTGATCCGGAAGGTGATGCGCTGACATTCAACTGGGAACAGGTATCTGGCACCAGCGTAACAGTATCCGGAAGCAATGCGCAATTGAGTGTAGCAGCGCCTTCAGTTAATCAGAACGAAGTACTTGAATTTGCCGTTACGGTAACGGATGAATTTGGCGCATCGTCAACACAGAATATCCAGGTTACCGTTAAGCAGCCAGAAAAAGACAGTGGTTCATTTGGTTCCCTTGCCTTGTTGCTGATGCCTTTGGCGTTGTTTACGCGTCGTAGGAAGAAGTAATCAACTCTGACGTTTTTTAGAGACATTGCACTTCTCTAAATATGCAAAAATACCGTCATCATAAATGTGGTGACGGTATTTTTTTGGACATATCTGACCTTATTGATGTCGAACATTCTTTTTAAAAGGATGGTGCTTTATCGATTTGAACTGCCATGTTGTTTGTATTGTGTTCCATCCGTCCCCTTCTTGTTTTGGTTTGTATATTCACTTTTACTTGGTCTATTTAATGTAGTGCATCTTCGATAACTTTTTATCTGCAACACTGCCGGTTAAAAGGCCCGGAGTGCTATAGTTAGGTTTCCCTTTAAGTTGAATAAGGGAATCTATGTGCCTTCAATTCACTTCTTGATAATCATTTTTAGCTTATGTGATTTCACTGACTCATTGATGACAATAAACACGTGGTCTTGCCTCGCTTAAGCGTGAAGAGCTGAGTGAGTACAAGTTAAATTGGGGCGATGCAGGCATACTCAAGCACATGGTGAGAAACGACATGTCGAATACACCTCCCTCATTGTTACACATGACAAAGATCCAGCGCAGCCGATACGGAAGACGTGTTGACTGCACTACCAGCTTATTAAACTAGGGTAAAGGCGATACTTTTTGGCTTTACATTAGCCCTTTGCGCTGTATTGGCGTTAAGGGCTAAAGGTATTGCAGTGCGACCTAGTTAGTCGGCTGCCTGGCAGTTCTCAACCCTGCGCACGCTTTGGAGTGCCTGGTAGAGCCTTTGTTTGTCTTTATCAGTCAAGTTATCTGTGATTAGCGCAGCATGAAAAGCAGGCGCCAGCTCCGGGGTGAGGTTACCATGTTGTGCCAGATGAGCGGTCAGCGTTTCGAGTATGGCTGAACCGAGTTGATTCAGCGTATGTCTTAAATGTGTGAGGTCGGCTGTTTTGCTGGGTATGCCTTCAGCCAGCCATTGCGCGCGGTATCTGTATTGAATTGCTTTGGCAGCATCCATCTGTGCCTGAAAAAATGCCTTCACGCTACTGGCACCCAGGCAGTGTTGTCTGGCTTGTTCAAGCGCTTTTGAGAGCACAACCACTTCACGGGATAAGTCTTCAATGGGTTTGTGTTTGTGAGCCTTAAATAGCGCCACTGACTGCATCTGAGAAAGACGCTTATCAATTAATGAAAACACAGATTTGCCGGAGTCTGTGCGTGCTTTTATCTGTGTATGAGCCTGATCTACGACCTGCTGTAGCGCTGTGCGTGCTTCGTCTTCGCTTATTGTGTGAGGCCGTTTTTCCAACTTCATCAAGCCAAACAGAGTATGATTATCTGCATTATCCTGAATGCCAGCTTCGCGCAAGGTTAGCGCAGGGTAGACTGCTTGGAGTGCACAACTGCCGATTGCAACTGTGTTTTGGTCAAACTGGCCATCAGCGACGAGGCGAGCCGCTTCGTTGGTGCCTTCAGGCACAGGTTTGGCTTTTATCTGATGCGCACTGAGCCAACGATTGATCTGTTTTAGGGCCGCAGGATGAGAGGCTGCGTGCGTGATTTTACTGGTCTTGTTTAATCCAAATACACACATTTCGATGGGCATATGCACTGCGGCGTTGAGCGTTGTTACCTGGTAATTGCGCATGGCATTCACAATTGCCGGGACTAACTGCCCGCCAATGGTCGAATTGGCCAGCGCACTGAATGCCCATGCATTATTGTTTGTTGCTGCTGCGTAGGTATCATCAGGTGTGCCCGAATAAAGGCGTTGATAGGTGTCAGTGTTACGGTCTGCCAGCAAGTCGAGAGCTGCGTGGTTAAAGCTTCCGGGCCCTGCTTGCACGTATACTGGGGCTGCCTCGATTGTAACGGCAGCCAGTACAACAGACATAGCAAGTAAGTGAGATAAAAGGCGCAATTGTAAGGGTTTCCAAAGGACTGTCAGGCAACAGGTATCCTAACAAAATTGCGACTGTCTGTCTCAAAAGAGATGAGATTGTATGTTATGTACAAGTGCTTGAATAAGTGAGAGTGCCTCAAAATGACCTGTTGCCAATTGGACTAGTAATAGGTAGCTCGTTAATATGTTATCGTTATACTTAGTAATAATGATTTTATGTCTTAGACTTCTTCACTTCTGAAATACAATCCGTATTTTACAAAATTATATCTGCTATGCACTGGGAGTGTAGTCTGTACCTTTTCATATATTTTTGGATAGATTCAAGAAAGAATTTTCCCGAACTGTGCGGCGCATCATCTTTTGTGGAGAGTGGCTGGACCTCTAAAGTCAGAGTTAACCTTCTCTGTTGCAAAATTTGAAATTATAAGGGGTGGTGTACGTTCGAAATTTATTAAAAGCATAATGTGTCAATTAGGGTAAGTTGGTTTTGGCTTTAATTCTGGCTAATCTGTCTAATTTTAGTGAAAGAGTACTTTTAATATCTTGGTTTTTTGTAAGCTCAGTAAAAGAATTATGTGACGGTTATCTTTCTAAGTTAACTAATTCGCAATTATGGGTGCTTTCTAGTCAACCAAACTCAGTTCGTTGTGTTATTGAATGGCATTTAAATCTGATGTTCTAAATTAAAAATAGGTTTGGTCAATAACATGTTATTTCTGTTAACTTTTTATTTTTTTGTTGAATATTAGTAGGTTAACCATCATCATTCGCGCCGCTATGGAATAGGTACTACCGCCTAAAGCTATATCAATCATTATTACTCGGTAGTTATGTAAGGACTAAAAAATGCGTTTTAATCTGCTTTCAAAAAAATCACTTCTGGCTTGCGCAGTATCACTTGCTTTATTTGGGTGTGGCGGAAGTAATCATGATGATAAAACAGAAACGAAGCAAGGGACGAAAGACAGCAGTGTTGTCACTGAAAAAGACAAAAATGCTGTTACGGAGAAAGCAAAAACACGCACTATCACAGCCATTGACGGTTATCTGGTTAATGCCATTGTGTGTGATGACCAAAATGGCAACCAGGTATGTGATGCTGGTGAAGAAATTAAGATTCAAAATGAAAAAGGGGAAGAACTGGTTTTGACGACTAACGCTCAAGGCCAGGCTGAGGTATCTGACTCAGCGAGTGTCATTGTTAAAGTGGTCGCAGGAAAGACGATCGATACCGATACCAACAATACAGTTAGTAAAGCCTATACCCTGGTTGCACATGCAGATACTGATATTGTCTCGCCGTTTTCAACTTTGGCAACCCTGAAAAACGTCGATATGGACACGCTGGCGGCAGAAGTAAATCTGGATGCGGAGCTAATTAAAGGGGACTTTGTTGCTGCAAAATCAGAGCAAACAGCATCCATCGCGGAAGGTTCCAAGCGCATACACTTGGTTGCACGTTCTGTGGTTAAGCTATTGCCAGAAGATTTCTCATCTGACGAGAATGTCTCTGAAGAGTTGGTGAAAGATGCCGTCAAGCTGGTTGAGTTAGCTGATCAGCAAAGCCTGGAAGGCATCGATGACATCGTGATTGAGAAGAATGAAGAAAACGATACATTGGTTATAAACCCACTGGTTGAACAAACGTTTGATCTCAAGGATCTGTTAGAACAAGGTGATGGATTTTGGTATATGGGGTCCACAAGCCATATGCTGTTTTCTCAAGAGGGGGCCGAGCAATTTCAGGTAAAAGACGGCAAACTTATTTTCCCTCAAGAAGTGCCTACCGAGTACCAGATTGTTGATGGTGCAATTGTCGCTGATAGTGACGAATCTTACATGTTCTACCTGTCGAACGATCTGCTACTGGGTACCGATAAATCCCAAGGGGACATGATATTTCTCTCTAAGCAGTATGATGTGACGGCAGAAAACGCTGCTAAATTCACGGTTGAAGCACTGACAAGTAAGCCAATGTACACTATGATCAGCGAGGGTCCTTCGCAGACTGACGTATATCATGAGTTTATGCTACTGGAAAACATCTACAACACAGACGGTACAGGTAAGATTACCCTCGTGGGCACAGATGAAAGCTTTGATATGAGCTGGGTTGTGACACAAGATGGCGTACTGGAAGTAACTTTTAGCCCGGACGGTGAAGAAGTGACAGAAAGCTACTACCGCAGCCCGTCAGATAATGCCGTATTTTTGATAAGAGCTGAAATGGAAAATACGCAGCCAATACTGGCAACGCAGGATCTGGCACTGGCTCAGGAAATCCTTGACAATTTCGCGCAGCAATATCAGTAAACTACAA
This sequence comes from Pseudoalteromonas rubra, assembly GCF_001482385.1. Lineage (NCBI taxonomy): Bacteria > Pseudomonadati > Pseudomonadota > Gammaproteobacteria > Alteromonadales > Pseudoalteromonadaceae > Pseudoalteromonas > Pseudoalteromonas rubra. Next base: position 46,890 of record NZ_CP013612.1, read on the forward strand.
TTACGAGGTGGTGAAATCTCACCCTTCTCAAGATTAGCCATGTGCCTGAATGGTATATAAGCCGGGACTTCCCCCGGCTTTTTCATTCTTTCTTATATACACTTAATTCGATTACTTTGTGCATCTACAGCACTATGATGTCTGTGGATTCAGCTGCTCTTCTATGAGGTATAACAACAGCATGGCTTTGTGCCATTGCTGGGTTAGCTGCCACATATCGGACAGTCCATTGATATTGCAGACCATATTGTCGATTGGTAAAGTCGCATTGGTGCCGGCAAGGATCAGATCATCTTTGACGTCGTCGTGTAGTTGCTGTAATTCCTGTAATTCCTGGAGAGCAGCGTTAAACGCCTTTGTGTTCATTGACTGGCCCTCTAAGCTGGTTCGCATAAAATGTCCCAGTTGGGATTGGTATTCTTCCAGCTGAGTATGTAATTCAGGGTGCCCGGCAAGCGCTTTTTGTGGTTGCCGCTGAGCCAGCTTCTCAACACAGTGGCAGCAGGTGAACAGGTAATGTTCGATACGCATTAATTTTGCCAGCATACTGGTGGTTTCTTCAGACAAGGCCGATTGTTCAACAGTGACAATGAAATTGGTAATGTGCTGACACAACATCTGGATGGTATGTATTTCTTGCTCTATGGCCAGACCATCCAGAGGTTGTTGAGATTTTTCGTATTGTGCCAGTAGTTTATCGGCAACCAGCTTAGTTTCGAGCAGCACTGCATTGGTTGCCAGCGCCGGCGTCTGGGCAATGGTTTTATCCAAAAACCGTGGCCGGGCTGCTGTTTCTTCGGCACTGCAAAAGCGCTTCATTAAAAAGCCTGCCAGGCGGTTATTGAGTGGAAAAATCAGCATGACCCCCAGTACGTTAAACAGGGTATGAAATAATGCCAGCGACAGTGCTGGGTCGGCTGCCAGGTTAAAAAAGCCAGTGAGCTGGGTTATCAGGTAAAACAGCACGGGTAATATTGCAAAGGCGACAAGCGCCGTGAGTGCGTTAAAAACGACCTGAGCCGCAGCCACGCGTTTGGCATTAGAAGTGGCGCCAATTGCTGCCAGTACAGAGGTTGAGGTGGTGCCAATGTTCGCCCCTATGACCATGGCACCGGCGGCATAGAGACCTATCATGCCGCTGGCTGCCGCCGTGATGGTGAGCGCAATGGAAGCGCTGGACGACTGTGTAAGTGTCGTCATGACAATACCGATCAGCAGAAAGGTCAGCATGCCGGTCAGACCCTGGGCGGTGAACTGGCTTAAATCAAACCTCGCGACAACATGCTCAAAAGTGCCTTTAAGAATATCTATACCTATGAAAAACAGACCAAAGCCGACCAGAGCAAGTCCTGCGGATGCTAGCCGGGTTTGTGGCCGTAGCAACTTCATCAACGCGCCTAAACCAATTAAAGGCAGTGCAATGGCTTGAATATTGAACTTAAAGCCTATTGCGGCAACCAGCCAACCGGTGACCGAGGTGCCGACGTTGGCGCCATAAACAATGCCCAGTGCCTGATGCATGGTGATCAGGCCGGCATTGACAAAACCCAGGGAAGCCACGGTGACAGCACTGGAGGACTGGACCAGTGCTGTCATACAAAAGCCCGAAGCGATACCGCGCTGTGGGGTCTTAGTCCAGGTCGCCAATACTTTACGCAACGAACTCCCTGCTGCGAGTTTCAGACCATCGGTCATCATGCCTATGGCAACCAGGAAAATCCCCAGGCCGCCAAGCAGACTTCCTAACAACTGAAAGGTCTCTGTCATTGCTTCCCCCATTTTATCGGGCAAACACCAAAAAAGTAGCTTGCCACGTGTCACTTAACTGTCATAAAAGTATCAAGTTTCATAAAACGGTGGTTGTCTGAGGTCAACTTTTGTCACAGTCACAGGTTTACAAAGATATAAATAGTATTGCCCGCAAGTCTAAAGTTAGCAAGAATCGGCTAATTTTCAGTTGTTTGGGTTTTAATTAATAGTCGTTTTTAAATTCTGCGACTTGTGTCGCACTTTTTTTGCTGTTAAAGTGCGACATGTGTCACATTAAAAGAATAATAGATATGAAACCAAACACCACTGAATTAGAGATCCTCAAGCTACTGTGGCAACAGGAGCCTCGTACCGCAAAAGAAATTCATGACGCCATCGCCGAGCGCTTTAACTGGTCATACTCTTCAACGCGCAAAACACTTGAGCGCATGGGCGATAAGGGCTTGTTGAACATTGGTGAGCAAGGCAATAAAAAGTCGTACACCGCGAAGGTTGATAAAGTCCCTACTTTGGCCGCTTACGCTCAGGAATTTGCTAAAAATGTCCTGGAACTGGATGGCCCATTGCCAGTGGCTATGTTTGCTGATAGCCGTCTGATTGAATCACAGGAGCTGGAAGAGCTGGAGCACTTGCTGGAGTCCTTATCTGAGCAGGACAAACGGGACCAGTAAAATGAGTTTGGCAACGTTATTTTCTATTTTATTGTCGGTGCTGGTTTGGTGCCTAGTATGTGGTGCCTTGGTGCCAGTGGGTCGCTTTCTGAGCCGCCATCATCCGGCTGCTCCTGGTTTATGGTGGGCATTGTTGGTACTCAGCTTCGTGCCCTTTACACCGCTGCCCGAGGTGGCGTTGGATGAGACGATCCCGGCAGTGTTGTACGATTTCAGTGAACAGGCGGGAAAGCTGCAATTAAGTACAGAGATAATGCTGACGACGGAACATCAGTGGGATGGGTTATGGATATTTATCGCACTGATATTACTGGCGGCGCTGCAGAGCATTCTTCGGGGGGCGCGTTTACTCAACAAACTTGCCAGCCTACGAGCTTTAATGGTCAGTGCGGAGCCACTTCAGGCAGACCTTTGTGCGTCTTTTTCATCGCTCACTCAGATTAAAGGGCGTCAGGTACCAGTGTATATACTGCCTCTGAATTGTACGGCGTTTGTAACGGGCATTAAAAACCCGATTATCGTGATGCCACATTACTTTACGAGGTTACCAGAGCATAAACAGCAGACTTTGCTGCTGCATGAAGTAACGCACCTGGCTCACAAAGATCATATTGCCCTGCTGGCATGGCAAGTTATCAAATGTCTGTTCTGGTTTAATCCGGCCATTGCCAGGATGGAAGCGGCGTTTATCAATGCCATGGAAGCACGCTGTGATGCACAAACCATAGGACGTTACGGTATTAATCGTCAGCAATACGCAGCCACATTACTGGATGCCCTGAAACACAGCACACTAAACAAGACACCTAATGCTGTCGCCGGGTTCGCATCGGAGGCGCTATCCCTGGCTGATTACAAAAGCCGCCTGGTACAAATCATGAAGCCGGTTAAAACGCGGCATCGTTTTGTCACACTCAACATACTGGCGATAGCAGTGTTTAGTGCTTTCGTTTCCTTCCAGGTGAAGCCTTTATTGAGTCCCCAGATACCCAACTGGCAGCCTCCAATGAGTGACTACAAGATCAGCTCTCACTTTGGACACGTGTGGGCCTTTCGAAATTACAAACCGCACGGCGGGCTTGATATGGTTGCGGCCAAAGGCACGCCCCTTGGCGCGATGGCAACAGGCAAAATCCTGGTGGCCGATGAGACAACTCTGGCAAAAAATTACGGTAAAACGGTACTGATCCAGCACAGTAATGGCTATCAGAGTTTATATGCCCACCTTGATAGTATTGCTGTGTCACAAGGTGACTGGGTATCAGCCGGAGAAGTCATCGGTACTTTAGGTGACAGTGGCCGGGTGACCGGGGCTCATCTGCATCTGGAAATTTTGGCTGACGGAAAACGCCTTGACCCGCTGAGTATTTTTCCAAAGGACTAAACCATGAAATACCATCTGATGATCGCCATACCTCTGGGCATGGTGTTAAGCACCCTTGTGTCTGATTTACCTGAACAGGCCTCTGAACAATGCGATATTGCCGAAACGCCTGTTGTCGTTGAGGAGAAACCAAATGCAAACCAGAACAATAGCAAGTCGGCTTTGGCTCAGCAACCTGCTGCCTCTCAGTCACCCGCTGAGCCTGAACAGGCACCAAATACTGAGCACAAGATCCTGACGTTGTCAGCAGGGCAGTCTTTTATTGCTTTGCTTAAACCCTATGGGATGAGCGAACGCCAGGTGTTTAACTTACAGAAGTTAATGGCACCTGAGGTAAACCTGAGCCAGCTGCCGATTGGGCAAAAAATAAAAGTTGGCATCACGGAAGGCAAGCTGAGCTCAATTACCCTGGCAACCGGATTCGCTCAGCGTCTGAATGTGTCGTTGACGGAACAGTGGCATAAGCGCTTTTATCAACTGGACACCTATCAGTCCGAGGCGGTCCATGATGTGGCGATCACACAAAGCTTGTATGAGTCATTGGTTGACGATTCCGTGCCACTGGATGTGATTAATCAGACCATCACGGTGTTTTCACACTTTGTGGATTTTCAGCGCGAAATACATCAGGGCGATGCATTAACTATGATGTACGACAAAGCTATTTTATCGGTGAAGGATGGCCTGCAACAGCAGCTTGAAAAAGCGGGCCAGCTAAAGTTCGCGAGGTTGCAAAATCAGGGGGAGGACCTGGCCGTATATCACCATTACACTGAGGGCGGGCAAAGCGGCTTTTACTTTGCTGATGGCCGCCCGGCACAAAGCTTTTTACTTAAAACCCCGTTAAATGGCGCGCGTTTATCGTCAACTTTTGGTAGTCGTAAGCACCCCATTCTGGGATACACCCGCTTGCATGCCGGGCTTGATTTTGGCGCACCTGTTGGTACACCTATCTTTGCTGCCGGTAACGGGACAATTAAAAAAGCAGGATGGGGAGGTGGTTTTGGCAATCGGGTTGTGATCCGCCATGCGAATGGCTATGACACGCTGTACGCACACCTTAATGGGTTTGCAAAGGGAGTGAAACCGGGCACCCGTGTCAGACAGGGGGACGTAATAGGCTATTTGGGTAATACAGGGTTGTCTCAGGCGCGTCATTTGCACTATGAAGTGCACAAGCATGGTAAACCCATTAACCCATTATCTTTGAGACATGTAAAACAGCGTCGTCTTGACGGGAGTATGTTGGCCGGTCTCCAACAGACCATTGCACGTGTACATCAAAATCCTGAGCTCAATCAGTACGTCTCGGCTGTGTCTTTAGCTGAATAAGATGTAACTTTGGGTGGGTGATATGAACAGTAGAGTCCGTTTGGTGCTCTACTGTTCAAAAAAACGCTGAGCTGACTACTTAACCACGTAGTGGCGGTTATTTAGCTCCAGTTTGAGTACGTTATTGTTCAGATAGGAGTAGGTCATCGGGCGATTGGCAGCATCAACCTGACCCTGATTCTCGATGGTATTTTCTTTGATCAAATTAGGGGTAGCCGTATTCGTTGCATAAAGCTTAATCCCGTAACTGAGCGGGTGCACAATCAGGTTTTCACTATACTCATGGGCATCACCACCGGATAAGCTGCTATCCTGTTGCGCTGGGTTGCGGGCAAATATGCCGTTTTCTCCGGCGTATAGAATATGGTTATCATGAATTTTCAAACCGTCGCCGTCGAGCATCATGCCATTACCGCCACTGCGATAGATAAGGTTACCTGATACAGTCACGTGATCACCGCCAACCTGAATACCTGTGTTCTGATACTTAGGATCGAAGGGGCTAACGCCAGTGCGGTAGATTTTGTTATTGCGGATCCGTGCATCTCCAGCCACTGAGTTAAGCTGAATGCCATCGGCACCAATGTTTTCCAGGTTGTTATTGTAAATATCTACGTCTGTCAGCTTATGCGGATATACCGTTGTTGCGACACCATCACACTCCAGCTTGCGGCTCTTCCCTGTGTAGCCGATGTACATGCCTTCGCCTGTTTCTGTGTCGTGAATATAGTTGTGGTGAACGCTGAGTCCACGCATCGTGAAGTTTTCCTGCCAGGTGGCCGGATCGCAGGTTGGATCTGTTTTAATCAGCAGTCCTGCAAATCGCGCGCGGTAGATCTCAAGATTATCAATCTCAATGTATTCGCTTAATCCACCAATGCCAACGGTACCGCCAAGACGCATACCATAGCCAGCTTCATCACGGCTGCCGGTAATGCGCAACTGAGAGGGTTTTTCTACGGCAATACTGTACTCGTAGGGCGTGGTTGTAACCGTGCCATCTTCGTTGCGGATCACCACCGGGTTACCTGCTTCACCGTGCACATTGCGAATACGCAGTGGACCACGTTCCCCGGCTGCCAGACAGATGGTGTCACCAGCAACCACTGCCAGTGCGTCGCCGTCAATTAAGTGATGGCTTGAAGGGATCACAATATCGCATTGAGAGGCCAGTGCTTGAGGAACAGCACATAACGCCAGCGCACCCGAGATTAGAGTTAACGATAGGGTTTTCGTGTCTTTCATTGCTTCTTCCTTATTGAAGTCGTCGTTACACTTATACCAATTTGCTTAATTAAGTGTTCTACTTTGAGGCGAGAAAATATCGTCGATAACAAGGCAGAAATTTTGCTATTTAGTTGTTCTAAATGAGAGATTTTTAACGCCATTAGCGTCATATTTGCTCCTTCAAATTGAACAGGTATTAAGTGAAATTGGTATTTTATTGTTCAACGAAGATACTATAGCAAAATGCGTTAATATCCTGCCTGTTTGGGGGGGGGGGGGAGCACTGCTGCTTACATGATTATAGGTGGGGTTATGCAGCACCTGAGTCACAGGCAGGCGCTGACACATTTGTTGCCATCACAGTATTCCACACCTCAATGCAGGTAAGGTTATTAAGCAGACGGGTATCGTTCGTCAAAACGCATTGTGCTATTAAATGAAATGCTTGTCTATTATTTAGGTAATATTTTGTTACTCGTTCTGAATGATGTTGTTAAGTATGGCCAGCTCATTGTTAATATTGATTTGCACCCAGAGCGGGAAGTGATCGCTCAGCTCAAAGGTCCATTTACTCTCTGGGGTGCCGGTATCATCGAATAACGCTGCCATCAGGCCATTGACGGCAAAGTCAATCACCCCGCCCTGGTCGGCGTAACTAAACGCATGTCTGGCACGATGTAGAATCTGGTCGTAGCGTTTATTACCAGCACTTGCTGCAGTGTCATTGATGTCTGCCAGCGCCAGTGGCATCTGTAATCCGCTTGACTGGGTGAGTGCCTGATAATAGCGATCACCAACTCGGGGAATGTTGAAATCTCCCACCACAATAAGATCTTCATCAAATACGGTATCGGCGTTGTCTACCCAGCGGCTTTTTATCCAGTCGCCAAAACTGGCCAACTCCTGTTCGCGACCCGGGCGAGTGCCCCAACGGGCATGCATGGCCAGCATCATAAAATCAAAACTGCCTGCTTTGAAGGAGGCCATATAGGGGGCACGCCACCAGGATTGCTCGCTAACGTACTGGTCGCCTACTTTTTGCCTGTCGGGCTGCGCTTCTGCGGCGAGGCCGGTAAACTGGACCATGCGCTTGTCATAGACAAAGGCTGTGCGCTCCCAGTTGCCGCCAAAGTCACTCTGCCAGTCGCTGATCACAAATTGCCAGTTCGGACCCAGCATATGCATGACGCGTTTGAAGTCGGTTAAATCATCTCTGATCTCGGTAATGGCAATGAGATCAAACTGGTAAAGAATACGTGTGATCAGAGTAATGGCCAGTTCACTGCGGCTGCGTTTGCCAAAATCTCGGATATTCCAGGTGGCAATATTCAGGGTTTCATCCAGCATTGAGGGGGGAATATGGCTATCTTCAATGCGCTCTACAAGTAATTTTAGTTTTTTGGCTGTGGCTTTTGAAAGGTGTGTCAGTTCCATGGGTTACCTTGAACGATGATGAATAGATTCATAAAGCTAGACCAGTTTGTGATAAATACCAGTGGCTTACTGTGTCAGCCATATTTTTAATAGCAGGTTTGTGCAACAATGGTAAACTGAAGAAAATCACATATCTCAGGAAAGAGAATGAAAAAAAGACTATTACTGCTTCCAGCAATGATGTTACTTGGTGCCTGCTCAGACAGTGAGGTAGGCGATGTATCGCTTGGTCTGTTTACACTGAAGGACATCAAGTTGCACTCAATGACGGACCCAATTGTCACCGGCGTAACGTGCCATGTCGCCAGCATTGAGGCGGACCTTAGTTTGTCAGATCCCAGTGACAGCTCTATCGCCTGTCGTCAGACTGGGGAAATCACATCTCAAATGATAGCCCAGATAGATAAAAGCAAGTCTGGTGAAGTGGTATTCAAACAGTCAAAAAGTGTGTTTTTCAAAGCCATGAAGGTCAGGCGTATTTATGATGCTGAACATCAGACCTTGATGTACCTCTCTTATACCACTAAAGAAACTTCGGGTAGCTTTAAACATAGCTTATCGACAGTGCCTCTGTGGGGCACGCAGGCTTATTCTGAGAAAGCCATTAACCCCTAGAGTCGCTACGCCAAGTTAGCAAACTGGTAAAAGCAGGCCGTCGCTTTGGTGATTAACAAAGTGCTATCTGAGCACCTTGCGTGCCTGTGTCGGTCTGTATAAACTGACGCGTTTTCGTGCCAAAAGAAGCCTGATAGCTCTGCAAGCTGTTCAGGAAGAGCAAAAAGTTGAGTATTATGAAGCAGCTATACATCATATTCGCCATCGTTCTGATGGTTTGGTTTAGTCCTGTCCGGGCACTCGGTGAGCGTCCTGATGTGACCATTTCGTCTGCCCCAGGTTGGGTTACTAAGCAGCCACTAACAGCATTACCTGAGAGCCTGCGTAAGCCGCTTCATTATCGGCTGGTTGACAGTCAGGTGAGTGACAATGCACAGCAGACGTCCTTTTCTCATAACCGCTATGTATTTACCGATGCTGCCGGCGTTCAGGAAGGCAGTACGGTCAGAGTGCGGTTCAATCCAGCGTATGAAAAACTGGTATTTCACAATGTCACTGTCTTTCGCGATGGCAAAGCGGTTTATCAGTTAACCCCGCAGGATATTAAAGTGATCAATGCGGAAGATGATCAGCAAAATAATATGTATCTGGGTTTGTTTGATGCCTTGATCCTGCTTCAGGATATCCGTGTCGGCGACGAACTTGATTACAGCTACAGCTTGGCTGGCAAAAATCCGGTACTGGGTGAGCGTTTCAGTTACTTTGACAACCTTGGCTGGGGCGTTGCGGTCGATCTGCTGACCTTTAAACTTACCTTACCAGATGATAAACAAGTAGCGCATAAAGTATTCGGAAACCCGAATGCCGAGGTGCAACACCAGAAAAGCGATGGTACCCAAACCTATACGGTTCGTGTCGAAAACAGCGCAGCCCATACTGTTGAAAACGAACTACCAGGCTGGTTCAGCCCGTTTCCTTATATTCAGTTCACCGAGTTTAACTCCTGGCTGGAAGTGCAGGCCTGGGCGGCACAATTGTTTCAGGTAAACACTGAACATAGCCCAGAACTTAAGGCCTATATCACTGAACTTAAAGCATTGCCAAAGCACCAGGCAATTGAACAAGCCATTACCTTTGTACAAGATGAAATCCGTTATCTGGGCCTTGAGCTGGGTGTTAATTCGCATCAGCCCAACATGCCTCATCAGGTATTTGAGAAACGCTTTGGTGACTGTAAAGATAAAACGCTGCTACTGAATACTTTGCTGCGTGAGCTGGATATAGACGCACAACCTGCCCTGGTGTCGACGGATAAACGTGCTCACATTAGTGAGTATTTGCCAACGCATAGCGCCTTTAACCATGTTATTACTCACTTCACACTGGATGGTGAAACATTCTGGGTTGATCCGACGATTAACTATCAGGGAAGCAGATTGTCCAGTTTGTACCAACCTGATTATGGCAGTGCTTTGCTGGTGGACAGCCAGTCGGGCTCTTTGACCACCGTAGCCGTGCAGTCGGCACGCCATGGTATTGATATTAATGAGATGATTATCGCCCCTGATTACGTATCGCCCGTACAATGGCGGATTGAGTCACAGTATTACGGCTGGCAGGCAGAACGATTGCGATATCAACTGGCCTCGTCAGAAAAAAAGGTGTTTCAGGAGCATTCGCTAAACTATTACGCGCAATTTTATCCTGGTGTACAGGTAAAGGCGCCGATTAGTTTTGCAGATAATCGCCAGGACAACGTGATCACTGTGGTGGAATCTTACTGGGTGCCTGACTTCTGGCAACCACTTGAAGATGGCGCAGCAGAATTCTATCTGGCCGCTGGGAATGTCAGCCAATATGTTAAATTACCGCAAACCGTGCGCCGTAAGCAGCCATTGGCCAAAGTGTACCCACTGTCTTTGTCTCAGCGTGTCACCTTGCTCATGCCGTCAGATATTGACTTCAGTGCGCTGGCTTATCAAAAATCGTTTGCCGATCCTTATGTGCGAATCGACAGTGCCATGGAATATGACCGCCGTCGGGTGACTTTTCATGCTCAATATGAGGCCCTTCAGGAGTCTGTGCCGGTTGAGGCGGTGCCTGCGCACCTCAGTAAGCTTAAACAGGCTAACAAGTATAGTGGCTTTGGCGGCACAGTCAGCGAAGTGACGACTAACCCTCACTACACCTTATTCCAGGACTTTGTTAAGCAACTTGAGGACAAGACTAAGATGAAATTTGTCGGAGAATCACTATGAAGCGGTTATTAAGTCTGCTGGTTTTAATCTTGGTTGTGTCTGGGTGTGCGTCCACCAAAAAAACTGCTTTTATTGAATCGTCAGCATCGGTTTATGAAGCGAACAAAAAGGTGGAGTATGTGCTGAATAACCCCAATGAAAATGCATTTTTAAACCTCATCGACCGACATGCCAGTGAAACGTATGTGAAAAATGAACTGGGAATAGACGACCCCAAGTTTGCGTTGAAAAGTGCGTTTGTCTCAGCCGGGGCGATGATGGGCTTGTCTTCATTCGACCACATTTTCTATACCCATAGCCGTGAGCAAGGTGACTACTGGCTTAGTCAGTATATTTTTTCATATGACAACGGTACCTTTGCGCTGGTGGATATTACCCTTACAAAACAAGGTTATAAACTGGTTGATGTGAACAACCGAAGCTATCGCTCCAGCATAGTGCGCTTTTTTGCGCAATACGATCAGCAGATTGAAGCGGCCGGACACGAAGAGGCGGTAACGGCGATCACGGATCTTATGGAGAAAAAAGAGTCGCAGTTGGCGCTGGAAAAGTACCAACAATTGCCCTCAGAGCTAAAATCATTGCCCATTGTCCATGAAACCTTATTCCGCTCTATTGAAACCTGTGATGGTAAGCAACACCAGGCTTTATGCGAAACCTTGCTTCAGGGGAGTGAGCAGGCGTATCAGGGCTTACTTGAAGCAAACCTGTATCGCACTATGGGGCAATATGAGCAGGCACTAACTCAATTTGAACAGCTGCCTGATGATATTCGTTTTAGCCCGCCAATTTTGATGGAAAAAGCCATGGTGCTGGCTCACCTTGGACAGAAACGCGAAGCGTTTGGTATCGCTTTAGATGCTTTGTATCGCAATGCTTCAGGCGCCTATGGTTATCTGATCATGTTACAGGTTGCGTTTATTACTGGTGAATACGATGCTGCAGTTGAGCTACTGACTTTTATGAAAGACATCTTTGAGATTCAGTTTTCTGAACAAGAGCTGGCCGATATCAGTAACAGTGAGAATTTCCTAAGCTCAACGCAGTATGCGCAGTTTAAACACTCTTATCTATAACACCAGGATGTAAACTATGTGGATAAAAAATACCGTGCTGGAAGGGCTGTATATCCGGTTAGAGCCGTTGTCTATTGAGCATGTTGAGGAGTTGCAGGAAGCTGTGCAAGATGGAGAAAGCTGGAAACTCTGGTATGCCAGCGTGCCCGCTCCGGATCAAATGCAAGGGTATGTCGAAAAGGCACTGAGTAAGGTGGGTGAAGATCAGATAACTTTTGTTGTCAGGTCTATTGCCAGCGGTCATATTGTGGGAACCACACGCTACTACGACATTAAACCTGAGCATAAACGCGCTTCTATCGGGTACACCTGGTATAGCGCTGCGGTGCGTCGTACGCCGGTTAATACCGAGGCAAAACTGCTGCTAATGGAAAATTTGTTTGAGCAGTGTGGGGCGCTCTCTTTGGAATTCAAAACACACTTTTTCAATCATGCTTCAAGGCAGGCCATTGAGCGTCTTGGCGCTAAACTGGATGGGGTGCTTAGAAGCCATCAGGTTCTGCCTGATGGCTCCATCCGTGACACGGTAGTGTATTCCATTTTAGCCAGCGAATGGCCAGCAGTGCGCAATCACCTCAAAGCAAAACTCACAGCCCGTTAAAACGGGCTGTGCAGCTCCAACCTGTGCTCACCAATCTTAATGTCTTTGAACCTGGGTTCAACAATCTCAAAGTTGTCCGTTTTAAGCGCTTCCAGCAGGTCTTTTGATTGCGGTCCATAGACTTTCTGGTCCATGTAGCCAGATTGCCAGCCCTGCACGCCATCAATAACACCCAGATAAAACACCCGTAATTCCACCCGATGCTGAGTATTAGCAATAAACAGATATTCTGCCTCAGGTGTATTGTCCAGCTGAATGGGTCGTAACATAAGCTCAGTCGCGTCATCGAACAAATGCGTGTTGTGTCTGGCGAATACCTCCAGTGCAGTCACCAGCTCCTGGGGCAATGCCTGTTTTTGCGCATCTGACATGTCAATCAGGTCTAATAAGGTTTGTGTCGTCAGGGGTTTGGTTTCCAGGGTCAACGCGGTGTGGATCCGACGCTTTAGTTGCTCGTCATCGATGCTATGTTGCAGTGATTCCAGTGCCGCTAGTCCTTTTCGGCCAAGCTCGTTTACCAGGTAACGCGGGTCAAAATCAGCTGGCTGAGTGATACCTGCAGTGAGGCGATCTATCTGAGAATTAACACTCATGCCACGAAAGTCCAGTAAGGGCGTTTGGGTGGCAATTAATAGCCCAAGTAAACCTAAAGTCACCGGTCGGTTTACTGTGCTCAATCGGGTATACCAGGTGGCTTTGTGCGTGACCAACTGCCACACATAACCCGCGCAGACTGTCATGCTGACTGAGGCAATGAGTACGGCCCACAAGCGGGCCAGGCTGAGGCCATATTGCTCTATTCTGAGGTATAACCCCCAGCCGCTAAGGGCAAGATAGCAGGGGAGCAGGAGTAGCCCGAGTGCAATGAAATGGCGATACCAGGGACGCTGAGTCAATGCCTCATCCGACAGGTTCAGACACAAGACGATGGCACCAACTAACACAAAGATCAGGCTGCTGCCGCCATTTTGCCAAAGTGTATCCAGCTCGCTGAACAAAACAGCCACGAAAAACAGCATGGCCACAGCGACCAGCACGGGTAACAACAGGGTGGCAAAGTTACGGCATATGGCGAACAACTGATTTGCCAGGTTACTGCGGCTGCGAGCCTGGATCACACCAATAGCCTGGCTTAATGTGATGGCCGGGTAATAGAACCAGGGCTCAGAAAATAGGTCGGTGAAGAAACTGATTTCGATGACTTCAAACAAACTGGCCCACAGCATCAACAGCATGAGTACAGATAAAGCGAACAGCTGAGCCGCAGCAAACACCAACAGCAAACGACCCATGGCCTGGCTTAGCGCCCCATAGCTGGGTAGCCAACGTTCCCGGCTATTCTGGGTAAGCCATGGAATAAGCAGTACTGAAGCCAGGAATATGATCAGTGGATACGGCCACGCCTGTGATGGTATGGGCGCGCGCTCGGGGAGCAGCTGGCTACCCAAATAAAAGCCACACAACGTGAATAGCAGTGCATATATTCCCAGTTGAATATAAAAAGCGCTGTTGAGCTGGGTAAAGCTCGAAAAAATGAGTGTGGAAGGCAGAAAGATCACTAACGAGTAGGCGGCAAGCAGCCAGGGGGGGGATTGGCCCGGCCAAAACGCGAAGTCAACAGATTGATGCAAGATGATCAGAAAAAAGCTCTGCAGCAGAGCAACCAGTAGCAGTTTACGGCTTGTCAGTAATGGCTCCATATATATATCATAATATCAATTCCTTGTTCCTGTCATTAAAACTTAACAGTGCTGAAAAGCAAGTAAATAATGGTAAGAGTGGCGCTAAAGTCTAGTAAAGCGCAACAAAGAATTGACATAATATGTCGAGGTGTGGCAGATTGATTGTGTGGTAAAGAGGGTATAAAGCCCTTTTATAGCGTGGTTTTTGACCGCGCAATATTAACTTAAAGGGGGTGAAGAAATCTTCCCATTTTACATCGTACCCATCTCGTAATAACTCGGGCTGGGGTAAATTCAATCTCACTCGTCAGGTCCGCTGTAGGTTGTATTTACGTTTATTTACCATGCAGGCGCTCAACTTGGTGTTTGTTCATAAATACCACGCTATGCTCCTTTTGTTATTTAAAATGCAACAATCCCCCGTGTAAGGAGGAAATATGGACTTTTTAAACACGGCTTTCACTTTTCCTACGGTGATCTACTCTACACTACTGCTGATTGTGTTGCTGTTCTGGCTGATTTCTTTGGCAGGCTTTGCCGACCCCGATATGCTCGACGGCGATGCCGATATCGAAGCTGAAGGAGGCGCGGACGGCGGCTCTCTGTGGCAAATGGGCTTTGGTGGTGTGCCTTTGACTGTTTCAATCAGCTTAATCGTCGCATTGAGCTGGGTAGTCAGTTACTACGCACAAAAATTATTTGCCTACCTGCTTGGTGATGGGGTCATGTTTTACCTGATTGGCAGTGCATTTATGCTGGGTAGTCTGGTTGTGGCATTGCCTCTGGCGGCAGCGTTAGTCAGGCCGCTACGTGGGGTGTTCGATAGCCAGCAGACCAGCAGTAAAGACGCGTTAGTCGGACTGGAGTGCGTGATTGCCACCGGAAAAGTCACCACCACATTTGGCCAGGCACGCGTTTCCCATGAAGGCAGCGAGCAGTTGATCGAAGTCAGATGTGATGAAGAAAATTCGTTTACTCAGGGTGATAAAGCACTGCTGATTGAACACAACGCAACAACTCACAGTTACACAATCGTCACCAACCCCTGGTGATGGCTCAACTTTATAAATGGCGCCGGATAAGCGCCCGGGAATAACTTATAAAACTTATCAGGAAGAGATATGGAATTTTTAAATAACCTTGGACCTGTTTTGACTATCGTCGGTACAGCGATTGTCGTCATTTTTGCCGTCATTTTATTGATTGGCAAATTCTATCGTAAAGTGGAGCAAGGCCACGCGCTGATCATCAATAAAATGAAAAACGAACCTGATGTCACCACCACAGGCGGCATTGTTTACCCGGTGATCCACAAGATGGAAGTTATGGACATTTCCACCAAGCGCATGGTGCTGGAACGCCGTGACAGCAGTGGCCTGATCTGTAAAGACAACATCCGTGCCGACATTGCCATTACTTTTTATATCCGCGTGAACGAAAACAAAGAAGACATACTGCGGGTAGCGAAGCAAGTAGGGTGCGCGCGTGCGTCTGAGCCTGAAACGCTGCAAGAGCTGTTTGAAGCAAAGTTCTCTGAAGCACTGAAAACTGTGGGTAAACAGATGCACTTCGAGGAGCTGTTCACGCATCGCAATGAATTCAGGGATAAGATCAAAGAAGTGATTGGCCAGGACCTGTCGGGCTATACCTTAGAAGATGTCGCCATCGACTACCTGGAGCAAACCTCGATTCATAAGTTGGATCCTAGCAATATCCTGGACGCGGAAGGTATTCGTCGTATCACTGAAAAAACAGCAGAGCAGAATGTTGAAACCAATCAGTTAAAGTGTGACGAGCAAGCAAAAATCGAGATCCAGAATCAGGCGGCGCTGGAAAAAACGCTGGAAATAGAGCGTCAGAAAGAAGACGCCATGGCAAAGCAAAAGCGTGAGATTGAAACCGTTCAGGCACGCGAAGAAGCCGAAGCTGAGCGCGTTAAGCAAGAAGAGCGTCTGAAGTCTGAAGAAGCGCGGCTTAAAGCCGATGAGGCTATTCAGATTGCAGAGCAAAACAGGCAGCGCGAAGTCGATATCGCTGAGCAAAACCGCCTGCGCGTGTTGGCGATTGAAGAAGAAAAAGTGGCCCGTTCACGCGAAATCGAGGTGATTGAGCGCGAAAAAGAAACCGAAATTCTGCGTATTAACAAAGAAAAAGCGCTGGAAGTGGAACGCAAAGAGATTGCGGATGTGCAACGCGACCGTGTGGCAGTTGAGAAAACTGTGGCGGAAGAGCAGGAGCGTATCAAAGACGTGCAAACGCTGGCTGCCGCCGAACGTGATAAGCAGGCTATTGTGATCCGCGCCCAGGCCGAAGCTGAGTAGGCCTTAGTGAAAGACATTGAAGCCGCTAAAGCACAGGAGCAGGCCGCTGACTTTAAAGCCCGTGAAATGGAAAAAATGGCCGAAGCTGAGCTGCGCATTGCCAATCAACAGGCTGAATCGAAGAAGATCCTGGCAGAAGCAACGCAGGTTGAAGCGGCTGCCTCAGGCTTGGCAGAAGCTGACGTGATCAAGGCCAAAGCACAAGCCAATGCATTACAGGGTGAAACAGACGCTAAGGTACTACAGCAGAAGATGGAAGCAGAAGCGCACGGTAAGCGCGATATTGGCCTGGCAGATGCCGAAGTACAAACTGCCATGGCAGATGCGATGGAGAAACAGGGTGAAGCGGAAGCGATTAACCTGGAGCGCAGAATGTCAGCGGAAGCCAAAGGTCTGGAAGAGAAACTACAGGCTCTGAACGCCATGGATAAAGACGCCCGCGACTACGAAGGCTTCACACTGCAACTGAACCAGCAAAAAGAGCTGACACTGGCACAGCTGGAAGCAAACAAAGACATTGCTGCTCATCAGGCACAGGTGCTGGCTAAAGCACTGAGCGATGCGGATATCAACTTCATGGGTGGTGACGGCCAGTTCTTCAACCAGTTTATGAACGCCATCACACTGGGCAAATCCATCGATGGCCTGGTCAACGAAAGCCAGACTATGCAGACTGTGTTTAAAGATCACCTCAACGGTGAGCGCAACCTGATGGACGACCTGAAAGGTGTACTGGCGGGGGCTAATGCTTCATCGGAGACACTTAAGAACATCAATATGAGCAAGTTTTTCCAGCAGCTGAGCAACACGTCTGATGCTGAAAAACAGCAACTGCTTAGCCTGTTGGGCAATTCACTGAACGGTAATTCAGCCAAAAACACAACACAGGAATAAATCCCTGAAAAGGGGCACAGCCCCAATGTTTTTTGAGGTGCGTGACGGCAATTCGGGATCACGCACCCGATATGATTACAGGAAAGTGATATGATGGAACCAACAAGTCAGGATACTGAGTCACACAGTGCACTGGAGCAGGGCTCCTATCAGCTAATAAAGCGTCGCTTGAGCAATTTCGGCAGCGAGCTGCGCACTCAGGTTGATGCACTCAATGGTCAACGCGTTGACGCCTTTGGCAGCACTGAGCTGAAAGTACAAGGTCGAGCCCGGGTTAGAACGGAGCACAATTGCATTCCCAGAGACATAGTACTGATCGGTGATAAGCTGATCTTTGCGTACAACGTCTTTATGGGTCTGAAGCAAAGTACGCACGTCAGTGATGTATTCAGCGTACAAAAACTGGTGTTACAGGATGACCATTATGAAGTGGAGCCGTATCCGTCAGAGACCAAGTTTCTGACCGATGCCCGCTTTTTACGAGATTTTGACGAGCTTTATACTTATTACAAAGAAACTCGTTTGCAGCATCTGTTTGTGCAGGGTGGCAAGCTGTTTGCACTGTTCCAGATTGGTGACCGGCTGAGTGATGTCAGGGTATTCCGCTGGCAAATTGCCGCGGATAACACGCTGGACTACATAGATAACCGTGGTGAACGAGATATCTCAGAGCATAGCGGCTTTGATTTTGAATGGACCAGGACAGATCGTGCCCAGCATGAGGAAGGCCGACACCCGCACATTAATGTGCTCGACAAAGTGTTTGTCGAAACTGTCGGTGGCGACTTGACCATTAAGATTGAAAACAACACTGAGACTGGCGAAGGCATTTATAGCGAACCGGTAGAGGACAGCAATCAGTCATTGGCAGACTGTGAGTTGGATTACGCGCAGGTCGGTGAGCTGATCCTGCTCAGGGTTCAGCCTTATCGTGAAAAGCAGTGGCGTTACTTTGTCTACAATTGTCGCACTCAGCAGGTGCTCAGACAGGATGCCATTGGTCAGGCTTGTGTGCAGTTGCCTGAAGACCACGGCATTATTTTCCCGGGTGGCTACTATCTGCAATCCGGTCAGACGCGCTATTTTGAAGAAAAAATAGATGATTTGGAGTTTCATCGCCAGCTAAAATCGCCAAACGGTGAAGACGTGCTGTATGTGTTTTATGAGCCTACCGAAGGCCGTTATGCACTGTTCGCTTACAATATCATCGAAAAGAACCTGCAAAACCCCATTTATTGTCATGGCTATGGCATTTATGAAGATGGTTTAACGCTGACCTTTAAAGCTGAGCAGGAAGAAGCCGAGCGGGTTCACCCTATTCAGATCTGGCAAAGCCCCTTTTGTTCCGCAGAGTTTGCTGCTAATGCACCCACACCGACCAGTGTATTCGGCCGCATAGGCAATCCGGACCTAGTCAGAGCCATCTCTGATCTTTATAGCGTCTGTAAGGCCATCAGCGAGCAAAATCCCAGCGTTTTTCATTACGAAGATCTGATCTCTCATACCCGCGGGATACTTGATCGCTACCACTGGCTCGCTGAAGCTGATTTCAGCACCATTAATACGCAACTGCACGACATCTTTGAGACCTCTGAGCAGGTGCTGGATGAGTTTGAAAAGGTCAGCCAAATTCAGCAAAGTGCCCGTCAGGCGGAAGCCGATATTGAGCAGGAAAGCCATCAGGTATTGCGTGAAGTGCGCCCCGACAGTTTTAAACAGGCCAGTGAGTTTGTCGCCAGCCTGGATGCGCTGAAACTGCTCAAAGGGAAAGTGATCAGTCTGGAAGAAGTGAAATACATCAACCTTGATGTGCTCAATACTATCCAAAACAATATTGATGAGCAGACCCGGGTACTCAGCCATGCCACGGCGACTTTCTTACAGCAGGATAAAGCCCTTGCGCCTTATCATGAACAGCTCCAGGAAATTAACGAGAAAAGTGAGCAAAGCGACAGTGTCACGGAACTTAAAGGCTACCTCGGGTCACTTGAAACACTGGGCGATGAGCTGGACCTGCTGAACCACACTATGCTGGACCTGGAAATTGAAGACAGCCGGGTCAGGACGCAGATCCTTGAAGATGTCAGCGCCGTGTATGCGCTGGTTAACCGGGCAAAGGCGGCCGTTGAAATACGCCGCAAAAGCCTCGGCAGTGTTGAGGCTAAGGCGGAGTTTGCCGCGCGCTTTAAATTGTTCAGTCAGAGTATCACCAGTGCGCTGAGCGCTGCTAAAACCCCTGAGCAATGTGATGAGCAGTTGTCGCGATTGCTGATCCAGCTTGAGGAGCTGGAGTCTCAGTTTAGTGAGTACGATGAATTTCTGGGTGAGATACTGGCCAAACGAGACGACGTTTACGAAAGTTTTGAAGCGCACAAACAGCAGCTGATAGACGAGCGTCAGCGCCGGGCACTGAATCTGGCCACCGCAGCAGAGCGGATTTTACAGGGCGTGAGCCGACGTACTCAGAACTTTACTGAGCTGGATCAGATCAACGGTTATTTTGCTTCCGACCCTATGATCAGCAAGTTACGTAGCCTGACTCAGGAGCTGAAGGAACTTGGCGATGAAGTCAAAGCCGATGACATCGCTGCTAAGCTCAAGGCTTGCAAAGATCAGGGGATCCGTTCACTCAGAGACAAGCAGGATATCTATAGTGACGGTGGTAAAACGGTCAAAATTGGCAAGCATGGCTTTAGCGTGAACAAGCAGGTGCTTGACCTGACGCTCTTACCCTGCGATGACGAGTTAATGCTACACCTGACTGGGACGGAGTACTTTGATGTGATCCCTGACCCACAAGCCCGTTCACAGTTAGCTGAGGCGGCTGACTACTGGACGCAAACTTTACCCTCTGAACGACCAGAGATTTATCGCGGTGAGTTTTTGGCCGCCCAGATCTTGCGAGCGGCGCAACGGGGTGAGTCTGACTTGTCAATGGAGCAGCTACTACGTGCTCAGCAGGAGGAGTCATTGCTGAGTTTAGTTCAGGCATTTGCTGAGCCCAGATATCAGGAAGGCTATGAAAAAGGGATCCATGACTTTGACGCGACTCAGATCCTGAGCTTGCTACTGAAACAAAAAAGCGCGCTTGGATTATTGATTTATCCGGCTAGCTGCCGGGTTATGGCCCAGCTGTTTGTCGCGACACTGGATGAGGCACAGTTACAGCCGTTGCAACAACAAGCAACTCAGGCGCAACTGATGGCCACTACACTCAATGATCCGCGTTTCAACCAACTGTTAATTAGTGAGCTGAGTGAGCTGATAAGCAGTTTTGAAGTGCAACTGGGCGATTATACAGCGAGTCTGGCGCAGTACTCTGCTCCGCTGAGCGCCGAATACCTCATTCAGGTGCTGGCCCGTAGTAAAGGTCTGCCACAGTTTGAAGTGCAATCAGGAGCGCGTAAGTTAGCTGAGCAGTTTCAGAGCATGGCCAAGGCCAAAGGTTTCTGGCAGACGCTGCAAGCTACTTTTGCTGAACTAAATACTTTGTCTGATAAGTGCCGCCTGGCATCGGGTTGGCTGAGCGCTTATGGTGAACAACATGGCGCTAGTCGTGAAGGTCAGATTGAAGCGGCGAATTATTTGTTGCTTGTGGATCACAAAGGGCTCAGTTATCAGGTGCAGGATGTCCAGGCGCAGACGCAGGTATCCGGTCTGATGGGGCAGCATTCGCGTATTGAAGAGCAGACTCTGGAGTTAGACTACGCTGAGTTTTTGGCTCGCACCAGTGCGTATATTGATCAGGCTTTGCCCGCTTATCAGGGTTATCAGCAGCTGAAGGCCGATGTTTTGCAAGCGCAAAAAGCACGCCTGCAACTGGAGGAATTTAAACCCAGACCGCTGAGTTCATTTGTGCGCAACCAGCTCATTGATAAAGTGTATTTTCCGATCATCGGGGATAACCTGGCCAAGCAAATAGGTGCTTCAGGCAGTGCTAAGCGCACCGATTTAATGGGCATGTTATTACTGATCTCGCCTCCGGGATACGGTAAAACCACTTTGATTGAGTACGTGGCAAACCGCCTTGGACTGACTTTTGTTAAGGTCAACTGCCCGTCTATTGGTCACGATCAGGTTTCTTTGGATCCTTCTCAGGCGATTAATGCGACGGCCGCCAAAGAGATAGATAAGATCAACCAGAGCTTTGAAATGGGCAACAACGTAATGCTCTATCTGGATGACATTCAGCATACCAATCCGGAGTTTTTACAGAAGTTTATTTCGCTGTGTGATGGCTCACGACGGATTGACGGTGTCTGGAATGGTAAGAGTAAAACCTACGACCTTCGCGGTAAAAAGTTTGCGGTGGTCATGGCCGGTAACCCGTATACCGAATCAGGTGAAAGTTTTAAGATCCCGGATATGCTGGCAAACCGGGCAGACATATACAACCTAGGGGATACACTGGCCGGGTGTGAGCAAGAGTTTGCCATGAGTTTTGTTGAAAATGCGCTGACATCCAATGCGGTACTGGCACCACTGGCAAATCGCAATATGGCTGACTTGTACAAGCTGGTGCGTATTGCTCAGGGAGAAGACATTTCGCTTAACGAGCTGGAATATGGCTATTCTCAGGCGCAGGCCAATGAGATCAGTGCAGTACTTCAGAAACTGCTGGTTATTCGTGAGACTGTACTCAAAGTGAATGCCCAGTATATTGCCTCGGCTGCTCAGGATGATAGCTATCGCACTGAGCCGCCATTTAAGTTGCAGGGCAGTTACCGCAACATGAACAAAATGGCGGAAAAGGTCGTTGCCGCTATGAATCAGGAAGAACTGGAAAACCTGATCCAGGACCATTACCGGGGTGAAGCGCAAACACTGAGTAAAGGCAGTGAAGAAAACCTGCTTAAACTGGGTGAGCTGCGAGACACGCTCACAGCCGAGGAAAATGAACGCTGGGCTCAGATTAAGTCAGACTATGCACGACTTAATCGGGCCAATGATGCGGGAAGCCCGGCTTTGTTGGCAGTTGAGCAACTGGCTGAGGTCAGTGGTGCGTTATCACAGATAGCCTCACGTCTGGACAAACAGCAGCTGAGTCACAACTACACTGAGCAGTTTGAAGGCTTGCGTGCTGTACTTGGAGAGCAGGGCGTGACAGCGCAACTGCAACAATTGACTCGACAAGCCGAGCAGCCTGCCATACTCAAAGTGCTAGAGCAACTTGCTGAACAAAACCAGGCGCATAACCAGCAATTCCCGCACTGGCTGGACACCATAACGACGGCAATAAACTCGGCTGCTCAGAGCAGTGACACGGCGACACGTGAGGGCCAGGCAGAACTCAAAGAGGTACTTGAAGTGCTGGTGTCTTATCAGCAGTCAGGGCAAAGCGAGTTGGTGCAGGCACTGAGCGAGGCAGTTAGTCAGGCGATGGCCAGCAGTGATCAGCTTGCAGCCAATAATGTGGCAACGCTTAAGTCAGCATTGGACTCTATGCTCAGGCAGCAGCAAACCAATCAGACAGCTCAGTCTCAGGCAGTATCCAAAGCACTGGCGCAGTCTGTTGCAGGATTAGAGCTTCATCAGAGCTCGCTGGATAAGGTGTTGGCGTCACTGATCAGCCAGCAGGAATCTCAACAGGCGAAGCAAAGTGGTGCTCAGCAAGCTTTGATTAGCGAATTGACGGCACAACTGGCACGTATTCAGTCGGCCAATGTGCAGGTAGATAACTACAGTGATGATGCCAGTGCCCAGGCATTAGCTGCAATAACTGAGTTACTTGGCCAAATGCATCAGGCCTCACAACAGGGAAGTGACACCCAGCTGCGTGAGCAACTCACTACGATTATCGACAAGCTTGAAAATTTGCAGTTGGCACCGTCGGAAGGTAATGAACCGAGAGGAGAGAATCCTTATATGTTATAAGGCCGCATTGTGCGGCCTCTTAACTTCAGATCACTCCTCGCCTTCATACACTTGTGTGCTGGGTGAGGAGACTGTTTCGATTATGCTCTGGCTATCCCGGACGTTCTTCTGAACGGCAATCGCAGCATACAGACTCATCAAAAACGCGATACCATAAAAGCCTTTTTCACTGAGCAGCAACTCAGCGCGCCACAGCGCAAATACCAGTAGAATGACGGCCAATAAAGTGGAAACCAGGCTTAATAAATAGTAAATGTTTGAAGTCGGGATCTGCTCCTGACTGTCCCGTATGCATTTTTGCAAAGAGACCGCAGAAAACAGGCCATAGAGCAGGGCTATCAGATAATACCCTTTTTCATTCATAGCCATTTGCGCATTGAACAGGCCAATCAGGTAGCAGGCGATACCAATCAGCAGAGCGGCAACAGATGCCAGTTTGAATGCTTTACTTGGTGCATAAGGGGCTGGTGCAGTCATACTGTGTTCTCCTAAAGTGGGTATTTCAAATCAACCGGACCATCTGGCGTCAGTACCGTACTGTGCGCCAGCAACTGATTGTTATTCAGATATCGGACGATAGAGGTAAAGGTGGTGGTTTTGATCTTACCTTGGTGATCACTGCTGTCGACACCATCATTAAAGAGTGAGCCAAGTGCCAGTTTAAAGCGACTTACATTGAGTGCTTGCGGCTTAAAATAGGCCTGCGTATTCACTTTGAGCTGTGCCATGTCCGTGGTGTTATATAATGCAGCATTGATCACATTCAGCGTATGCTCGGTGCAATTTTGCTTCTGATTATTAAAAGGATTAGCCACCACTGAATAGCTGGGGTTATGGACTTTGGCTGGCACGCCCTGAGCAATGGCATCCAGCAGCTTTTGTTGCAATGCCCGGCTGGGTATCGCAATGGCCGCTTTGAGATCATGTACTGACCAGAAAAAGTCCGTAGGATAATCTATTATCAGCTGGCTAGTGCCCGGGTCGTCACTCAGCTGATACAAGTTATGGATGGCATAACCTTGTCTCTTCTCGCCTTCAGAGGTTGTGAGTTCAGAATACACCGCCAGCGCGACATGGGTAAATTCTATGCCCTTAGGGAGGTCATCCAGACGACGACCAACCCGACCGATAACAAATACGTGTGCACCCTGATTTGCAGCATAACGCTCAACCTGTTTGGCAAACTGAGCAATCTGATTTGGTTCAAAGCGGGTCTCGCCACTATTTTGGCTGCCTGCAAAAGTGTGTGTGCTGGCACTTAGTGCAGCGGCCATGCACAGTCCTTGTATCCACTTCATAACTATCGCTCCTCGCTAAGGGCTTGTGCCGGTGCTGGTCCTGCGATCAATACATCGTCACAAATCGGTAAGGGTTTTGGGCTGGCTGCGTCAGATAAACTGAGAGCGGCACCTGTACTAACAGCGCCAGCTGACATGGCGCTTATCCCGACCACAGCGATCGGGGCAGCTAACACCACCATAGATACCTGGGCCCCGACAACGGCGCTTTCGCCTACGCTGAGTGCACTGTACTTGCTGGCCTGACTGCCATGATGGCTGGCCTGTGACGCATGACTGTCATTTGCCATAACCTGTGTACAAAATAATCCTAATACTGCAGAACATAAAACTGAACGAAGTAAATGAGTCATATCTTTCCCTCCTGGTAAGCAAACCATGTGGCTTGCGTTGACTTGCTTTCCAATTTACCGAAGGGATTGTATTTGTATACTCATATTTGATATGTATAGTAATCAGAGACTGTAAGTATAGGAATGTAATACTTTGAGCCAAATACCAATGATAACCTCAACGCTCAAACAGCTGTTGAAACAACATAAGCTGACCTATAAGGAGGTCGCTAACGCACTGGATATGAGCGAGGCCAATGTTAAGCGGGTCTTTGCCAGTGAACAGTTTAGTTTGCAGCGTCTTGAGCAGATCTGTGATCTGATGCAGTTGTCTTTGGCAGATCTGTTTGCGTTGGGAGAGCAAAAGCAGTCTCTGATCAGCCAGCTTACCCAGGCTCAGGAGCAGGAGTTGATGGAGATTCCGAAACTGTTTTTGGTGGCTGTGTGCGTGCGTGATGGTTGGCAATTTGAAGACATTATCTCTCACTATCAAATTGATGATCTGGAGTGCATTCGTTTACTGGCACGATTAGATAGCCTGAACATGATCCAGTTGCTCCCCAATAATCGCTATAAATCTCTGGTAGCGCAAGACTTTCGCTGGATCCCCGGAGGCCCGCTCGAGCGCTTTATCGAACAGCAGGTACTGACCAGGTTTTTACAGGGCGACTTCAACCGAGAAGACAGCTTTCGATTTTATTTACGCGGTAGTTATAGCGATGCGACTATCAGTCTGGTGAGACGCAGACTGGAGCTGTTGACTAAAGAGGTTGCTCAGCTGAATCAGCAAGATGCTCGCCTGCCTTTGGATAAACGTCAGAGTGTGGGGTTGTTTTTAGCAATGCGGCCATGGCAGTTAGGTTTGTTTAATGATCTCAGGCGCGAAGAGGCGAAATAGCGTTATAGCGCAAGGTTCAAAAAACTCCCGACTGTGATTTATTTTACGTATTAAAATGGGTACACTGAGACGATGATTTGTGCGATGAAGTGACGTTAGTCCGAAGCTCTGATGATCGATATTACTCTGTTACCTCTGTTTTTTACTACTATTTTCTTTTTGGTTATCAGCCCGGGCCCGGACCTGTTGCTGTTATCCAGTTACTCCGCTACAAAGGGGTTCCGTGCCGGTGCCTTTATCGCACTGGGTATTTTACTGGCAGGTTTGGTACAGACGGCGTTAGTGGCCTTTGGCCTTGGTCAGGTGATGCAGACAATGCCGCTGGTTGCACTCATTGTCAAACTCATTGGTGCGGCCTATCTGGCCTACCTGGGCGTCAAGATGCTTCTTCACTGGTACAAACACCGTCGCATTACCCCCTCAGGAACCGAAACCGCTCCCACTGAGAGTGGTTTAAACGGTGTCGAGCTGATCAAGCGAGGATGTTTTAACAACTTACTTAACCCCAAAGCACTGTTGTTTTTTAGCTTGTTCTTACCTCAATTCACCACAGCAGAGCATGGCCTGACCGCGCAGTTAGTTGTACTTGGGCTGATGTTAAGTCTGTTTGCGTTTGGCATTAATCTGTTGTTCGCTGCTGCTTTCAGTAATCTGGCGAAAACTATCGCAACAAGAGCCAAAGGGATAAAGCGCTGGGTTGTGCATCTCGACGGTGTACTGGGGACCTTGTTTATTGCGTTATCAGCGCGCCTGGCACTGAGCAAGTGAAGTTTCATTATATGGTAATAAGCAATAATTAACATTGCGCTGAGCACTGACAGTTCTAACTTTTGTATTTATTTCATAGGTTTGAATAATTTATTTTTAGAATTTGCAGGTGGGAATATTTTATGTTTTGGGCTTGGCTGAGTGAATTTAATTGTAAATGATACGATATGATTGATTAATTTTTTCTAATTATTTAGTATTGCACGCGTTTGGCTCCAAAGGTAGAACAATAAATAAACAATAAAGCATTGCCACCGAACAATGCGACTTGATGGACCTGTATGGAATTTGATACAACACTAACTCGCTCCGCGCACTATCTGAAGCAGGCGCTTCCTATTATGATCCGCTATCGGATCCCGCTGACACCACTGAATTATTCAATTTTCTATTGCTATGTTGTGGGCTCACAACCAGAGCTGAATGTGGAGTTGGATCAGATTATTGCCCGTTATCAGGGTTGTCCGCCTCATCTTGCCAGAGAGTTATTTGATAAGTACCTGTCTCAGCATGATTTGGCCTTGTTCCATGAAATTTCTCATTCTTTTCAGGGCGCGATAGATCAGGTCCAGAATGGTATCTGTGAAACCCTGGAATCTTCCCAGGACTTCTCTGCGTTTCTTTCCGAGTGTCACTATGGTCTGCACAACCTTAAAAAACGCGGTGCGGAACAAGACCCGAGTGCTTATGATGAAGTATTGGAATATGTGTCCAGGTTGACCCGCGAAGCAGTTGCAATGCAACAGAATGCGCTGGGCTTTCAGAATAAACTGGAAGTGGCTTACGATGAAATTAAGCTACTTAAAGAGGCGCTGTTTGCGTCTCAACGAGAGGCCAACACAGATAAGCTGACGGGATTGTTGAACCGGGGCAAGTTCGATGAAGATATTGTCAGTTTCTGCACACACCCGCTGAGTAAGCAAAAGGTGTTGATATTTGTTGATATTGACCACTTCAAACGATTTAACGACGATTTTGGCCACCAAAAAGGCGATGACATTCTGCGCAAGGTGGCAGAAAAGCTGTCACACCATGCACAAGGTCGTGGCGATGCTTACCGCTATGGTGGCGAAGAGTTTTGCCTTACTTTATCAATCAGTAGTGTTAGCGAAGCGGTTAGCTTTGCCAATATGGTTCGTCATGACATTCGAAAGCTGTCGGTGAAGGATAAAAAAACTGGTGAACCTATTCGGCAGATCACGGCGAGCTTTGGTATTGCACTACACAAAGAAGGTGCACCCTGGCAAAGCCTGATTGAACTGGCAGACAGGGCGCTCTATCTGGCCAAATCACACGGACGAGATCGGGTCGAAGTCGCCGGCTAACAGTCGGCGAACGCTATGCTTGTATCTATTTTAGACGCACAGCACATCTTGAAATTTCCTCAAATACATTATTCTCCAAATTACAAACGTTAATAAAAGTTTAATTTATATTCGTTTTGTGGTTGATTTTTGATCATATACTCATTAGCTTATTATTCGTTTTAACTAAAAGGTCAGACGTCAGATGAGTGATGCTTGTATGCAGTTGCGCTTTATGTAATTTTCGCGGTATGGCGTATTACCGGATAACCGAAATCTGAAGACTGGTCACTGAACACAATGATTTAATAGGATTTAAGAGGAAGCTATGCAGCACAAAATCAAATACTTTCTACGTTTTTCCTGGCTTTTCTTGCTAGGTTCAGTCGCATTTAATTCGTTTGCAAGTGGTTATAAAGTCGTTCTTATCCACGGCCTTCAGACCAGCCAGATCACTTCAGGCTATCCAATCGATGTAATTGGTGACGGGGAGTCTTACTGGGCAGAGTTTTGGGGCCAACATGCAGATGTACGTATTGACTGGCCAGCGCTGGAGCGTATCGAAGGCAAGATAGCCAGCGACTATGTTTGGCCAAAGCTGAAGCAAATGTCGCAACAGGGAACTTGTCAGCCAGGTTGTATTCTGGTCACTCACTCTACGGGTGATCTGGTTGCGCGTTATCTGTTGGATAATCAGGCAAACTGGCTTGAGAACGCAGGCTTAGCACCGCTTAACATTGTTGCAACCTTTGATATTGCAGGTGCTGGCGGTGGCAGTGAATTGGCTGATTTGGCAGTGAGTGTTGCTCAGGGCACATCAGGTTTGAACCCTCTGCTTGAAGCCGCCATCAGAGCCTGGCTAGGGGGTTCTGTTGAGGGTCGCCTGGGTGTGTTGAATGACCTGAAAGTAAATAACGCCAGACAAATCGCCGCTCTGCCAGAAGCCAGAACACCAAGGTTGCGCTTTGTTGCTGATGGAACCTTGTTTCTGGGGGCGACTAAACTTTTCCTCAAAGGCACAGATGACAGTGTTGTCGCAACTCACTCTGCATGTGGTGCCAGCCGTGCAGACGATTTTGGTAGCTGTAGTGCAAGCGTTGCAACTAGCGGAAAGCTTGCGTCGCAAAGCGATGCTGTTAGCGGGTTTATGCCATATCATTACCCTATGCTGATGAGTGATAACTATGACCACTTTTCTGTCATTAACGATCGGGCTGAAGGCAAAGTGACTGCCGCACAAGCGAGCCGCCAGTTAGTGGACGGTCGCACCATCAACTTCAACACCTACGAAGAAGAAACGGGTGCCTGGTTCTGGAAAAGTACTTATCGCTATGTTGAAAACTCAGGAAATAACAGCCTGTCTCGTCTAATGCTTAACGCGATGCAATAAGAGAGGTCAGGATGAAGTCCCGAATGTTCATTATTCTGACGTTTTTGGCAATCGGGCTTGGTTATTGGTGGCTCAGCGGTGACGCTGAGCCCGTTCACCACGGCGCAGTTGCTAAGACACTGAATGCTGAGGTGGTTAACCATCAGCCAGAACAAGCTATAAAAAACACACCTCAGGTAAAATCAGTACAACAGTCAGAGCGTCATATTCCGATAGAAATGACTGATGCCGCGAGCAAAGTTGCTCAGCTTTATGAGCAGCAGTTGCGTTATGCCCCGTACTCTCAGCCTTTATCACTGGCAGACACTGACAGGCTGACACCCAATCATTTTTATCCGGTGACCATTCCGACACAGGATATTGAAGAGGTATTGACACTTAAAGTGAGTCAATATCGTTTTGTGTATCCAGAACCCATAGAATTAATGCTGACTGGCAGTGATATTTATGGTGCCACTGTGATGGTAAGCGAGGTAGACAGTAATAAGGTGCTGATAACACAAAGCCTGCATGAGCAAGAAGGCGGTTATATTGCCAGTATACCTGGTAAAAAAGATTTTCCCAGAGCATTGCAACTGACCGTACAAGCACATGTCAGAGGTGATGAGATCCCCTTAGTCGCACAGGTACAATATATGAAGCCCAGTGCTGAGCTGGTAAATCTAGAACAGTCTAGGGTACACGGCAGTGATCTGCTGATTGATGCCAGACTGAATGTGCAGGAAGCTGGGATTTATCGAGTCAGAGCAAATCTGTTTTTAGGCGATCAACCTTTGTCTCATGTGGTTGCCAGAAAACGCCTGAGTGAAGGTGTGCAGACATTGCCCATGAAGATCCATCAAAGTGTGTTGCCGAACCATGCATCAGGCCTGAAGCTAAAGACTTTCGTAGTAGAGCGGATGTCTGGCTCGCCGCAGGAAAAAGCACGTTTTGGCCGAAGTAAAGTCAGTGAGTTTGCACTGGATGAGGTCGATCTCTCGGATCTTCAAAGACAAGCTTACACACCTAGTGCACAAGAGCAGCAGAAACTGGCTTTTTTAAAGCGGCTGGGCAAGCAATAGCCATTACCTTAAGATTGATTAGGGCAAGCGGGGAGGCCTACACACCATCTTGAACTTTGCTTGAATTGGCTCCCCGGTATCGAACCAGGCATGCGCTTTGGGTAAAGGCGCGTGTTATTTAGCTCAATAGACGACGTTTGTTCGTTTTACACTGTGTTGACCAGAACACCTCACCTCGCTTCTCTTGATTCTCGCGTTGTTGTTCGTTACGTTGATTGTTCCTATTAGAGATCAAAACACTCATCTGGGTTCTCTCAAACACACATATTCAGTAGTTTTGGTTATGTTATAACGAATTAAGGGCGGATATGATCACAATTAAAAAGCTGAGACCTGCCGACATTGAAGCGGTTAAATCCATTCAGCTGGCCTCCGAGCAGGTTCGTTTTGCTGGCACGGCGCAAGAGTTTCTCGATGAGATCTGTGAGACCACACATCTCCATGTTATTTATTATCAGGACACTTTGGTTGGCTACTTTAAGCTGGATCTGGCGTATGCAGAAAAGTTTGCTTATTGCCCGACCGGCGCGCTTGGGATACGTGCGTTTGTGATTGGTCAGCAGTATCAGGGGAAAGGGCTGGGCAGTGCGGCAATGGTGGCTGTGTTAGGTTACCTGGTAGAACATTATCCACAATTTCGTTGGATATATCTGGGTGTTAACTGTCAAAATCCGGGGGCATATGCTTGTTATAAGAAAGCCGGGCTAACTGAATGTGAAGACAAATATGTGGGTGGTCCTGCTGGCCCTCAGCACATAATGTACAGTGAAATTAAGTGAAACTAACCGATCATGAGAAAGTTGGGAGTGGAAAAATGCCAGTCAAAATCTTTGCTTTTTAATCACAGCGTCAGTGTTGCTGGCTCATGATGAATGAGCTAATCTGACTCAGAATATCCAAGACAGTGAGCAGGCAGGTTACGGTTGTATTCATCTTACCTGGTAGTCATGGGGGTATTTGCTTTAGGTGTCTATACTTATTCTCATAATTGAGAGCTGACAGGCTCACCTGGGATATTATTTGTATGGGTATCAAGTATGTGGTGGCAGTATTTAGCGCGCTGGCAATGGTATTTTTAACGCTTGCGTTGCAGTTTTATTTTATCAAAGACAATCGCCATCATCAGCCTGTTATTAATAACAGCGCAGACTTAGTCACTTATTCCAGCCAATGGGTAGATGCCGCCATTCAACCCTTGCCGCGTCTGGAACACTATGATGTTGGCTGGGTGCAGCTTGGCAAAGCTCTGTTTAAAAGCCCATTGCTTTCGGCGGACAACACAACGTCCTGTGCTTCTTGTCATGACCTCTATAATGGCGGCGATGACGGTTTTCCCGTTTCTGTTGGTGTAAATCAGCAGCTGGGGAGTCGCAATGCCCCGAGTGTAATTAATGCGGTCTTTAACTTCAGGCAATTCTGGGATGGGCGCAGTCCCGATCTTACCAGTCAGTTGCCGTTACCCATTCATAACCCGTTAGAGATGGCCAGCAACTGGCCGCAAGTGATAGGCAAACTCAATCAACAGCCGCACTTTGTTAACAGCTTCGAAGCCTTGTCCGAAGACGGGATCACGCCTGAAAATATCACCAAGACCATAGTCGCCTTTCAGATGTCACTGGTATCCGAAAATACGCCCATTGACGCTTACCTGTTAGGTAATGAAAAGGCGTTAACTGCGCAACAGCAGCGCGGATATCGAAAGTTTGTTGAACTGGGCTGTGTGACCTGCCATCAGGGGCGTAATATCGGAGGCAATATTTACCAGAAAATGGGTCGCCTGGATCGTATGCCCAAAGCATTACTCAATGACGCCGGGCGGTATCAGATAACCCGTAACGAGCAAGACAAGTTTGTCTTTAAAGTGCCCAGTTTGCGGAACGTTGCACATACAGGACCGTATTTTCACAATGGTTCTGTGGTGCAATTGTCGGATGCGATCCGGATAATGGCGAGCGGGCAGCTAGGGTTAGAACTCAGTGAGGAGGATGTCTCTGATCTAGAAGCAGTGCTACATGCCTTTTCAGGCGAACTGCCGAGGTCATTGAAAGAATGAAATACCTTATTGAAGGAGCAATACTTGGATTGATTTGGTGGGTTGGCGCGCAAGCCATCACGCAATATCATCAGCTACAAGATACTCAGGTTGCTATGGCGCTGAAAGCGCGACTTAACAGGGCGACAACAGAATTATCGCTCGAAACCTTATCTGCAATGGATAGCAATATTTATCACTTTGACAGGCATGCACAAAAGCAGCTGGAATTCGAAAGTGCATACAATGAACTGCTCACCCGGGACTTGTTGAGCGACGAAATGAGCCTCGCTGTCACGCACTTTCATGATGCTGTTGACACATACATGCAGCTGGCTTCAATGCTCAAAACGTCCTACCGTTACATTGCAAAGCAGGAGCTGGAAAAAGAGGCTTACTCAGCGCAAGCCCAGTTAGCCGTCAGTAAAAGCGCTGCCCTGGTGTCTAATTTGCAGGTAACCAATTCACATACTGTTGTTGAAGTGGTGCGTGAGCAGCTAATGCGCTCCATGGCATCACTCGAACAGTTTGAACAAGAAAGCCGTAGTTTCAGGGTAATGCGTTTACACATAGATTTTATACTCGAGAATGCATTGCCCGCTTCAAATCTGCTGGTACCGATACAAAACAGTACGCTATCAACGGCCATTTTGAAAAAAACGCAGCACCTTAGCGAACAGGTCGACACTGTTTACTGGCAGATGACAAGGTCGATCCTCTTCCTGCTTGCGCTGGTATCTCTTCTTATTATTATCGTGTTGCTGCGGTTGATGAGCGATCTGAAGCGAGCCAATGCGCAGGCGAATCAGGCTGCCGAAACCAAGTCTTTGTTTTTATCCAATATGTCACATGAGATAAGAACGCCCATGAATGGGATCATGGGTCTGACTGATATCCTGCTGGCTACAGAGCTCACCTCAGTACAAAGAAATTACCTTGAGAAAGTGCGCTTTTCGGCAAATGCATTGACGACCATCATCTACGATATTCTCGACTTTTCAAAAATTGAATCTAAGAAGCTTAATATCGAACAAACGTCTTTTCAGTTTGAGGAGTTGATCGATAACTTGAGATCTCTGATCACGCCCATTGCCAATACCAAAGGGGTCAAGCTTATTTTCGATATTGACCCTTTGCTCAGTGACTGGTACCTCGGCGATCCCGTTCGGATCAATCAGATTATGCTAAATTTCACGTCTAATGCAGCGAAGTTCACGGAATCCGGTTCGATTACGCTTGCTGTGCATCGGGAGGCTAAAACCGAGTCGAGTGACTGGGTGGAGATTTCAGTGAGCGATACGGGGATAGGGATAGAGCAGGATAAAGTTGAGCAGCTGTTCGAGCGTTTCACACAGGCTGAAGCATCTACAACTCGTCGCTACGGTGGTACCGGACTGGGACTGACAATTTGTAAATTACTGACAGAGCTAATGGAGGGTAATATCGCGGTGGTTAGTGAAGTCGGGCAGGGTTCTACGTTTAGCGTTCGTTTACCTCTGGAAACTGTCAGTAAGGCATCATTAACTGAGCAGGAAATTTCGACTGCCAGTATTGCAGGCAAAATATTAATTGTAGAAGATGACCCAATTTACATGGAGGTCAGTGATAACATTGCCTCGTAAGTGGGGCTGAGCGTGTCGCGTGCGCAAAACGGACGGCAAGCTGAGGCTGCGTTATCAGAGAATACTTTTGACATACTACTACTTGATTGGATATTGCCCGATTGTGAAGCCAATGAGTTGTTAGAGAGACTAGAAACCTTAGCGGTGTTACCTGCAAAAGTTGTCATTTACACGGCGCACACAGAGCAAAGTATTGCGACAAAAGTGAACTACCCGATACTCTATAAGCCACTACTAAAAAAAGACCTGATCAGCATTTTTGTTAAAGATACGCCCAGCCAAACTGCTGCAAAGAATAACCCAGAACAATCAGACGAGGCAGAAGAACCTGCCTGTGCAGCAGGTGAGTTTCGGGTGCTACTCGTTGAAGACAATGAGATTAATCGCATTGTGGCGACCAAGTTATTAGATCGTTTTAACTTAGAGGTTGAGATTGCAGAAAACGGTCAACAGGCGATTGAGGCAATCAAGGCGTGCGATGGCGCATTTGACCTTGTCTTAATGGATATTCAAATGCCTGTGATGGATGGTATGGAAGCTACCCGTATCCTTCGTGAAACCTATGATAAAGAGCGACTGACTATCATCGCATTGACTGCTAACGTCATGCAAAGCGAGGTAGATAAATATCTGAGCATAGGCATGAATGCGCACCTCGGAAAGCCGTTTAAAACGGATGAGCTGGATAAGGTGCTGGAAAAGTACATTTTTAAGCGAGAGTGTTTAGCTAGTAAAGCTGAGTAGTAAAGGTAGGTAGTCTGAAAGGCTGCCTACCCTGAAGTGCACTTTATTTGTAATCCATCGCGATCAGCCTTCTTGCCTTGTGTGGATATTGAAGATTATCAATTGTGTCTGAACCATTCACCCAAACAGTACCCTGTGTCGCTTTTGCGGTGAGGAATAATGAGAGAGATACACGGTTGATGTCTGAGTCTGGTGTAAACCAGAACTTGTCGATGGCACCATTGACGTTCTTAACTGTGACTATTACCTTACCTAAAGAGGTCATGATATTTGTTACTTGACCCTGAGACTGGTAGTTCGCGTAAGACCCCGTACTAACTATCAACATAAATAAAGCGATTAGATATTTCATCGTTTTTCCCTATTTTGAAAACGGCATTTTATCTTAGAGTTTTTTATCCGGCAACAGCAAGATACCTGATTGTAACGTGTTTGTGTTCGTTGCGTTTAGAGAAAATACACCAGTTGTTTTGGCGTTTTTTATGGTTTACGTCTTAAGTGGCGCTGAGGATAATCTAAATGATAGATCTGAAATTACATCCATACAGAGCAAATTTGGCAGCAGTCGAATAAAAGTGAGTACAAAATGGGTCGGTTGTTCAGGTGACAACTTTTAATCATGAAGCAGGTGAGCCGCCTATTTGATTGAGTATGGATATGATGAAGTAAATACAAAAAGCCAACAAGGTCGAGCCTTGCTGGCTTCTAGGCTGTTATTGATAAGTATGACTCAGATACGATGATCAAATCTTTTTAATTGGTTGATTTGTACCTAGACCAGAACCGTATACGATTGCATTTAGTAGTAAACGGTTAGTTGCGAGTGTCGAGCCTCTAAATGCAGGCTGGCCTGAGAACAATATAACCTGTCCTCTACCCAGGCGCTCTCGTGTTAAGTAAGCTGAATTCGCGATTCGTTTGCTTGCTTCTGGCCATAACAGGCCACTCATACGCAGCGTCAGAGTTTGTTTTTCAGGTAACGTTGACCAGTTTATTGTGCGGTTAAGCGGTTTATCTGCTGCACTTTCCACGCGTTTTTTCCATTCTTTGTCTTCCATTTCCTGGTATGCACCAAACCTAACCGGCGCCTGCACGTCTTCTTTGGCCATCAAAACCGGGTTTTGGGCAGTCAGAACCGGGATCACTTTAGGGGCACCAAAAGTTAACCAATGTTTTTGGTCGGTACGAGCGGCAACCAGAGCGCCTGCTGGCTTAAATTGTGCGAGCCAGTCATCTTGTTTTTTCAGTTGCTTCTCGCTTGGTGTTTTTGTTTCGCTGTTCCAGGGGTAGTTGACTGACTCAGCAGCATTGTGTTGCCAGGCCAGGCTCACCTCAGGATAACCGTTTTTTTGTGCTAACCACTCTTTTTGTAAGGCAACATCATATGTGGCTATGTCTTTGAAGGTATGCTGAATTTGCCTTACCCGGCTGAATTGAGCATCTTTATCTACAAACGGAGCTACAGAGCCATCTATGGCAATGAGTGTGCCACCGTTTTTTGTCCATGCTTTTATTGCTGACAGTTCATTTTGACCCAATCGGTTGTACCAGGTCGTTGGCACGATGAACGTGTTGTAGCGTCGCAGGTCTGTGATATTAAAGCGATTTGAGTCTATATGAGAATGACGGATCCCCAGATTACTGTCGATGCTATGCCAAATTGCACCAAAATCTAATGAGCTGATGCCGGGGCCGCCAAGAATGGCGATTTTTGGTTGATTCAGTACCTTAAAGTGCTCACCACCAAAATCAGGCAAGTCGCCTTTACCCATACCACCTGTTACCGCATGTGCAGTGACAGACATTTCCTGTGCTGTTTTCTCAATTACTGCATCTAAATCGCCGGCAAAGAATTCATTGTCGTAGCGTGAGACTACAATGGTGCCTCGACTCATATTTACCCCATCCAGGGCCGTTTCTTTGTCAAGGATACGTGTTGTCACCCCTCGTTCCATTAAGCGAGCGGCAAATCCTACCGAAGCATCATTAGTGCCATTGACCACATAGCCAATGGAATTCGCTTTTTTAATTATTGCCGGACGTTTTTCAGGTGCAGAGTAAGGGCGAATGTTATCATTGATATCGCTTGGAATGGCCAGGGCTTCAACACCGTGCATCATGGTGATGTTCCATGCAGTGGCATCATACATTAAGCTGGAACCATCACGCAGTACGCGTTGACGCTCTTCAATAAGTACACTGTCGTCTATCTTGGTATCAAATTCCAGCATAGTGGAGACAAGCCGCCCCTGAGCTTGGCGATTGCGAATGATTAACGTACCTGTGGGGAGCATTTGTGAGACGGAATCTCCAAGTTGATTAGTGGCATTTTTAACAGCAATAGGTTGCGTAGTTTGATGCATCTCAAAGCCTTGCAACTGCATTAAATCAACAAACTTGGCCATACGCTGATGGTTCTCAGACGGTAAAATGGCAAAAGTTCTATCAGCATATGGGCTGTTTTTTGAAATGAGCTTACGTTTGTCGCTCACAAAGTCACGATAGATATCTTTTGAGTGCTTAATGAGTGTTTTTACATTAACCAGGCTACTGACAAGCTGTTTATCAACTCCTTCAGCATAACTCACAATACGGCCATTCGGCTGCATGACACCATCTTCTTTGATGCGCGCTTGTTCGTACAGAATGTGAATAGTGCCCCGGAACGCGGCATAACTTGAATAACCCGGGTAAAGGTTTTCTAACCATTCACCTGTGTAGTATGGCCAGTTTTGATCATCAAAAGCTTGAGCCTGATCCTGCGCAAAAATCCCCCCCCATTTCCTGCCTGATGCGGACAAGTTTTTGTTTACAGGCTCTCGCGCCAAACCAAATAAATAAGAGTCCATTGGGCCCATTTCGTGCGCATCAATCATTAATTGCGGATTCCACTCATTGATTGATTTAACAATACCGCGCGTTTCAGGGTGAACGCCCAAAATAAAGTCACGGTTTAAGTCAAACAAGTAATGGTTACTGCGGCCAGCTCTCCATGCGTCGGTGTGTAACGTCGATTGGGTGTCTACATTGGGGGCAACCCCTCGACGCTGCTGAAGCTCCTGTGTAAAGCGCGCACGACCGTCAGGGTTCATAAGAGGGTCGACAATGATAACGCTTTTTTCAAGCATATCTTGAATGTCTTTTTCTTGTGATGCTATTAATTGGTAGATTGCCGCCAGTCCCGCATCACTGCCCGACCCTTCATTGCCATGAATGGTATAGGCAAGCCAGGCGACGGCTGGCAGTCTGTTTATAATGCGCTTTTCTTCACTCTTTGAGAGGTTTTTTGGGTTTGCTAACTTGCCGATATCCGACTTGATCCGGTCGGTGTTTTTTAGGTATTCCGGAGATGAAATAACCACATAGTGTAAGGGTCTGCCTGCGTGAGAGCGCGCATATTCTACAATTTGCATTTTATCACTGACTTGTTGCCACAGTTTTAGTGCGTTGGTGATTTGTGCTGGTGTTGCCGCTTTTTGGCCAACAGGAAAGCCTAGAATACTCTCTGGGGTGGGAATACTGGCGTCTAGTTGGCCATTAATTAGCGCTTTTTGGTAATCAAGGCCTTGTAATTCAGTGGATGTCAGTTTTATTTGCGCGGTTGCTTGACTACTGATGGTCAGCGTACCTGCAAGTGCAATGGACAATACTTGAGAGTGAAATCGCATTGACATGAGGGTTCCTTATTGTTTTTGTTGATATGTTATATTGTAGCATTTTGTGGTTGGGAATAATTGTTTAGTGAGCTTGGTTTTATTGCGTGTTAACGCTTTTTCTAAGTTAAAAGTAGGGGAATCATGAAGTCAGGGGCTGACAGCTGTCGCTTTCTAGCGCAGAGTTATAATACTCTGGCTAGAAAGTGTTTTTTAACCAGTTGCTTTATTGTTGATGTGCTTTGAGGACCTCTAATGAGATGAACTCCAACGCATTTTCGTGCGTTGCTTCGAGATTGACAGGAGGAGCAACCCCGGCTTCATAGGCTTCTTTCCACCTTAGCGCGCATAAACACCACCCATCGCCTGGTTTTAAGCCCGGGAAATGATATTCCGGATGTGGCGTGGTTAAATCGTTGCCTCTGGATTGGGTAAAGGCCAAAAAAGCCTCTGTGACTGTGGCGCAAATTACGTGAGTACCAACGTCCATATGATTGGTATTGCAAAATCCATCCCTTAAAAAACCGGTCAACGGATTTGTGCAGCAAGACTGCAGCGCTCCACCTAATACATTTTTAGCCATGTTTAACTTCCATTCTTTATACAGTTAGGGCTTTGTACGTATGTGCTTGCAGTGGGGTTTACTGTGGGTGAAGTGTTTACCGGGGAGCGCGAACCGAGAGACAGAACACAGAGGCAGGTTTTACTTCTGAACAACGTAGGCTTGTTTTATGCTAGTAAGTATTGAGGCTGGTATTTTTTAACGCCTTTTCTACGTTACAATATCCATGATTTAGACAAATTATGAGTGTAATAAAAGGAATGTATCAGAATGAAAGCTAATGAATTTTATAGTCTTTCAGAAGAGCTGGGGAGCAAGTATCTATTACCTCTGGGTTTTTGGTTTAATAATGGCGGGTGGTACTTCGCCGATGACAATTACATGCTGGCTTTTGAACTGGCCAACATTTCTCATTCCCAGAGTATTTTTCTAAAATATCTGACGGTAGTTTTCTATAACTATGTTAAGCGTGAGGATTTCTGAGCGATGCAGCCGATGCAGTATGCTGATCACTATGGTCCGGTGCAGATGAACCCTATGCAGCTTCCTGAGTATGAACAATGGCAGTATACAAACGCGCACAATAGTCGTGGGGAAACATCCGCCTATTTCCCCCTCTACTACGGTGGGCTGATTGAGGCCGAGCCGATAAGGCAAGGCTTTTTTGTTAAAAAACAGTGGGAAATGCCAAAGGAGTTACTTCCTGGTTGGATCACTGAACGCGGTGCCGATATCGTTGCTGAAGATGAAGTCAGAGAGTTGCTAAAAAAGGCGATGATCAACACCGCAGAGTATGTTTTTAAATGGGCAGGTACACTGACACCCCATGAAATCATTCGCAGATCGAAGAAAACGGCGATGATTGGTTTGTCGAAAAGGAGTGGGTAAAAGCTTACAAAGCGCATCTGGCAGCACAAGTCTAAGTAAGGCAGATATGAAAGCAGGTACAATGGTGTCGTTCAGGTACTTTGTTCCTGCTTCCTTATTTATTTGTTAAGTGTTACGCAGCTTCACCCTTGCAACAGCAAAAACACCCCAAATAATGCAATTGCACCGCCGCATAGCATTGCTTTGGTGACGGTTTCTCTTCGGATCAGGCCCAGGGTCATCACCATGAGTGGGGCTGTGGCAAAAATAGTTTGCGCAATGGCTGGATCGGTGTGGTTAACAGATATGAGTTGCAACCACAAACCAATAAAGGTGCCAAAAAAGACAGCAACAAATAACCAGCGTTTACCCGACAATTGCCTTAATGTCAGTGCCTGATTGAGGCTTTGTGACTTCAAACTGGCGACCAGACAAGCAACAAACAAGGTGCCAGATGTAAGGCGGATAAATGCAGCCCATAAGCTACTGATGGTTTCACTATTTAACGCGCCTTTAGAGAGCACCATGCCGGCGGCCTGGCAGGTTGCGGCGGTGATCGCAAACGCGATGCCAAGCAGATAGTGTTTTTTATCTGTTATAGGCTGAGCTTTAGTAGGTTTAATCGCAACAATGACACCACATGTTGTTACCAGGATACCAAGCCAGGCAACCGGGCTAAGATAGACACCGAGGATCAGGATATTTAGTATGCCGGCAATAGCTGGTGCCAGGCTTTCTACGACCAAAGTGCGTGCAGGACCAATATTTCTGAGCGCAGCGAAATAGGCGCTATCTCCAATGGCAATACCTAAAACGCCACTGGCAATCAACCAGGCCCAGCTGGATGGTAATACAGGATATGCGGTATCTTGCACAATAAGCATGCACAATACCATCAGGGTTGCAGCGATCACGCCTTTGCTGACATTGAGTTCAAATGGACTAAGGTGGTGGCTAAAGCGCTTATATATCAGGGTTGAAAACGCCCAAACAAATGCAGCACTGATGGCTGCTATTTCACCTATTCCAATCATGTTATTATTCTTCTGACTAATGCAAAGCTGCTAGTATACACAAACGCTCATCGAGAAGTGAGGTGTAGAGGTGTTCTGGCTGTCACTACTTTATTTACTGTTACAGTAAGGCTTTGCCCGTTAGATCAGTTTTAAGCCCCAGTCTCACACCGTCTCAGGAATTTGTCTAAGATTGTTTAGAATGGTTAATATTGTGATACTATTATTTTGCATTTTATAGTGGTTAACCTTTCTTTTCTGCGCTTTTAAATCTTAATTAGAATAAAAATGGTGTTATCAATGAGTTCAACTGTTCTGGCATACGCATTTCTTAAAGCTGCCTTTGGGCGAGGTCTTAAAAGCCCTATCGATGCAGTCGAGCCTTTGGTCAAAAGGGCTTTATTGGATCTTAAACATGGTCAATTTGAACAAGTCAAAGTTCAGACAGCGATAAAAAAGTACTTTGGCGTTGAAATTCCGCTCAACGTTATACGCTATACGTTTAAAAATATCTCCGCAAACACTGACCTCATTTCCTTAAATAAAAAGACTTTTATTTATGAACGGACCAAAAGTGAAAAAGGCATTGAAGATGTATTAAACATGGAGCGAGAATCAAAAGCGCAGATCAACCGGATAAAAGCGATTTTATTTGATGTGATTGAAGAGTACTCCAGATTCAAATTTGAAGCAGAAGAAGTGCTTGAAGAGTGGCTGGATAAGTCTGCTATTAGCTTTCTCGGCGGTAAGGCTCAGGCCTCAAACATCAGTAATCGGGACTCTGAACTGAACAGAATTGTCGCGATAGCAATTAACGATCCGGATCATGGCAAAACCTTCATCAAGGATCTTACGGATGTCGCTCTGGGGGATGCGTTATTGAGGGCGATTACTGAAATAACTGAGTATGACAAGCATAAATCAAGTCAAGACATGGGATCTGCCATTGTCACCTTTCAGTCAAAGATGAAAGGTGTAGAGGTTTATTTCGATACTAAATTGGTGCTGCGTGTACTGGGTTACGTAAATGATGAAATGGAAAAAAGCACAAATGAGCTTATTAACTTGTGCAAATCATTAGACGCAAAAATTTGTATTTTCAGCCATACAGTCAGTGAAATTAAGAAAATTATTAATCGTGTCGCGTCTGGGTTGGTTGAGGGCAGGCAGGTTGATGGAGACTTAGCAAATCATGCGTTTCAACGAGGCATCAGCGCAGGTGAGTTGCTTGAATATGTTATCGACCTGGATGACAAGCTTAAACAGTTGGGGTTTGAGATCAAAGATGCTCCGACAGTCGAGCTGGAAAACTCGATAAATGAATCCAACCTGGACAATATGGTGGGCAGTCGATTAAACCAGGAGTCAGATGACGCGCGGATCGCTGATGTTAATTCTATATGCGCAATTTACAGGCTCAGAAAAGGAGAAGCAAAGCGCTATCTTGAGAAATGTAACGCGATCTTTATTACTCCAAATAAAGCGCTTGCGGATACCGCCACCTTATTCTTTAAAAATCACTACAGGGATGAAGCTGAACCAAACAGAGTTCAGCACTGTATGACAGATGTGGTCTTTGCAACGCGTCTTTGGACTAAGTTACCCACATCGCTCGACAAGTTACCAAAGAATCAAATCGTGGCTCATGCGATGAGTAATCTCTCGATTAATAAAGAAGTAAAAAGCCAGTTTCAGAAGCACATTGGCGAATTAATAGGCGAGGGTAAATTAACTGAGCAAGAAGGTGTTCAGGTTAAGCTCTATAATTATACTGAAAAGCTGATTTCTTTAAGCGAGTATGCTTCGACACCCAGTAAAGATGGCGCTGAGTGTATTGCAAAAGAAATTATTAACAAACAAGGAAGCTACATCAATTCAATCATCGAAGATAATGAAGAACAGAAAAAAGCGCTGGAGTCGCAGTTAAGTGATATGGAATCCAAATATGAGCGTGAGAAACAAACACTCGAAAGTGACAATGTTTATCTGACTGAATCTCTCAATAAAAAAGTAGAAGAGGGGCGAGTTAAAATTTCATATATGGAGATGAACTTGGCACGCATCGAAGCACGTTGCGGTAAGATAAGTCGAGTACTAACCAATAGCGTATTTTTAATCGCTTTTTTACTCGTGTACTATAGCTTTGTCATTAACTTGGACGTGACCCAATACTTAATGTCCCACTTTGAGATTGAGAAAAATGACACACTGGATAACGTTTTACAGTTTGTCTCAGTGATGTTTTTTACCATTATCTCGATATATGGTGTGTCTCGTACTGATTTTTACGACTATTTTTATAGTAAATTGCGAGGGGTAATCATCAGAATAGTTGTGGGTAATGAAGAAGAATTCGAAGTTTAAAAAAACCGGAAGAAATCTATTGAAGCACAACACAGCGATTGCTACGTGGTAATCGCTGTGGGCGTTCATTATTTAGGTCTGACTTTCGCAAATGGTGCGGTGATCCCTGAGTACTCTCCACTACCCAGACGTGCCAGTGGGGCGGCTTTATCGGCCAATACTTTAATGCGTTGTTTGTGGTCCAGCTCAGTTACCTTGTCGCTCAGGTACAAACTGATGATCTTCACAAACACCAGGTTTTGCGGCGTGTCGCCGATTTCCTGAAATTCATATAATTCACAGCCATAGGCGATATCACAATGCGCGATACGTGGCATGTCAAAGCCTGTGAATTCCGCTAGTTTAATGTCGTTGGCGGTTACTTCGGATTCGCCATGCGGCAGCGTTGCAGCCGTTTGCGTTACCAGTTCAGCATCATGCTCACAGGCAATGTGAATTACACATCTGCGTGTTGATTTGATGTTTTTTACTGTGTCTTTAATTTCCCCTGTCGGCTTTTTGCCGGCTGAGAACATCAGTAATGGAGGCGCACTGGATACCGCTGAAAAGTAAGAAAAGGGTGCCAGATTATAGTTGTGTTCATCGGACTCCGTTAAAACCCAGGCGATGGGCCTTGGGATCACGGTTTGAGTCATAAGGTGATATATCTGGGTTGGTGAAAAATCGGCAAAGTTCAGTTCCATAAGGTAAAATACGCAAAGTTTAGGTGTCGATATGTTGCCATACTAACCACGAGGTGGAAAGATGCGCTACACTCACGCCATCCTCGTTATATGTTGTTTTGGATATGTATATAAACCGCCAGTCACTTAATACCAGCCTACCGCTGGTGTATCACCCCAACTATTCATTCAGTTTCGATCCAAATCACCGCTTTGTGATGAG
This sequence comes from Pseudoalteromonas rubra, assembly GCF_001482385.1. Taxonomy (NCBI): domain Bacteria; kingdom Pseudomonadati; phylum Pseudomonadota; class Gammaproteobacteria; order Alteromonadales; family Pseudoalteromonadaceae; genus Pseudoalteromonas; species Pseudoalteromonas rubra. Next base: position 90,762 of record NZ_CP013612.1, read on the forward strand.
TAAGTTCGCTAATCTCTATCAGCAGGTGAGGGCAATGGGCTTGATTGGCGACAATGTATATCAACCTGAGCTGGGGTCACCGGAGCCACTGGAAACGGTGCACTGTGATACTTATTTATGGGATCTGTGGCGTAATCAACTTGATGCTAAATCGATGCGTCGTATTGGTTTGCCTTGGTCTGAGCAGCTCATGGCGCGGACCTTCACTGCACCGCTTGGCACACTCAAGACCGCAGAGTTGGCGCTGCAAAACGGTGTAGCCTGTCATCTCGCTGGTGGCACGCACCACGCTCACTATGACTTTGGCTCAGGCTATTGTATGGTCAATGATTTAGTCTTTACTTCTACAACCCTGATAGCGCAAGGTAAAGTAAACAATGTGCTGATCTTTGATCTGGATGTCCACCAGGGAGATGGTACCGCAGCCATGCTCAAACATAACCCCTATGTGTTTACCTGTTCTATTCACTGCGAAAAAAACTTTCCGTTTCGAAAACACAGCAGTGATCTGGATATTGGTCTGGCGAACAATCTGAGAGACGCGGACTACTTGCATATCGTAGAAGACACCCTGACAGGCTTGCTCGAAGACGTTAATCCAGATCTGGTATTGTACGACGCTGGGGTGGATATCTGGGAGCACGACGGCCTGGGTAAGTTAGACATCAGTTGGCGAGGTCTGGAGCAGCGCGATGCGCTGGTGCTCAAAACTTGTCAGCATGCAGGCGTACCCGTTGCAACCGTGATCGGCGGCGGTTACGACAAAGATCACCTGCGCCTGGCTCAGCGCCACGCCATTGTGGTGGAACAAGCGGCACTACTTTAAAAGGGGTCCTGCTAGCTTCATTTAAATTAAAAGTAAGTGGGAGATTTTGAGTTAAATATAGGAGGCCTAAAGCCTTGATTAAAAAGGCTTATAAATATATTCATAAAATGCCTTTTATTTGTTTCTTTTGTTAAAAATTGGTTGCTTGTGCGCGTTGTTGGGCGGTATTTGTCGCTCACAGTATAAGGAAAGGGTACAAGTGTGTGAATAACATAACAAGAAGGAACAAAACGGAAAGATTCAGACGCTACATTCAAAGCTCGGTCAGGCGCATGCGCCTGGAGCGTAAATGGTCTCAGGCCACCCTGGCTAAAAAGCTTGGCGTTGATCAGGCCACCATCAGCAATTATGAGTCCGGTAAAACCGATATGAGCAGTGTACAGCTGTTTGAGGTATTTTTAATATTTGGTAAAGATCTGACCAATGCGTTGGATTTTGCTGAGCCGAATTCAGATGAAGTTCAAGAGAACGATCAGGAGAAGGAGTAACTTATATGTTTGATATTTATACAATCGTTGATCATGCTCAGCCGCTTGTTATTGCTTGGGTGCCTGTTATTTTATGCAAAGAAGGCTGAAGCAAGGGAACTTAACTATGAAAAAACTAGATAAACAGCAAATGAGTTTGGTCATGGGAGGCGACTCCCGTTCTCCAGATTTACCAGCAAGACAAAGAGCCGAGATAATGGAAAATGAGGCGAAAAAAGGAACTACCCAATGGCTAGTTCAAAAGGAAAAATGAGGGATTGAATTATGAAAATATTAATTAGACAGCTTGCAAAGCGCATCCACGGCGGTTCACATGGGCGCTCGATTTACCGCAGCAGGCAAGAGTGATGCGACTACCTGATGATGCTGAGGTTTTGGAAAAGAAACCAGGTTGATCTAACGTTTAATAAATGGGTTTAACAAGTTCCAGTCTTTTTAAAACGAAAACTATCTGAACTTGTCACCATCTAGCACCAACACCCTTTGTCATCCCGGGCGCTTGCGACCCGGGAGCTGCTTAACACCACTCAGCTCTCTAATCAGGAGGGAGAAAGCAGGAGCGACAAGTGCACGGTTTATTCATATCCTGCGGCTAGCGTTGATACCTGCCTGGCTCCAGACTCGATCTCACTTCACCCTGAGCGCTGGTTATCAACCTGGTGTGCCAGTTCACTGCGGCTGCTAATTAATAATCAGCCCCGAATGGAGATTTCAATGAACATAGATGAGCATAAAATTGATGACGCGGCGCTGGCGATACTGTCGCTTACACTAAGCGAAGATGGCTGTGCCTGGAAACAAATTGACTGGGAAGTGATGAGTAGGCTTTACGAAAAAGGCTTAATCCATGACCCCAGAGGAAAACAAAAATCGGTTCAGTTTACAGAGCAAGGAGTGAAGTTGTCCCGGCAACTGCTTGAACAGCTTTTTACCGCGGAAAAATAGCTTTGTTTATCTATCTCACCAATAAACCGTCAAAGCTGGGTACTATGGAATTGCACAGGTGCGGCTGACAAATCTAACTGAATATTTTGTCTATACAGTGCAGATGACACTTTACACTGACTGGTAACAAGCCGATGGGCTGCTAGAGCGGCCCGCCGGCAAATTGCTATCGCGAATTAATACCAATTTTCTTAATTAAGTGGTCTATTTTGAGGCGAGAAAATAGGGTCGATAACAAGGCGAAAATTTTGCTGTTTAGTTGTTCTAAATGAGAAATTTTTAACGCTGTTAGCGTCCTATTTGCTCCTTCAAATAGACCAAGTATTAAATGAAATTGGTATTATCTTTGTACCAAACTGAACCAGTTTCCGGAGTTGTCCAGACCCATGGCTTCTACGCCATATAATTGTTCTGTTGGCGGCTGAATGAATTCGACGCCTTTGGCGACAAGCTCTTCGTATGTTTGCTGGCAATTTTCAGTTTCGAAAACGCCCGCGCCGAATGCACCTTCTGTAATTAAACTCCGGATTTTTTCGGCAGCTTCTTTGTTAAACATGGGCCCTTCTTTTGGCTCTGCTAATACCAGCTGGAGCTGTGAATTCGATTTCGGATAGACAGTTAACCACCGGAAACCACCTTCTACTTTCATATCATCACCGACTTCGAAACCAAGCTTATTTTTATAAAAATCAAGCGCCTCGTCCTGATTTAGTACATATATTGTGGCATGCGCTATAGATGTGATCATCTTCATATTCCCTGTTGTGAGTTCACCTTTATTGTATAGATAAAATCCAGCAAAGGTTTCTCCAATATTGCGCTATTTGCCTAAAAAGTGATAGGCATAACAGGCCGGTATGGCCTGAGAGGGAAAGCAAAATGGCTCAGCCGACAAGGCCCAAAGTTTGCGTCGATATAAAGTCGGTGCCATGCCTGTTTGCTTCAAAAATAAGGAGGAAAAGCTGCCAAGGCTTGAATAACCCACATGCTCACAAATCTCTGAGACACTGTGGTTTTCGGTAATCAGCAGTTTCTTTGCGTGTGTCACTCTGAGTCGGATCAAAAATTCATTGGGCGTTTCTCCATAAGTGTCCCTGAAAACCCGTAAAAAATGGTAGGGAGAGATATGCGCATGCTTTGCCATATCAGAAAGGCTCAGTGCATTGTGGAAGTTGTCGGCAATGTGATCCCTGCCCGCTTTCACTTTCTTAAATTTATAATTTGTGGCCATAACATTTAACTCTTGTTCCCTGTAAAAATAACCGGCGTACTGACACTCTGTTTGGCCTGTCAACAGCCCTGTATACGCATCATTCATTACAATAAACAAATTACCACTGCTATACCCCTTGCTCAAGCACAACCTACTCAGAGAAAGTGAGCTATCGGGTTGGTAATAGCAAATGCATGTGGCTCTGGCCAGATTGATATGTTTTTAATGATTCATCCAAATATGAGCAAAGGTCGACTCTGCTGCGGTTTGCGACAGGTCGGTGATATCTTGGCTCTGTGAGTAGGAGCGTCAGCTGTTTCTGTCTTTGGTGTTTAGGCTAAAAATTATTGAAATTCAGTTTCTGGTGTGACAAAGACACCCTGCATTGGGTGTCTTTCATATATTCCTCATATATTTTTCATATATATGTGTTTACGGCTGTTGGCGTGTTGCTGCAATTAACAGTTCCCGGATACAGACTTGCTGGGGTTGCTCTTGGATGAAAAGTGCGCTTCGCGCTATGTCATCAGCGAGCAAAGCACCTCCCATGGTTTGTTTCCAATCTTCATAACCGGCTTTTATTTCGCTTGACGTTGTGTGGTTCAGTAGTTCAGTTTCTACGGATCCGGGGCTGATATTTGTTACCCTGACACCAAAGTCTGCCACTTCTTCACGGACATTCTCCGTGATAGCAGACACCGCGAATTTGGTTCCACAATATGCTGCATGATTTGGAAAGGTCTTTCTGCCAGCAATTGAGCTAATATTAATAATCGTGCCACCGTTTCTATTTTTCATAGGTTCAAGTACAGCCTGCATCCCATTCAACAAAGCCACAACATTGACGTCGAACATTTTTTGCCACTCGTTGTTGTCTTGTGTCTCTATTTGGCCTAGCAGCATGACCCCAGCGTTGTTGATAAGGCATTCTACTGGACCAAACTCTGCTTCAGCTTTTGCGATGGCTCGTACAAAGGCCTCTTTGTTTGTGACATCGACTTGTTCGCATAAACAGTTAGGTAAGTTGAGTGCAGTCAGCTTCTCAATACGCCGTGCTATGAGTAACAGTGGGTAACCAGCTTCACTAAAGCGCTTTGCGATAGCTTCTCCTATACCAGAGCTGGCACCTGTAATAACAACTAGCTTTTTCATCAATTTTACTCCTAAAAAGGCAGCCTTTTTAAGTGAGGCTGATTAAAGTTCTTGTCTCTGACATGGTTAAGTTTGCTCAGAGCTCGAAACAAAGGATCCTCATACCACTGCAGTGCTTTACCGTATTGTTGCGGTGGCTGGTGGGAATCAAATGATGAGGCGCATTCTATGGCAATATCAGAAGGTGATATATAAGGTCAGAGTCACATCATTGTTTACAAAAACGATCTAATCTTTATTATTAATTCCTTTTGGACACAGAGATTTTGATGAGAAAAGAAGTCAGTTACTCGGATATAAATAGCTTTTTGGTACTGGTCGAGGAGGGGAGCTTTACCAGGGCGGCAGAAAAGCTCATGTGTTCACGTTCACAAGTTTCAAAACAGTTATCTCAACTAGAGTCCAGTTTGGGTATAAGCCTGTTAGTCCGAACTACGCGTACTCAGCATTTAACGCCAGCGGGCGAAGCGTTCTTCGAGCGGTGCAAGCAGGCTTATGCTGGCATAGATCAAGCGATAAGCAGGGCAATAGAAAGTGCCACTGAGCTGTCCGGGGAAATCAAAATTAATTGTGTAGGTGGATATATTGGTGAAAACATCATTGGACCGCTGGTTGCCGATTTTATGCGAATACACCCTGACATTAATATTGTGCTGGACTTCAGTAGTAAACGGGTGGACCTTGTTTCAGGCGAGTTTGATTTTGTCTTCCGGATGGGAGAGCTTGTAGACTCAGCACTGATTGCAAGGAGGTTGACAGAGCTGACTATGGGTACCTATGCAAGCCCAGATTACATCTGCAAATATGGAAAACCGGACACTCCGAAAGATTTGGATAACCATAAGTGTATTACGGGCAGCATGCGCTCGTGGACGTTTGTGCATGCCCATGATCGTAATCAACAGGAAGTCAGTGTTAACGGCGATCTGGAGTGTAAAAATGGTCGGATCATGGTGTATTCTGCATTGCGTGGTAATGGCATCATTCGGGTGCCCGAGATTTACTGTTCACAGGAGTTGAGAGAAGGCAAGCTAGTGTCAGTCTTTGAACATTGGCATCCAAAGCGCATTCCTCTCTACCTGGTTTATTTACAAGACAAACATCAACCCACAAGGATCAGCGCATTTAAAGACTTTGTGCTCAATAATTTTGCGTCATACCTTGCGTAATCGCCTCTTCTATAGCGAGTATGCTGTCAGGTTCAGCAGGAATTTCCATCAGTTATCTGCTCCCTTTAATTTCTTGTTTTCATCAACTTGCTGTTCCCTGTTTATAAAGCAAACTCAAGGTATCCATCTGGGTGTGAGTAGCACCTGGGTTGGTGGGACTGCTTGCTAATGAAGTCAATTCAGCGCAAAGTGATGTAATCAATGTGAGCAATGCTTTCAAAGTTCGTTTGCAATGCGTATTTTTACGATGCACATCTGTATGAGGTATAGAGTGCTAGATGGTTTGCGATTTTAACGTTCCTTAAGTGCGGGGCAGTCAATGACTCAATGATGACTACCAACCTTCACTTAAAGCCTGGAGGTTGGTAGTCGATATGGTTTAAAACGTTTAGTTACTTACAACGTTAGATGCAGGCGATGCGTTGTAACATATGCCACTTTGTGTACATGCTTTGACGCGATATTGCCTGTTGCCTGACCCCAGGTTTGACCACGAGATACTAGATGTGTTTGGTGCACTGTAGAACCGATAGTCAGTCCAGTTATTGTTGTTGTACTTGATTGAAAGTACATACTGATAGGCACCGGGTACATCGTTCCAATCCACAATGATGGTATTGCCACTTAATCTGGCGTAAGGCGCGTTGGGTGTATCCAAACCTGAGCTCACTGTAACCGTATTTGAGATCGGTGAAGGTTCAGAGCAGCCATAGCTATTACAGGCGACGACGCGGTAACGACGATTACCATCGTTTAAGTTTTGCCAACTCATGTATGACGCTGAAGCCGGACTTGGAATATATTGATAATCGGTCCAGCTATTGTTGTTATATTGAATGGCAACTTTATAGGTTGCACCGCTGACAGGTTCCCAGTTCACATTCACGCTGTTACCTGAAGCTGAGGCATTGATCCAGCCTGGCGCATCAGGCACACCAGGCACTTCATATTCATAATCAACGCCGAGGGTGTATTCGAAATACATATAGTCTTCACACTCAGCTGGGTTTCTATTAGCACACCGTAAACTCACGCTGTTGCTCAGCTGTGCCTTCAGGGTGAATGACAGATTATCTAAGCGAGTACCATTAAAAGGCAGGTTAACTGTTGAAGACCCTAACGAGTTTGCACCGTATGCCGACATAATGGCTTTCACTTGACCCGTTAGCGGATTAGGTAAATAGGGAGAAGATGCGCTAACTGTGAGAATATAATCGCCCAGCAGCAGGCCCCGGGTCAGTACTTGTCTATCTGCATAGGCTGTAAAACTCGCGCGAATATTGGTGATGGTTGCATTGTTTGGAACTTCACAGCTCTCAGCGCCAAAGACGGAGTATTTGGCGGTTGTCACGTAGTCATTGTTGTCCCAGCTCATAGGCGGCGCGCCCGGTTGGGTTCTGGATATTTCACAATACCCACTTTGTGTCGCTGCGGTGGCAGAGAAAGTGGGGAGAATTCCGAGTGCCAGAGTGGCGCTCACACATAGCGCTGAAGCACAGCTTGGGAATAACTTAGAGATCATACTTACTTTCCTTTTATAGTCTGTCCTAAAAAATATGAGGCAGGCACATCTTGCCAGCCATGAGAAAAGTGCACTTTTAATAACAAAGGCTACCTGATGATATATTAAAATATTCATCAGGTAATTGACTTAATCGGCATTTCAAATGCGAGTTTTCGAAGTTGGCAGACCTTGAATGTTCATTACAAACAGACAAAAGGCACGGAGTTATTTCTTTCTTGCAAGTCTGTATCAATATTGAGACAGTTGACTTATTCAACAAGCAGACAAAGAATGATGACGGTGGAATTTTGTTTTCTCGCTGAACGACCGGAGTTTAAGGCGCTGGTTGCTCACTGGTATTTCAGCGAGTGGGGCGCGCTGGCACCTGATGCTACAGTAAACTCGTTTGAAGATAAGCTCGAAGAGTATCTGCAAAAAGATGCTATCCCACTGGCGTTGCTGGCAATGCAGGCAAACAAACCTGTTGGCGTTGCTCATCTGCGCTTTCACGAAATGACCATTTACCCGGATAAAACGCATTGGCTGGGTGGTGTGTATGTCGCACCTCACGCAAGAGGGAGTCAGGTCGCTTCTGCGTTGGTACAAAGAATTGAGCAGTTGGCTAAGTCTTTTGGTGTCAAGGAATTGCATTTGCAAACCGAGCAACAAGACGGCGGGCTTTACCATCGTCTAGGCTGGCAGGCACAGGAGCGAGTGAATTATCGCGGCGTGGATGTGGTTGTAATGAGCAAGTCGCTTTTCTGATTTGAGCCCGCCGGTGTATGCGATTTCTTTGCTTAGCATGGCACTTTTTTTCAATGTAAAAACATCAAGCTGGACAAGCTAATCGATTAATACTGATTCTATCTTCAGCGTCAATCGATTAGCTTGTCCAGCTTGATAAAGAAGTCATTAAAGGTTGCCGACATGTCTTCAGAGTGCTCTTGTATTTGTTGCAGATCTTCCTTTGCCCCGTCGAGTGTTTCACGGATAGTTTGCTCCTGCGTATCACTGAATCCGAATGTTAATATGGAGTCTTCTATATCAAAGATAAGCCGTTCAATTAGTTCCTGACATGACTGATTATAGTGCTTGAAAATATAATCGATACTTTCTAAATCTTTGCTGGCAATTTGGCTTAGTTCTTGTAGCCCTCTGTTTTTAGCCTGAATAGCTTGAACATTGCTTTCCAGGCTTTTTAGCCTGGCATTCGCCCCCCTGACAACCAATGCCAGGATGTCATTGAAGCGCCCATATTTCTCTTCATCGTCTACTGGCATATTTTTAACCAGCAAGGAGCAATATGCGCTATTAAAAAAGCTCCGCTTTTCAATATTGATAACGGTTTTGCTCTCACGGCCTTTTTTTAATAACTCATGCTCTAGCGGGTTAATTACGCCAAAGTTACTAAAATCCCGAAACTCTCCCATTAACCCAATTTGTACAGACGCTTTTAGACTAAGGTTTTGACAGAGGGCCAGAATTGCATTAGAAAGCTCTGAAAGCGTATTGCATCGATAAGAATTTTCAATAAATTCAAGGCATAACCCCAGCTCGCTGCAACTTGCAATGGCAGTCATAGTGACTTCTTCAGCGGCTTCGCAATTAACTTTTAGCATATCAATTTCGTTACTGTACTTTACCAGACGCTCTATTCTGAAACTGAGCTCGGCCGCATCAAATGGTTTAGTGATGTAATCATCACCACCGGCCTTAAAGCCCTCGAGCTTGTCTTCAATACAGTCTTTAGATGACACAAATAAAACCGGGGTATCATTGTGGTTTGACGCCTTACGAATTGCCTGACAAACCTCGTAGCCATTCATGCCTGGCATGACGACGTCCAGCAAAATGGCATCATATTTTCGTTCATTAAACAACGTAAGTGCGTTTTCGCCATTTAAGGCAGAAAAGTATTTATGTGTTTCGCCTAACATGGTCCTTGCGATGTCATGATTTACCTCATCATCGTCGACTAATAAAATAGAGTAAGGCATAAGTCCCCCGTTTAGTCCTAGTCCCGGTATTGTTGAGAAATCTCAAAAAATGCGCTTTCTTGTGCCAGAAATTCATCTAATAGTTCAGGGTCGAAGTGACTACCGCGGCCTTCTTTCATAATCTCAACTGCGTCGTTGTGTTCCATGGCATCTTTATAAACCCGACGACTTATCAGCGCATCGTAGACATCGGCGATGGCCATCAGCCTGGCACTGAGTGGGATATCTTCTCCTTTGAGGCCTTCGGGATAACCAGAGCCATCCCACTTTTCATGGTGATAATGAGAAATCTCTTTTGCTGTTTGTAAAAAGCTGTCGGTCTGGCCCAGCGCTGATTCGGCCGTTTCGATCGCATTGCGGCCAAACACGGTATGGGTTTTCATAATCTCAAATTCTTCAGCTGTAAGCCGGGCTGGTTTGAGTAATACATTGTCTGGTATGCCAACTTTGCCAATATCATGCAGTGGCGCAGATTTGTAATAAATATTGATGACTTCGGGGGGCAGTATCTGCTTATACTTTTCTTTGCCACTGAGTATGGTGGCGAGCAACTTGACATAAAGCTGTGTACGGCGAATATGATTACCTGTTTCCTGATCCCGGGTTTCAGCAAGGCTTGCCATTGCCTGAATGGTAACGTCCTGCAGTCGCGACATTTGCTCGGTCCGTTTCTGGACCTCTTCTTCTAAGTAATTGTTTTTGTCTTTAAGAATGTCCTTAGATTCTTTGTTTAGCAGATGTGTATTTAGGCGAGCCAACAGGATGGGTGGGCTAATTGGCTTGTTGATATAATCGCAAGCACCCAGCATAAAGCCCTTCTCTTCATCTGAGACGCTGGTTTTTGCGGTCAGGAAAATGACCGGAATTTCGCAGTGAGACTCATGTGACTTCAGATATTTGATGACATCGTAGCCATTCATTTGTGGCATCACAACGTCCAGTAAAATAATATCTATCTGATTATTCTCAACAAGGTTAATAGCGGCTTCGCCACTTTTTACTGCCAATACACGATATTTGTCTTTGATAATCTCCGCCATGAAAGCCAGGTTCTCTTTCACATCATCTACTACCAGCACGGTCTTTAGTTCTTCCATAGTCTCTGTTATCACTATGTTGCACGATTGCACGACGTACTTAGAAATATAGGTCTATTATTAGTGAAACGCCAAGTAAGGATTGAGTGAAATGAAAAGCTTAAGAGCTAGCTTCTTTATCACTTTTTTAGTGATGCTGGTTGTAAGTTGTGGGATCGGCTTGATGTCGCATTTTGTAAGGACAGAAGTCAATACCCTATCACAGAAACAAGCACAGTTATTCCAACTTACGGAACTTGCTCATGAATTGAAACTCAGCTCGGATAACTTAACGAATTTTGCCCGGGCCTATGCGGTAACCGGCGATGAAAAATGGCAGCAGTTGTTTCAGTATGTTTTGCTTGTACGGGATGGCGAAGTGCAAGCCCAAAGTGCCAATACTTTTGATTATTGGGATAATCTTGCGTCGCCACATACCAGTTTGCCAAAGCCAGAGCGGATAGAAGACGGGCATAATATTATCGAGCGCTTTCAACAACTGGGGGCACAAGATTTTGAACTGTTGCAAATGCAAAACGCCCTGTCTACGTCGAATGGGTTAGTGGGGTTAGAAAGACAGGCGTTTAATGCCATTCAGGGGATCTACCGGGATGAGTATGGTAATTGGGTGGAAGGCGGGAAGCCCGACTTAACAAGCGCACAGAAAATTTTATTCAGTGATACATATTTAGCTGAAAAATCAAAAATTATGACCGCAATTGGTGAGGCGCACAGAGCAATTGCAACACGCCTTAATAATGAATTGCAAAGCCATCAAGACAGCCTCAACGCTGCTTATATGTTCAGGAATGTATTTAACCTGATATTACTCATCAATATCGCATTATCATTTTATCTGTTGTGGAAATTGTACATTAACCCAGTAGCCTCCATCCAAAAGCAGGTGGTCAACAATGTGGAACGAGGTAACTATAACTTTACGCTCGATGAATCCGTAAAAGGGGAGCTGTCAGGACTCTCTGTGTCTATGAATAAGTTGCTTAATGACTTGTCTGAGCAACTTGAGTTTAACACCATTATGAAGGACTTTGGTCTTGCACTACGAGGCAAGAAAAGCCCGCATGATCTTGGGGAAGAGCTGTTACAGTTTCTGGAGCAGCGGTTATCTGTGCCATTACTTGGTTTATATGTATTTGAAGATCAGAAAGCACTCAACCGAGTTGCCGGGACAGGTTATAGCAGCAGCTGCGCCACAACATATACCAATTATGACTCCATTCACTTTCATGTTCTTAGCACTCAAAAGCCCTACTCTATGAAGTTTGAAAAAGAGCAATATGCTATTGAGTTGAACGGACAAAAGCTCTCTATTAGTGAGCTATATTACTTCCCGCTGGTGGTGAGTAACGACAGTATCGGGTTATTGGAATTAGGCAGCCTGGTTGAGCTGACAGAGCAGGACTACAAGTGGGTTAAATCGGTTATTAATGATCTGGCGGTGAGTTTGCAATTGACCCAAAATATTGACCTACAGTCTAAAGCAGAAAAGCGCATTGTTGAGCAGCTTGAGTTGAATAAGAAAATTCTCAACGCCATCCCAAGCCCAATGTACTACAAAAATAGCGAAGGCCAATATTTAGGCGTAAATAGCGTTTTTAATCAATACTTTGGAACATTCGATGCCGATGTGTTGGACGCCACGGCTGAGGATATTTTCGATTATGAAATTGCTCAGGTTTTTGAGCAATCCCATCAGGATTTAATCGACAGAGAGTCAAACCACCATTATGAAATTACGATCGAGAATGCAGAAGGCGACCCCAGAAATTTCATTGTGTACGAGGCGTTATTTACCAATGCTGAAAATCGGCTGGCAGGCGTGGTTGGTTTGCTGCTTGACGTGACAGAACGCAAACAAATGGAGCAAGAATTAAGGCTGGCCAAAGATAAAGCCGATGAAATGAGTACCGCAAAAGGGGAGTTTTTGGCAAATATGAGCCACGAGATCCGAACCCCGATGAACGCCATAATCGGTATGAGCCATTTGGCGCTCAGAACTGATCTTACCCCTCAACAGATGGGCTATATCAATAAAATAGATCAAGCCGCGAAAAGTTTGCTGGGGATCATTAACGATATATTAGATTTTTCCAAAATTGAGTCAGGTAAGCTTGAAATTGAAAACATCGACTTTTCTTTGCAAGAGGTCATGGACAATGTGGTCAACATCAATGTGATTCGGGTGCAAGAGAAAGGCCTGGAGATGTTGCTAGATATCGCCCCTGATGTGCCAATTAGCCTGATTGGCGACCCTCTGCGTTTGGGGCAGATCCTGATTAATTTGTGTGGTAACGCCATTAAATTCACTGAGCAGGGTGAAATTACTATTTCGGTGACTGTCGCGGAGCAATCTGAAGACCTGGTAATCTTAAAGTTCTCGGTGAAAGATACGGGCATTGGCATGTCTCGCGAGCAGCAAAATAAGTTGTTTCAGGCTTTTTCGCAGGCAGATGGTTCAATCACACGTAAGTATGGTGGTACCGGACTTGGTCTGAGTATCTGCAAGAAACTTGTGGAGCTTATGGGGGGCTCTATTGGTGTTCACAGTGAGCAAGGGAAAGGCTCGGAGTTCTTTTTCACCATAAAGAGTAGCTTACAGTCGGCTAAGCTCACCAATGTAATCTGCCCTGACAGTCAGCTCGCGGGTAAGCAAGCGCTGGTTGTTGATGACAATGAAAGTGCACGGGCTATTTTAACTAATTTGCTTAAAGCAATGAAGTTTCAGGTGACGTGCTCTGCCAGTGGGTCAGGCGCCATTGAACTGGCGCAAGCCGGGGTTTATGACATTATTTTTATGGACTGGAAAATGCCGCATATGAGCGGTATTGATGCGATTAAACATATTCGGGCATTAGAGCTGGAAACAGAACCTAAATATGTGCTTGTCACAGCATATGGTACAGATATAGGCATGAACTCAGAGGTGCATGAACTGATTGACTCGGTCATTTTGAAGCCTGTGAATGCATCTGTGCTGCTCAATTCGATCATGGAGTCTTTTCAGTTGTCGGAGCCGCAAGGGGAGAGTGAGTCATATAGAAAGGTCGACAATACCGCGCTTTTATTTGAGCAACAGCATGTACTTTTGGTTGAAGACAACAGCACAAATCAGGAAATTGCCGCAGAAATGCTGTCCTCGTTAAACCTTCAGGTAAGTATTGCTGAGAATGGTCAGGTTGCGGTCGAAATGATTAAAGAGCAAGCGTTTGACATTGTACTGATGGACATACAAATGCCCGTTATGGACGGATATTCTGCAACAAAATACATCAGAAAGCTCAGTCAGTTTAACGCATTGCCAATTATCGCAATGACAGCAAACGTCATGAACGAAGATCTTCAAAAGTGTCAATCTGCCGGAATGAATGACCATATTGGCAAACCAATCAACTTCAATCAAATGGCAGAAACAATACGCCATCACTTGTATAAGCAATCTGAGCTTACTGATCCCGCAGTGCTGAAAAATGAAGCTGAGCTGGATAATGGAAAGGACGCGAAAAACGATGAGCAAATCGAAATAGCAGGTGTAGACGTTGAACGGGCTATCAAGCGACTGGGCGGCAATGACAAGGCGTTTTGGAGCATTATTAATAAATTTGCCAGAAACCAAATTGAGGAAACCATTAATTTGAATCAGGCGCTGGTCATAGGAGACCTGGAACATGCTGAGCGTATTGCCCATTCTCTGAAGGGGGCAAGTGCCAATTTATGCATGGATGACTTATCAAAACGCGCCGCAGAGATTGAAAAAGCGATTGGCAGCGGTGAGCAAGTCGAGTTGGAACAGGTAGAGCATCTGACTGAATTCCTGAGGAAGCTACACAAGCAGCTGAGTGAACTAAATCAGGAAGATACACCTTCAATTAAGCGAACAAATGTAGTTAGTTTAAAGGTAACGAAAGAGGACTTTACTCAGCTTGAAGCACTGCTGCTTAGTTGTGATATGCAATCAGTTGAACAGGTGCGCGAGCTTGCCGCCAGCCATAAGTTGGATGAGGCGACCAGCAAGCAGCTTATTGATCTGATTGAAGACTTTGAATTTGAAGAGGCTACCAAGGTGGTTGCCCATTTGTTAGAAAAATCAGCGTAGTGAACCCACAGTGCCATCAAGGGATATAAACAAAAGCGTATCAAGCTCAACCGATTAACAGCCAGACATAGGTTTGGCTGACTTAAGCGACATTCAATATCTGTGTGACTTTATAACACATCGGGTTTTTATTCCGTTTTATCGCGTATTGGATGACATCTGTATTCAGCTGAATAACTATGTGGCCTTTATTAAAATGATAACAATAGGAGGCTGCCCATGCCTTTTGGACTGAAACGTACTTTGCAATGTTCTTTACTGGCGTTTGCAACACTACCCGTATTGGCGCAGGCAAATGCCGGGCTACAGGCTGAAGATATTTTTGAGCTGGAGTATGCAAGCGATCCACAGATTTCGCCCAATGGTGCGCAAGTGGTGTACGTACGTAACAGCAACGACGTGATGAAGGATGCCAAAAGACAAAATTTATGGCTGGTCGATGCAAAAACGGGCGTACAGTCTCCTTTGTTCTCAGACGAAAACCGCTACTATCAGCCGCGCTGGTCACCCGATGGCAGTAAGATCGCCTTTTTGAGTGATGTGTCTGGCAGCACTCAGGTGCACGTGCATTATATTGCGCAAAACCGCACGGCTTTGCTGACTCAGTTACAGTCTGGGATAAGTGACCTGACCTGGTCGCCAGATGGTAAATGGCTGGCATTTAGCCAAAAAGTTGAGGAAAAGCCAGCGGTGATTGCCAAGATGCCGGCAAAACCAAAAGGCGCAAAATGGTCCGAGTCGGCCATTGTGATTGATAAAGCCTATTATCAGGCGGATGGGCGCGGTCTGGTTAAGCCCGGATATCGGCAAATTTTTGTGTTGCCAAGTGAGGGCGGCACGCCTCGTCAGCTGACTTCAGGTAACTATCACCACAGTGGTAAACTGGCGTGGCGCAGTGATTCAAAGGGCATTGTGTTCTCGGCAAATCGCATTGCAGACTGGGAATACAAGCGACTGGAAGGCGATCTGTTTGAGGTTGATTTTGCAGGTAAGATCACACAGTTGACCAATGCACCGGGACGTGAGCACTCGCCGAGTTTTTCGGAAAATGGCAAACAGCTGGCGTTTTTGAGTTCATCGGGCGAGCTGAACCCTTATCGCAATCACAAGCTGAACATTATGAACTGGCAAAGCAAAGAATCGCGCATGATAGCGAAGGACTTTGACCGTTCAATCCAAAGCCCAAGCTGGATAGGCAGCACTAAGCTGGCAATGGCTTACGACGACCATGGCATGCGCAAACTGGCGACGATTACGACCAAAGGCAAAATCAAAGACCTGACCAATATGCTGTCAGGCACCACGTTGGGTCGCCCTTATCTGAGCGGTCAGTTCAGCGCCAACTTTGATGGTGAGATTGCTTTTACCAAAGGCTCAAGCTCGCGTCCGGCTGATGTCGCTGTCACAACCAGTAAAGGCAAGGTAAAATCGCTAACTGCGCTGAACGAGGACTTACTGGCACACAAATCACTGGGTAAAGTGCACGAAATCACATACAAATCCTCGTTTGATGGTGAACAGATCCAGGGTTGGTACATCACGCCACCAAATTTTGATCCGAACAAGAAGTATCCATTGTTGATGGAGATCCACGGTGGTCCACATTTGGCTTATGGCCCACATTTCTCGGCTGAGTTACAACGCTATGCAGCACAGGGCTATGTGGTGTTTTACGACAACCATCGTGGCAGTAGCTCATATGGTGAGCGTTTTGCCATGTTGCTGAAATACAAGTACAGCTCAAAAGAAGACTTTGCCGATCACAACTCAGGTGTAGACGCCATGATTGCCAAGGGCTTTATTGATCAGGATAACTTGTTTATCGCGGGTGGCTCTGCGGGCGGTATCGCGACTGCCTATGCCATTGGCCTGACAGATCGCTTTAATGCTGCTGTTGTTGTTAAGCCAGTGATCAACTGGTTAAGTAAAGTACTGACCGCCGACAGTGGCTTGGTGCAGATCCCCACTCAGTTCCCGGGGATGCCATGGGAGCATGTTGACCATTACTGGGAGCGCTCACCATTATCTCTGGTTGGCAATGTTACCACGCCGACTATGCTGATGACTGGCGAAGAAGACTTGCGTACGCCAATGGCTGAAACAGAGCAGTTCTATCAGGCATTAAAACACCGTAAGATAGACTCTGTACTGGTGAAAATCCCGGGTGCACCACATGGTATTGCCGGGCGTCCTTCGCGGATGATCAGTAAGATAGAACATACGCTTGCGTGGTTCGAAAAATATAAAAAGTAACAGGAAAAGCCGCGTAATGCGGCTTTTTTAATGCCTGTTAGCACAAGACAAAATAACCCGACTGGTGCGCCTTTATTCTGCCCGAGGATCCTGTGATGCGCTGAAAAAAGCCTGAGCAACGAGAAAAAATGAACGTTTTACTGAACTGGGTATCTTAACTGCCTTCTAACTAATAATTAGAAGGAATAACAAATGAGGCTTATTCAGTACCTTGGCTTATCTCTGGTGATGCTACCTTGTATAAGCAGTGCCAATGAGGACTTTAACAAGCAGGAAGTTGTCAGCACCTTAGTGAATGAAATTGAAAACAGTTATGTTGAAACAGACAAAATTCCCGGCCTGGCAAAGAGCTTGCAGCAACTTAAAGATAACCCTGCCTTTAAGGATGCTGTTACTAAGGATGAATTTGCCGCTTTGTTGTCCGCAGAGCTGGAAAAAACCGACCCGCATTTTGGCGTACAGTGGCGCGATCCGAGCGGTGTTGTGGCACAGAAAAAATATGAACCTTGGTTCACTAAACTGGCGCGTAACAACTCTGGCTTTAACAAGGTCGAGATCTTGCCTGGCAACGTCGGTTATATTGACTTCTGGGGCTTTGATAATGTTACGGATGAATCAAAACGTACCGTGACAGGGGTGATGAAGTTTGTGGCCGATGCGGATGCATTGCTCATTGATTTGAGAAAAAATGGCGGTGGAAGCGGGGAAATGGTGCAGCTGATAAGTAGCTATTTTTTAAAGCCTGATACGCATTTAAATAGCATCTACTGGCGCACCACCAACACCGCGCGCGAATTTTATACAATAAAAGAGGTCGCAGCGAAGGCGAATTTGACCATTCCATTGTATGTGCTCACGAGCAAAGGAACCTTCTCGGCAGCCGAAGAGTTTGCCTACAATCTGAAGCACTTGAACAGAGCCACGTTGGTGGGTGAAGTTACCAAAGGGGGCGCAAATCCCTGGCAATTCTACGAGCTGGGTAACGGTTTCCGGGCTGGCATTCCTATTGCCAAGGCTATCAACCCTGTAACCAAAAGTAATTGGGAAGGCGTCGGAGTGAAACCGGACATCGTCACGACCAGTGAGGCGGCTTTCAATACGGCTTATAAACGTGCACTCAAAGACATCGCTAAGGTCGCTGATAACGAATATCAGCTGGCGGAAATAAAGGACAAAATCGATACTCTGTAACTGTTTCTACCCGCAAGTGCCTCCCTGGTCGTCATGCACGGCAAAAAGGAGAACACATGCGGTAAATTTTGCTATCAAAAAATGTAGCTTTTGACGAATGCCCCTATTTTTCGAATTCAATGCCTACAATATCGTCAAAGTATTTCGCTGGCGCTGAAGTTTGTCGATACTTGTTAAAACAGCCAGCATAAGCAAGGAACTAGGTTTTTATCTGGGTACAAAAATGTGACATTGGACGTTTTAAGGCTGCATAATACGGCAGTTTATAACGATATAGTTCAGGAGTTTTATGAAGTTTTTAAAAGGATTTGGTCTGGTAACTGCCTGCTGGTTGAGCACCGCTGCGGCCTCCGTTCAACCAGCCAGCGTTTACGATAAAGCCCGTGACAGAGCCATTCCGGTTGAGATCACTTATCCCGAATCTCAGTCACAGTGCAATGAAAAAGCCCTTTGCCCGGTGGCGTTCCTCGGCGCTGGCTACGGTATGTCGCATACTGATTATACCTTTTTAGCCAAAGTGCTGAATAAACACGGGTATCTGGTGGTTGCAATCGGACACGAATTACCGGGCGATCCGCCGCTTTCAGTCTCTGGTAATTTGTTTGAAACGCGCAGTGAAAACTGGCAGCGTGGTGCAAAGACACTGGAGTTTCTACACGGTGAATTGCAACGCAGCATAACAGGGTACGATTTTAATAATTTAACTTTGGTTGGCCACTCAAATGGCGGAGATATTGCTGCCTGGCTGGGTAATGAAGGCAAGCCCTATGTTAAACAGATCATTACCTTAGACCACCGCCGTGTGCCATTACCAAAAACTAAGGATATCAAGGTACTGTCGATACGCGCAAGCGATTTTCCGGCAGACTCGGGCGTGCTGCCCAGCGAAGCGGAGCAAGTCGAGTTTGATAGCTGTGTGGTGACCATTCCTAAAGCGCGCCATGATGATATTGCCGACTTTGGCCCTGTCTGGTTAAAAGACAAGATAGTGCAGCTTATTCGTCTGCATTTGGGCGGAAAATCTTGCAAACAGTTGCAACAAGCATAGTGGGCTGATAGAAAGACAATGACGGTGTGCGAGCCACACTGTCATATTCACCAACTAATCATAATAATAAGAGCACCCTCATATGAAATACTTACTAATTGCCCTGTTTACCCTGGTTTTTATCGGCGGCTGCTCGTCAACTTCGCAGTCAGATCCTCAGGTTAAAAACGGCTATGTTCAGATGCAATTCGATATTAACGAGCAAGGCAGGCCCGAGAACATCCGAATTATTGAGTCAAGTCACAATGGCTTATTTGACCAAGAAGCCATACGCTCACTAAAAGAATGGAAATATAACCCTAAGACAGAGAATGGCACACCCGTCAGACAGACCAACCAAAAGGTACAGCTGGAATTTGATATTAAAAATTAAGCAGGCAGTTCGTGAACAAATTTATTTCGATTTGTCCCGTTTGTGGGTAATTTGACGCGCGGTTCTTCGTTTAGTGCCTATTCTAGATTTGACTTTCATCGGGCACAACAATGCAGCAACAGCGGCCAACAGTGGAATTACTACAGCGCCCAACAAAATCATGTCGACAGACCGTATGGTAAAAGCGAAGACTGATATGAGCATTATGCTCAGGCTCATTGCGCCTGTTATCGTCCATAAAGCGCCTTTGTGAAGATAAAGTAGCGAACCACATAGTTTACAACGGACTTTTGTATCAAAGATAAGAAGCGATTTCTGCAATGGAGAAATTCCATTTTGGGCACATTCAGGGCACTTCATTCACAAATTCCATTGAGCAAGATGAGTATCATACTACTTTGATTTAACAACAATGGGTATGGGCGCTGGCTTACCCTTGCTCTATTTCCTCCAAAAACCGACTGAGTATCGCTTTACTCTCAGCCAGTCGCGCGGCTTTTTCATCAACGGCTTTGATTTCGCTATGTAACAGGTTTCTGAGCTCGTCACAGGGCTCAAAAATGGGCCTGTCGCCGCGAATACAGGGTAAAAACTGCAAAATGGTATTTAGTGTCATGCCTGCCGCGCTCAGTAACTGAATACGGGTCAGAGTCTGGATATCACTCGGTGTGTAGTGGCGATAGCCTGAGGGGGAGCGGCTGGGGTGAAGCAAGCCTTGCTCTTCGTAATACCGCAGCATGCGAATGCTGATCCCTGTTTGTTTCGATAACTCGCCGATTTTCATGATGTGCTCTTGACTCTCACAGTACTGTCAGGGTTTATAGTACTGGCTTCCAAAAAAGGTTTCAAACCGGGAGTTAATTGTATGAATGAACACATCTTTACGCCGCAAACTGTGGTCAATGGCACGCTACTTCAGAGTTCACAGATGAGCCAGCTGGCCTTCTCTGGTTTTGCACATTTTACCGCTATGCAGGTACGTGACGGCATGGCTAAAGGAATGGATCTGCATCTGGACAGGTTACGTCATGCCTCAGTCGAATTGTTTGGTCAGGCATTGTCTGATGAAGAAATTCTGACGTCTGTTCGTACTGCCATCGTTGCGGCGGGCACGGACTTGTCTTTGACGGTGACCTTGTATTCTGCTCATGGAGAGTTCACCCTGGATAGTATGGACACCCAGCCGAATATTATGGTTCGCACTGGTGTACCCGCGAATGGACCGAGCGGACCGCTGAAGCTGCTGGCTACCGAATATTGCCGACCTTTGCCTGAAATTAAACATGTTGGGGAGATCAGTAAAACTCACTACCTCCACAAGGCTGCACAGCAGGGCTATGATGATGCTGTATTTATAGATGATACCGGTTGTCTGAGTGAAGGGACCATCTGGAATCTGGCCTTTTGGGATGGTGAAACGGTGATTTGGCCACAGGCGCCAAAACTACAAGGCACTATGATGAGCATGGTTCAGCGGCAACTACGCTTACTTAATATCGAGCAGCGTACTGAGCCTGTGACATTGGCGAGTTTGCTATCGCTTCGCGGGGCTGTGGTGATGAATTCCTGGACACCAGGTGTAGAAGTGGCGGAAATTTCGGGCCACAGCCTGAAAGAGTCTGAATCCTTATCTGAGCTTTTTCATCAGGCTTATACGGCTGAGCCTATGCAGGCAATCTAGCGCGCTTAGCCCCGTTGCGTAAGCTATTCGGGGCTTGATGATGCATGGCCGTAATGTGCTTATTCATCGCTCAGTTCATTAAGTTGCTGTTCAACGCGCGCCAGCAAAGGTCCGAACCTTTTCTCGGCGGCGCGTTTATTCCAAAAGTAGATCCCCACCATACCAAGCAGCACGATCAGGTAATACAATTGCATTTGCGTATCGAGTTGAATCACCCCTTTATCATCCATGTTGGCGCCCAGCGTGATCAGCATAACACTGACAAAAATGGGCGCTATGTACCACCAGACTATACTCTCCAATAGCTGCTTTTGCTGAGCAAGCCTCTGCTGCTCCTGATGTAAATATGCCCGGATACTGTCATCTTTGCAGGGGGAAAGGCGGCGAGCTTTAAGCAATTTATAGGGGATGTACAGGCTCGTCAGGGTGGCCAGAATACAGCCTAAAGACTGGACCCAGTTAAAGCTAATGGTGAGGCCATACAGCCAGACGGGAATAAGCAACAATGAAATGGAGATTTCCATAAAATCGCGCACTTTAATATCACGCTGATATTTTTTAGTTTTGACTTTAAGCTCATCGATTTGCAACGCCAGTTTTGCTTCTGAGCTGCTCGTTTCGATTTGCTGTGCAAAGTTGTGTTTTAGATCATCCAGCTTCATGATTCATCTCCTACAAAGTTCTGTTCAAACTCACGCTTAATGCGCTTTATCCGTGAGCGCACTGCGTTGTCACTTATCCCTAATACTTGTGCAATGTCTTCCGATTTCAGGCCATCCAGATACATCATCAGGACGCCAGCATCGATATCACTGAGCTTGTCCATAAACTGATTCAGAATATCGGCCTGACAGCCAGCTTGTTCAGCGTGAGGTTGCTGTTTGCTGTGCCTCGAAACGGATTGTTTAATGTCATTGTGTTTAATTCGGGTTTTGACAAAGGTGTTGGCCGTATTCAGCGCGACTTTATACACCCAGGTGCCGATTGAGGAGTGTCCCGAAAAGCTTTCATAGCTGCGCCACAGTTGCAGCAGAATTTCCTGATACATATCGTCGCGGTCACTCGCTCCGCCATAGCGGTCGGCGATGTATCGGATCCGCCCATCGTTGTCAGCGAGCATCTGTTTGAATGCGTGTTGTGTGTTCACTGTGTCCCTGCTTGTTGTTATTGATGATACTTAGTTAGTCGGCCACAGGAGTGAAATGTGTCACAGCTTGGCAAAAAAGATAAGTGTATCTGGGTAAAAGCTGGAAATACGCAGGATTGCGGCGGGAGCATGATGATATGCCAAAGCCCCGCGGGAGGGCTTTGGCTGCAATGGAGCACGCAGTTACAGTTTGCCCTCAGCCAGGCCAATGATAAAGCCATAGCTCAGCGCGATATCATTGATGCGCTTAAAGCGACCCGATGCGCCACCGTGACCGGCAGACATATCGGTTTTTAACAACAGCGTGTTATCGTCGGTTTTGTACTCGCGCAATTTCGCAACCCATTTCGCAGGTTCAAAGTACTGTACCTGAGAGTCATGCAAGCCAGTGGTGACCAGCATGTTCGGGTAGTTTTGTGCGCTCACCTGATCATAAGGTGAGTAAGAGCGCATATAGTCAAAATAGACTTTGTCATTCGGGTTACCCCACTCATCGTACTCATTGGTTGTCAGCGGTAATGACTCATCCAGCATGGTGTTGATAACATCGACAAAGGGCACAGCTGAGTGCACACCGTGATACAGTTCAGGCTCCTGGTTGATCACCGCGCCCATCAACAGGCCGCCAGCACTGCCTCCGCGAGCATATAGACGTTTTGGATCGCCGTATCCCGACTTAGTCAGTGCCTTGGTGACGTCGATGAAGTCATTAAAGGTATTCTTCTTATTGAGCTTTTTACCATCTTCATACCAGGGTCTGCCGAGTGCCTGAGAGCCACGAATATGGGCAATGGCATAAACAAAGCCACGATCCAGTAAGCTCAAAGTACTGACTCTGAAGTAAGGGTCACGGGTTGAGCCGTAAGATCCATAACCATACTGTAAGAGTGGGTTCGTACCATCTTTTTTGAATGTTGCCTTTTTATAAACCAGGGTTACCGGCACTTTGGTGCCATCTCTGGCCTCGATAAACAGACGTTCAGAGGCATAATCATTAGCGTTAAAGTCGCCCAGTACTTTAGTTTGCTTGCGCTGGGTTTTTTCCAGAGTAGTCAGGTCAATGTCATAAATGGTTTTGGGTGTGGTGAGGCTCTGATAGCTGACCCGGACAAACTGACTATCTAGGGTTCGGTTGCCTGTCATTGACACCATATAGGCCGGATCTTTAAACGTGAGCGCCTTGTGCTGTTTGGTTTTCAGATCCAGCACGTTCAGAGTGCCTATGCCCTCAACGCGAGATTGATAAACCAGGTGCTGATTAAACAGTTCTACTTCTTCCAGCTTAGCATTGGGGTTGTGCGCAATGATGGTTTTCCATTTCCGCTTGTCAGCCATATCATTTTTGTGGGCTTTCATCAGCTTGAAATTAACGGCATTGTCATTGGTGTAAATAAAGTAGAAGTCACCTTGTTTGAGCAAGCTGTATTCATGGCCCTTGGTACGTGGCAAGAGGCGTTGTGGCTGAGCGTTAGGGTTTTTGGCATCAATGACTGATACCCCTTTGGCTTCTGTACTGTAGTGGACAATGTAAATTTCACTGCCTTCTTTGCTTTTTTCCAGGTAGGTATAATAGGTGTTGTCTTTTTCTTCGTAGACCAGTTCATCTTGTGATTGTTCTTCGCCCAGCACGTGACGATAGACCTGATAACCCAGCAACGTGACGGGGTCTTTTTTAATGTAGTAAAGGCTACGGTTGTCGTTTCCCCACTCGATGCTATCCGCTGCACCCTCAAGTTTATCTGTGTAAATTTCGCCGGTTTCAAGGTTTTTAATACTCACAGTATAAATGCGACGGCTGAGGGTATCTTCCGCAAATGCCATGAGCTTGCCATCCGGGCTGATGCTAATCGCACCCAGCGCATAATAAGATTGGCCTTCAGCTTGTTTGTTGGCGTTAAAAATCTCAGTGGCATTACTGCCGTCAGCATGTTTACTGCGATAGAAGTTACGGTATTCCTGATCGCCTTTAACTTCGCTGAAATAGTAGTAGTCGCCACGTTTATAAGGGACGCTACGGTCGTCTTTGGCGATTTTATTCTTAATTTCTTCAAACAGGGTCTCACGCAATGTCCCAATAGGCGCCAGCTTCACGTCTGCGTAGCGGTTTTCCTGCTCAAGGTGAGTAAGTACTTTTTCTGAACTTCTTGAATCATCGCGTAGCCAGTGATAGTTGTCGACCAGTTCATAACCATGGATTTGGGTGACATGGGGCACTTTTTGTGCCACAGGGGGCTGAATTTGCTGCTGCGTTGTTTGGGTGTCTGTGTTGTTATTTGATGTGATCTGGCTGCAGGCACTGGCCAGTAAAACGGCACCTGCAATGGCGCTGAATTTAATCGTTGTCATGTTTGTCCTTGTTGATTGCAGAGGGTGTGGTCTTGCATGGCTCTGAATGAAGCTGGGATTCAGAGCCCGAATCAATTGTTGTCGAATTGTAGTCTGAACATTAATAAATGGTCAAAGTGGCTGAGATAAACCGAATAGTTTTGCGATTAGCGACATAAAACAGAAAAAGTGGACAAGACTTATACGGAGATGACTGATGTCCCGCTGCCGAGTCGAGCTCTGTTTAAATTCCTCAAATGTGCACGAAGTGGATGGTTGCGGTTGGGGTCCTTTTGATTGTGAATTAGCACTCTTATCAATGTTTTGGATGTCTGATACCTGCATGTGTGGCTGATACTGGGGCTCTTTTGGAGCCCGTTGTGTTTTAGCATCAATCGGTGGTGGCTAGGCTCTGACTAACTTTTTCAATACGGAGCGCGCTTTTTTCTTCAGCTTTTCACTCAGCGTTTCTGTTATGACTTCGTTTAGCAGTCGTTGCGCGAGCGTGGTTTTCTTTTGTGCCATGGCTATCGAAGCTAACCTGAATTTGACCTGGTTTTTATCGGGCAGGTCGTAGTGATAGGCAGCCTCATTCAGATATTGCTGAAGCGCGTTTTGCCCCTCGTCGTAATTGCTCTCCAGTTGCTGGCTTAAGGTGCCAATCAACACCAGAGACTGATATCGGGCTTTTTCTTGTTTCAGGTTTTTTGCCCGTATATTAGCTGCACGTCTGAACTGATTTAACGCCATTTCAGGCTCTTCCTGATCAAGATAGATTTGGCCTAAAGTATAAAAAAAGCGGGGATCGGCGGAAAAGTTTTGCTGCCCTATCTTTATCAGGCGAGCAAACTCTTCTGGTTCATTTGACTTAGCGGCCAGGTGTAAGCGAGTCAGAAAAGCATCAAAGGGCGAGACTTTTTCCAGTGCCTGAATGTGCGTTAAAGCAGCCTGTTTATCACCACCAAACATGCTGGGCGCGTTGATGTAAAACTTGATCAGCGTACTGCGGTATTTACTATTGTCCGGTGCCAGTTCAACTGCTTTGATGAATGAGGCTTTGAGTTTTTTGATATAACCGGACACGCTGAAAATACTGGCTTGTTCGGCAATTTTAGCGACGACTTCGGCGTGTGCAAAATAGAGCTCCGGATTGTTTGGGTGCTGCTCTATGGCTGCTTCTAAGTGTTGTAGTGCCGTTTCGTCCTGATCGCTTCTAAGTGCTATGCGGGCCAGAAGCAGTGATTTTTGATAATCAGAGGTTTGCTGTTGCGACAAAATGGATTGCGCAAGGCGCAGATTACCTTTGTCGAATTCTGCCAGGCCCAGTTCAACACTGGCTGTGGTTATGTTGCAATAAACAAGCAGAGTAAGGGGAATAAGCAGTTTGCTTTTCATGAGTCTGTTTCCTTCTTAAATGTTCTAAATACAAATGTAATCTGCTGAATCCTTGGGTGTTTATGGTTCAGAGTCCTGTCATCTATCGATTCAACTTTGAGCTGTGCTTAACACTGCCGCTTCAGGTGCACGCCACCGTATGACCATCCAGGCTATGCTTAAAAGCAGGGTGAGCTGTATGCATGCCAGAAACAGGTAGAAAGGATCTGTTTCAATACCACCTAGTACAAACAGGAAAGTTAACGGGACAGCCACCAGGTTACACAGGCGGTTTAATCGATAGCTGAGACATTGGGACAGGAAAATCATCACGATGGGGATCTCGATGAGTATGGCTGAGACCAAAAGTAACTCCTGGGTGAGTTTAACCGAGCCTGAGTATCCGCTCATCAGAGTGTCTATTACCCCCGGAGTGATAAAGGCTGAAACAAAGGCCAAAATATCGGCATAAATCATATTCAGCATAACTAACAGCCACAGTGTCGCGATTTTGATGCGAGTGCTTTTATCCTGTGATGCGCCAGTGGTTAAAATTGCGTTTGTCATAAGCGATTCCTTAAGTCATATTGGATGTCCCTGCAAGGTGTGCCAAAAGGCATATGCCCTGTTTTATCCAGGTTATCGTCAGACTAGTCATTTTGTGGGGATACGTCGTCCTGGCGTAAAGGCGCGGACAGTCTTGGTGGGAAGGGAAATTTAAAAGCAGATAAAACAAAATATTATGGAAAAGTTTATTTTGATGTCAGGGGAGTTAGGTGACTGAATCTATCGTGATGGTGCTGATTGCTATGCTCATTGGGCAAATTGTGTTGAGTGTCCCTGTGCTGCTACTACCGCGAGCGACACGTGTTTATCGTATGCCTTTGGTACTTTTTCTTTGTGCCAGTGGAGTACTCGCACTCAATGCAATCGTGCCGGTGTTTTTACCCAGCTGGTATCAGGTATATACCGTTTTGGGTTTTCCCATGCTCTTTGTGTTGTGTCCGGCGCTTCGCTTGTACATTGAAGGTATTACCACACAAAAAAAGTGGGTACTTAACAGAGCTAAGTTAAACAAGTTTGTTTTGTTCTGGCCTGCCGTGCTGATTTCCGGTGCGGTTGCGTTTTTGCCTGCACAGCATCACAGGGCACTGTTCGTGACAGATGACATGCCAGCGGGTCCGTATGTTGTGGTTTTGGCTTGTGCGATGCTGGCTTTGATGTGTTTATGGCTGATTGAATGCGGGTTTACGCTACTGGTGATTATCAGGCGTCTGGCCAGATTCAATGCGCAGCTAAAAGAAAGTTATTCTAATCTCGACAGTCCCCAGCTCTCTGTTATCAGGAAGCTTATTTATATCGCCGTCTGTATTTGGGTTTTTGTTTTTGTGTCAGCTTTTGTATCTAGTCTATTTGATCATGCAATACTGTCGCGCAGCGCCGAAGTGTTTGTTGCACTGGTGCTTATCTGGAGCGTGACCTTTTTTGCAATGCAGCAGAGCGCGCCAATACTTCAATCACAACCTAATAGCAAAGTTGTTAGTATCGACGTTCCGCGCTTGTCACGTAGTGAAGGGACAGGGAACAAGTACCATAAATCAGCACTGGATGAGCTTCAGTCTACACGGATAGTTGAAAAAATTACGCAGGTTATGCAAAACAGTGAGCTTTATCTGGATGCCGATCTGACTCTACAAAAGCTATCACAGGCAAGTGGGATATCACCTAATTACCTGTCTCAGGCTTTAAACGAAACGCTGAAGATGAACTTCTTTGATTTTGTTAATCACTGGCGTATCAAAGCTTCGAAGTCCCGTCTATTGAGCAGCGATGAATCGGTGTTGAATATTGCCCTTGAAGTGGGGTTTAATGCGCGCTCTTCGTTTTATAAGGCGTTTAAGAAAGAAACAGGTATGACACCGGGTCAGTTCAGGCGTGAATATGCAAATCCACCAACATGCGATTAGTGTATCGATGCAGGCACCAGTTATAGTCAACAGCTAGTAAAACTTACACATCCCTAATCCCAGTTTTTCGCCGTCTCTCAGTGAATAACCGTAGCGCTGGTAGAAGGTTTCTTTGCCAGTTGCAGCCAACAAAGCGGCGGTCGCGCCGCTTTGGCAATGCGCCGCCAGATATTGCTCTATATTATCCATAATAAGGTGACCAAGGCCCTGGCCCTGGTGGCTCGGGTGCACAATGATATCCTGAATGTAAAAGTACATGTGCCCGTCGCCTACAATCCGGCCACAGGCAATCAATCTATCTGCCTTACGACACTGCACCCAGTAAAGTGACGCCGTAATGCTGGCCGCAATGATATCGGGCGCAGGATTTTGCCAGCCAGCACTTTCGCGCAGCGCGCTGAACTCCAAAGGAGCAGGAGGGGTATGCAAGATCTTTAGTTCAGTCATCGACATCAAACCTGTCAACCAGTTGATCCAGGTTGCGCGCCAGCTCAACCAATTGTGTTGCACCTGTATGCAGCGCATCGGCAGAGTTGCCCACTTGTTGTACTGACTGACTCACACCGTGAATACGAGATTGGGTGTCCTCGGCAGCCTGCCCTTGCGCATTGGCCTGCTGGGAAATGTCAGCAATGATCCCCTTAACGAGGGAAACCGAGCTGGCAATATCATCGAATGCCTGATGGGCCAGCTCCGACTGGTCAATGGCATGTTTTGATTCACCTACACTGGCAGTCATGCGCTCAGACACACTGCGAGTTTGCTCAATCAGCTTAGTTAACACCTGTTCAATATCCTGAGTGGCGTCGTGAGAGCGCTGTGCCAGCGTTCGTACTTCGTCGGCCACAACCGCAAACCCCCGGCCTTGCTCACCGGCACGGGCCGCTTCAATGGCGGCATTGAGGGCCAGCAAGTTAGTTTGTTCGGCAATGGTGCGGATCACCTCCAAAATATTGGTGATGTTGTTACTTTCATTTTCAAGCTTGCTCATGGCCGTCGCTGAGTCGCCCAGAGAGTCGTTAAGTTTAGCGACCTGAGCCACAGTGCTTTGGATCATCTGGTTACCAGTCTGAGTGTGTTGCTCCGTCGTCGAGATTTCGTTGAGTGCATCACCACAGTTGTCGCTTACTGTCATGGCCATGCTTGCCATGGATTGCGTGGTATCCGTCGCGGTTTGGGATGTTTTTTCCTGATGACGGCACTGGTTACGAATATCATTGATCCGCGACTGAGAGTTCTGGGCTTCACTATTCAGGGTTCGTGCATTGCCCTGAATGTCTTTCACCAACGCATTAATGGAGTTGAGGAATTGGTTAAACCAGGTTGCCAGCTCGCTTATTTCATCATTGCCAATGACCTGGAGCCGTTTTGACAAATTACCTTCACCCTGGGCAATTTCTTTTAGCCCGTCCGATACCATTTCAATGGGGTAAACGATTTTGTTGGCCAGCACAATGGCAATGACCACAAACAGCGCCAGCATGATGACGGCGATGATACTGATGCTATAGGTCATATTATAAGAGGAAGCAAGGATTTCATCCTCTTCAATGATGGCGATAAAGGTCCAGCCCAGCTCTTCAGAGCGATAAAACTTGGCATAAAAGGCTTTGTCCTGATACTCCAGCGTAATAAAAGCAGCATTCCCCGCGTTTCGTATAGCCTGATACCGGGCATCATTCAAATCACGAATGTTCTTAAAGTTACTGTTGGCGTTTTTCGGATCTGCCAGCACGGTGCCTTGGTTGTCGAGTAACAACAAATAGCCTGTGTTACCCAGTTTGATGTTGCTGACAATGTCTGTCAGTGTCGACAAGGTTACATCCAGAGACTGAACGCCGAACATTTGGCCGCTTTTCATAATCCCGGTTGCCACAGATACCATTGCCTGTCCGGTAACGCCTTGATAAGGCTCAGTGATCACCACCTGAGATGGATTGGAGCTGACTTGCTGATACCAGGGCCTTTTGCGTGGATCATAGTTGCCCAAAGGCTCGGCAGGATACTGAATAAAGCCACCCTCACGGGTGCCCAGATATACGAACAGTAACTCGGGGTGAGTTTTGCCAAAGGTGGTGTACAGGTCAAAAATTTCTGCTTCTGCCTGACCTGAGGCCTCCGGCGTCATCATTTTTTCTGTACCGAAATAGGTGGTTGTGTCCTTGCTAACGGATTGCACAGTTTTACTTTGCGCTAGGAATCGGGCATTACTTTTCATCTGGTCAAAAAAGATGATAAATGCATTCTCAATTTGTCTGATCTCGTTAACCGATGTCTCTAAGAATCGATCCAGTGACTCCTGTTTGGTGCGCGAGATACTCATGATGGATATTGCAAGAATAGGAATGATAACGGTCAAAACAAAGCTTAAGATCAGCTTTTTACGCATTCTCATGGGCAACCACCTCGTTTTTTATTCTAATAATAGTGTAGTTGTGAACGGAGCATGTTGCTCTGATATGATGTCAATTTATGACATTAATTCGAAGATACTATTGCAAACTTTGCACGTGAGGACAAGGGACATGGCTGAGGGATGTGCTGTTTTATGAACAAAACAGAGTTCTGAACTCAGAACTCTGTTTTGGCTTAACGGCAATAGTGGTACAAGGAAAACATATCACAAATTTTGCCTGATAATGAGGCGGCTACATCACCACCCGCGATTTGCGGCGTCGCCTGCTGAGGAAGTGAATTAGACTCCGAAAGGCGTTTTAAATTGGTTTTCTTTACCTTTATTTTCATGTTGTTATCCAGTTTTTGTTGTATTGGAGATCATAGGTTTTCAATCCCTGTATGATAATGATAAATAATCAGGCTCACTCAAACGTACCAAAAGTAAGCAGTGGTCCTGTGATTGAAGGGCTAAGCACTCCTTGCCTGCCTTCATATTCATTTAAGCGCATGCATAATAATTGGTCAAATGTTTATACTAATTTATTTTATATCGTGTTTTTTCATTAGCTTATAAAAGTCAGACCGATTTCTTTGAGCCAGTTTGGCGGCTTGAGGGACTCTGTTCTCGCACAGGGCGAGCACTTTTATCAGATAATCGCGCTCAAACTGACGCTTCGCGTCATTCAGTCCGACAAAGCCTTGCTTGTCGTCTTGTTCTGGCAGTGCGCTGATAATACTCTCTGCAGTGATTAATTTGCCGGGTGTCATTGCCACACAGTATTCAACTACGTTATGTAGCTGACGAATATTGCCTGGCCAGGCATAACTTAACAGCGCCGTAGTGGCGTCCAAAGAGAGGCGTTTTTGCCCAGCGGCGAGTTGCCTGATAAACAAATTTGCCAGTAGGGGAATGTCTTCCACTCGCTCACGCAGCGCAGGCAACTGAATGGCGACGACGTTGAGGCGATAATACAGGTCTTCTCTGAATTTTCCTTCGCTGACAGCCTGCGCCAGGTTTCTATGGCTGGCCGAGAGAATACGCACATCAACTGTTTGCTCATGCTGGCCACCGATAGGGCGGACCGTTTTTTCCTGCAATACCCGTAGTAGCTTGACCTGCAGGTCAAGCGGCATGTCTCCTATTTCGTCCAGTAATAATGTGCCTTTATCGGCACTTTGGATAAGCCCCTGTTTATCCGAAATTGCGCCGGTAAATGCGCCCTTTTTATGGCCAAACAGCTCGGATTCAAGCAAGTGTGCGGGCAGGGCACCACAGTTGATGGCGATAAAGGGACCCTGAGCATGACTGCTCGCCTGATGAATGGCGCGTGCGGTGACTTCCTTACCCGTGCCACTTTCCCCCTGGATCAATATATTGGCCTGGCTGGGAGCGATGGCTTTAATCTGCTGTACCAGCTGGCGCATGCTCAGGCTTTGGTGATACAAGCCATGAAAGTTATCGGGGTCTGTGAGCTGTGTCGCTCTGTTTTCAGGTAATGCTTTGTCGATCGCTGTCAGTAGCTCTTCGCTGTTTATTGGTTTGGTAATAAAAGCGGTGATCCCTTGTTCAATGGCATCTACAGCATCGGGGATCGAGCCATGCGCAGTCATCATGATCACAGGCAGGCCTGGGTATTGAGCTTGTAATTTCTGGTTCAGTGCCAGGCCGTCCATGTGTTCCATACGTAAGTCGGTGATCACCACATCAACGGGCCCATTTGCCAGTTGCCGTAGGGCCGCATGTCCACTGCTGGCCAGGGTGACGTCAAAGCCATGACTTTCGAGGCGTATTGCTAGCAGCTCGCTTAATGCCGGGTCATCGTCGACCAACAAAACAGAGGCTGCGTGAGTATCTGAGATAGACGGTGTTGTATAGGACATTATGGCTGCTCCGATGGTGTTTGAAGGGGGGAGTTCAGGGGAATGTCCTGAAGTCTTTGCTGCTCTATGTCGGCCAGCGCCTGTTTGAGCGTGAGTAGTGCCTGATTGGTTTGAGTCAGCTGCGTTTGGATCTGGCTCAATTTGGCATTGCTACGATGCAAGCGGATCTTTTGTCCCCGCAGTACTTGTGTCTGTTGTTTCAGGGTATCGAACCACAGATGGTAGTGTTCGGGCCAATGCTGACTTTGTTTGATCTTTGCAATTGCTTGCAATTGTCTGGTTGTTGAAACGGTATTGCAATAGCTATGTATGAAGGTCTCAATAGCGATCTGGCCGATATAAGGTTCAGGCTTTTGTTGCTCAACAACTTGATTGTTTTGACACAGCGTCAGGTAGCGTTGCAGTAGTAGCGCCAAAGAGGCGTAATCCGGCTCAAGCGTTTTACGTGGCCCGACAAATTGTGTGTTTTTCTGTGTCGGGCTCAGTTGGCAACCGCTCAGGCTGATAACGAGTGTGGTGATTAAAAGGAAGAGTTTCATCTGCTTTCTCCGTGTTTTGGCAGTGTCAGAGTAAATTCGCAGCCAGGCTGATTGTTTCGCCACTGTAACTGGCCACCGCACTGGCTGATACATTCGTGGGCAATGGCCAGGCCTAGCCCACTGCCTGCTATTTTTTGGCTGCTGCGGCCTCTGACAAAGGGTTTGAACAAGTGACTGGCCTCCTGGGGATCGAGCCCTGGCCCATCGTCCCGGATACTGATCTGCCAGTGGCTTGAGGTAGCCAAAAAGTCGATGCGGATCTGGCTGTGTGTATATTGAATTGCATTGCTGAGCAGGTGTGTCAGAGCCAGTTTGACAGGTAGCTCAGGTAAGTCTGTTAGCTGCTGCTCAAAGTGCCAGTGAACAAGGATACCCCGCCGCTGCAGCCGTTGTGCAAAGTGGTCTTCCAGTTGCGCTTTGATTGACCGGGCACTGCAGCGTGCCTGTTGGCTGTGCGGGTGGCTGGCAGCGCTAAACGTAAGCAGGTCGTCAATGAGCTGAGTGAGCTTGGCGACAGAGGTGTGGAGAATATCGGTTACGCGTCGTTGTTTGTCATTGAGTTGCCCGAGGTGCTCGGTATTCAGTAAGTCTGTGCCTTCTTTAATCGAAGCCAACGGGGTTTTCAGCTCGTGTGATACGTGGCGTAAAAAGGTTTCTTTTTGATGTTTACTGGCAGCGAGCTCCTGGCGCAATTGCTCAAGGCGCTCACCCAGCTGGCTGAACTCTCGGCTACCTGTCAGCTGGATTGGCGTAGTAAAGCTGTCTTCACCAATGACTTCTATGGCTCGCTCCAGCTGAAATAGCTGACGGGAGATCCGCCGGATCAGCCAGATACTCATGCCGACTAGGATAGGTAACAGAATGCTAAGTCCAATTAAAAAGCGCTGCCGGATGAGACTTTGTTGCAAGAGCGCATCCGTCAGTTGTTTGTCTAGGGTCTGTTGTAGCGGTTGTGACTGGCGAGTCAGGGCGTTGACCAGTGCCGACAGGGTGCTACTGTCTGGCGTTTGGGTGTGTTGGAGCAGGTGTTGCCAATTAGCAACTGTTGCATCTTTCTCAAGTCTCGCAAGCAGTGATATAAGCCTATTTTTTTGCACCTGCCAGCTTTTATTGATGCTTATTCTTAGTTGTTCGCTTTGTAGTAACTGATTGTTTTGCTGTGCTTTTAGAAGCGCCTGAAAGGCGTTTTTCAATTCACTGAATTCTGACTTAACCTTCTGATTATTAGTATAAATATCCTGAACTGTATGCTGCTGATATGCAACTGACTGAATAAACCACAAGGTTAACAGCAACAGAGGAACCAGGGCCAGCATTAATGCCATAAGTGCCTGTTTCCACAATGCCTGAGAAAAAAAGGGGTTGAGTGGCGCGTGTGAGCGTAATTCTGAGCTGGCATGGAGCATAAAGAGCCTGATAGTTTGCGCGCTTTTAATTGTCTGTTGCCAATTAGCGACAGCCATAAGTAACTGATTTTAAATAGTAAGCTAAAAACGCGAGTTGAATTTTGTCGCCATTTAGCAACAAATCGCCTTAATGTCCCCTGAACTTTTTTACCCAATAAAAACTAACTTATTGAAAATTAATATCTAATTAAACCTGGCACCAAAGTTGGAATAGTCTTGTCAAACGCAGCCTGCAAGCTCAGAACAGTTTCGCGGCGGCACACATTCAAAAACAGAAGGAAAATATGATGAAAACAGCAATGACAATGATGACAGCTATGGCTCTGACGGTGTTGGCGACACAGGCAATTGCAGGCGAGGGTTTTGAAAAGTATGACACGGATGGTGATGGCACCATTAGTTTGAATGAGGCGACGGCAAACTCCGCGCTCATGGGCCAGTTCAAAGTGCTGGATAGTAATGGTGACGGCTTGCTGAGCAGAAAAGAGTTCTCTGAGTTTAACGGCTAAGTCGCGTTTGAACCGGAGGATCTAATATGCAAATTACGTACGTTTTTGCGTTGACCCTGGGAATGTTCACCTGTGCATTAGCGTTTGCCTCTGAAGTCGATTTTGCACTTTTGGATGATAACAGCGATGGCCTGATCAGTCGCTCAGAAGCAGCTAAGGTCTCTCTGGTCGCTGACGCATTTAAACGCCTGGATACAAACCGGGATGGCGCGCTGAGTGCCAAAGAATTTAGACATTTTAACAAGCATTTATGAGGAACTTGATATGTACAAGCTTATGTTAAGCACCATTTTAATGGCAGCCAGTATTGGCGCGCATGCTGCGGACAGTTCGTTTTCAACTTTTGATGCCAATGGCGATGGGTTTATCTCTAAGTCGGAAGCGGCGGGATCGGATACATTGACGGTTATTTTCGATAAGCTGGACAGCAATGGCGACGGCAAACTATCGGAGCAGGAATTTAGTCAGTAGGACATTATCCTGACACCGTTTTCCTCTCCCAATTTTGTATTTTTACGCAACGATCTTCATGGGTCCTTCCATGAGTCAAGGCACCTGATAAGGGTGCCTTTTTCGTTTATCAGGCTGTTGCTGCCATGATATGTTCACTACGTAACAGGCCGTACATATAGCCATCATAGTAACCATGGCTAAATTTAAAGTGCTGACGTAAATGGGCCTCACGTTGCATGCCGAGCTTTTCCATCAAGCGCCAGGAAGCCTTATTTTCGACCGCACAAAATGCACAGACTTTATTGAGTCCAAATTGCGCAAAGGCAGCTTCAATCAGCCCGTTTGCAGCTTCAAACGCATAACCCTGGCCAATATATTTTTCATTCAGACGATAACCGATTTCGGCTGTTTTGGCGTTATGGCACAAAAACTTATACATGAGTTCCCCAACCAGCACATTGTCTTCACGTCTGATGATGGCCAGCAGCAGTCGTTCATGTTCTTTCGCCTGCCAGGGCGCAGTAGCCCGATCTATTCTGTCCTGAGCATCTTTTAGGGTTGCAGGCTCACCAATATACCTGGAGGTATCCGGATTACGCCTGCTCTCGTAAATGGCATGAAGGTCACTTTGTTGAAGCGGCCGGATAGTAAATCGGGCAGTGTTAAAGTGGAGTTTTTCGAACATGATTGATCCCAATATTATACTTATGTGTGTTCAAAATGAGGTCGCTGAATACGGATAGTACGCCAGCAAAGTAGCAACAGGGCGGCGCATACAGCAATGAGTAGTGCAATGGCTTGCGTGTTATCTGGCAGCCATTGATTCACCAGCCAGGCAATGACAGAAAATATCAGTAACTCAATTGCCCCGACCAAAGCGTTTGCGGTGCCCGCGTGAGTCGGGTGCAGTAAGCCAATCAGGTGCATATAGCTTGGAAAATATCCGCCAAATACCAACATAATGGCGGCATAGGCCAGTAATATCGCTATGGCGTTGTCGCTGGCTAATACGAAGGTCAGTGTACTCAGTAATAGTGAAGGCCACAGCCACAAAACAATTTTCATATAGCTAACGTGGCGCTGTAAGACTTTGGCAAACACAGCGCCCAACAAAAGACCAACCATAGGCAGCATCATGGCTTGTCCGGTCTGGCTGGTGGTGAAGCCAAAGCGGTCTTGAAGTAAAAACGGCAAATGCAGCTGGAGTGTCAAATACAAAAAGGTTGGCACCCATTTGAGACTGGCCAGCGATAAAAAGACCTGACAGCGAACCATGTTTTGATAGTGCCGGACCAGGCTCATTGGGTTAATCACAAAAGGTTGAGGTTCGCTGGCTTTGAGCAGACTTAGCCCGAATATGGTGATGAACAGGTAGTATGTAATGAGCACCAGCGACAAACCCTGCCAGCCAAACCAACTGCTTAGCATACCGCCGAGCAGGGGGGCAATAATTGCGGTGACGCTTGCCGAGATGGCCACGGTTGCCATGGCACTTTTTAATCTGGCCCCCGACAGTCGTTGAGCCAGTAATGTGCGGCTGATTAACACCGGTGAAGCGGAGCCCGCACCTTGCAAAATTCGTCCGAGTAAAAAGGTGGTGCTGTCTGGTGCAACCGCACATAGCAGTGTACCTGCCAGTAAGATGGCTTGCCCGGCGATAAACAGTGGCCGATCACCATATTTGTCGCGTAGCGGCCCAACAATCAGTTGAGAGGCGCCCAGCGTAATGAAATAACTGATGATCATTGCCTGACTCATGCCATTGGTTAGCATCAGGCTGTCTGCAATATCTGGTAAAACAGGCATATACACCTGGCTGACCAGCTGAGAGCAGGACATGAGTAAAACAGCAAACATGGTAAATAGATGCACGGGCACTCCAGCGCGAAGTAAATTTGACCCGGGCACTATACGCCGCTTTCATTGTCCTAAAAATAAGGTAATAATTAAAATACTATTTCATTGTGGGAATTAATTAAATGGATTGGTTAACGGCAACACGCAGTTTTTGCGTTCTGGCAGAGTTGGGTAGCTTTACTAAAGCGGCGGAACATCAAGGGGTTTCGGCATCTGCTATGAGTAAACGTATTGACTGGCTGGAAAGGCATCTGGGGCAAAGTTTGTTCATTCGCACCACCAGACAGGTTAATCTGACTGAGCAGGGGCAGCATTTTTTTCCTCGGGCCAGAGACTGGTTATCTCAGTTTGAAGCTCTGGTTGAAACGGCTCAATCTGAACACTGTGAATTGCAGGGGAGCCTGAAAATTGCCGCCACTCAGGCGGTAGGCAGTAGTGTGCTGATGCCCAAAATAGAGCAGTTTTTGGCACATCATGCACAGCTCACTATCCATTTAAATGTTCTGGCACCGGGCGAGCCGCCGGATCTGCATCATGATCTGGTGATCACCAGCTACAACGAATCATTTGACTCTGTGTCTCACAAAGGCACCCGGTTATTTGATTATCAGATGCAGCTATTTGGCGCGCCAGAATACCTGGACAGATGCGCAGAAATAACCTGTGTTGACGACCTGACCCAACATAAAATGTTGTTAAGTAGCTATTATCACAAAATTGGTGGCGTGGTACTCGAAGATGGCCGCTTGTTTGAATTTACCAATTATAATTTTGTGACCGATCATCTGGATGCCATTTTAAAGGCGGCGGTGCAGGGCATTGGCTTGTTGTTTATTGCCCCCAGCTATATTGAGCGCGAGCTTAAATCCGGGGTACTGGTGCCTATTTTGCCGGGTATTCGCTCCGAGGTTAAACAGCTCTGGGCTTATTACCCCAAGGCGAGTTATACGCCTCGTAAAACCCGGTTGTTTATAGAGCATCTTAAAACCGCCTTATAGCGCTGCTTGTTCAGGCCCGTGTGGTGTGCAGAGAAGTGTAATAACAGGTCATCCCGCATTGAGAGCGGGATGACTGAGCGGCCAACGTGTTTTAAAAGCGGTACGTCAGGCCAACATTTAACTGAACCTGGTTAAGCACATCGCCATCAAAGTGCCAGACGCACACATCTTTATCGCTGCCGTCACAACGTACTTTTGATGAGTTTTTAAGTACGGTTGCCAGCCAGCGAATCTCGGTTTGTGCGCTGAATCCGGCGCCAATGTCGTATTTCAGGCCGCCGTACAGACCCGAGGCAAAAAAGTGGTCTGCTTCTTCAAAGTTAGGCGATACCTTGTTCACACCAATCTGTGCGCCGATGTAGCTGTGCAGATTGTCGGTAATATCAATGTCGATGGCACTTTGGAACATCAAGTATTCCATGTCCACTTTCTGATTGGGCGCATCTTCGAATTCAGTTTCAACCATGCTGTAAAACAGGCCATAGCGTTTGTTGTTCAGATAGCGGTCAAAACTGATGCCTAAATTGCTTCCGTCGTCTAATTCAACTTCTTGATTTTTACTGGTACGTAAGCTTTGATTGGTGCTCTCGCCGCCATACAGGGTGACACCGAAGCCATTATTTGCCAGTGCTGAGCCAGAGAACAGCCCTAATCCAAGTGCTAACCACACGTAGCTGCGCATAATAAATCCTTGTTATCTCGTATGTTGTCGGATGAGTTAAGTTGCCAAGAAAGTAACATGCCTGTGAGGTTAAGAACAGGCATTTAGTGACTAAATTTGACCTGATGCGCTTATTTATGGTTTGAGCATTGGCACCACCTTGCAACCTCAAGTACAATGTGGGTTTTCGATTGCAATACACCGGAACCTTCCCAATGGAAATCAAAGTAAATTATCTCGATAATCTTCGAATTGACGCCAAATTCGATGATTTTTCAGTCATTGCCGATCAACCTATCCGCTACAAGGGTGATGGCTCTGCCCCCAGCCCGTTCGACTACTTTCTGGCGTCGTCTGCGCTGTGTGCCGCTTACTTTGTCAAAGTGTATTGTAATGCGCGCGACATTCCGACTGACGGCATTCGTGTGGCACAAAACAACATTGTTGATCCGGAAAACCGCTACAACCAGATCTTTAAAATTCAGGTAGAGCTGCCAGAGAGCATTTCTGAAAAAGACCGCCTGGGTATTTTACGCTCCATTGACCGCTGCACGGTGAAAAAAGTGATCCAGACTGGCCCTGAGTTTCAGGTTGAAGCGGTAGAGAGCCTGGATGACGACGCACAAGCCATGTTGATGGTGAACACGGAGTCGGATGCCAGCACCTTTATTCTGGGCAAAGATCTGCCACTTGAGCAAACCATTGCAAATATGACTGGTATTTTGTCTGATCTGGGTATGAAAATCGAAGTGGCATCGTGGCGTAACATCGTGCCTAACGTCTGGTCTTTGCACATTCGTGATGCCGCATCGCCTATGTGTTTTACCAACGGTAAAGGTGCAACTAAAGAAAGCGCGCTGTGCTCCGCACTGGGCGAGTTTATTGAACGCCTGAACTGTAACTTTTTCTATAACGACCAGTTCTTTGGTGAAGAAATTGCCAACGCCGAGTTTGTTCATTACCCCAATGAAAAGTGGTTTAAACCGGGTGAGAACGATGAACTGCCAAGCGAAATCCTCGACGGCTACACGCGCGAAATCTATGATCCGGAAGGCGAGCTGCGCGGCTCTAATCTGATTGACACCAACTCGGGTAACGTCGAGCGTGGCATCTGTTCTATTCCTTACACGCGTCACAGCGACGGCGAGACAGTTTACTTCCCGTCAAACTTGATTGAAAACCTGTTCCTGAGCAACGGTATGAGCGCGGGTAACAACCTGTATGAAGCCAAAGTTCAGTGTTTGTCTGAGATCTTTGAGCGCGCGGTGAAAAAGCAGATCATTGAACAGGAAATTGTGCTGCC
This sequence comes from Pseudoalteromonas rubra, assembly GCF_001482385.1. NCBI lineage: Bacteria > Pseudomonadati > Pseudomonadota > Gammaproteobacteria > Alteromonadales > Pseudoalteromonadaceae > Pseudoalteromonas > Pseudoalteromonas rubra. The sequence goes on from NZ_CP013612.1 coordinate 130,609, forward strand.
GGACGTGCCTGAAGACGTACTGGCTAAGTTCCCGGGCATTGTTGCTGGCATTAAAGGCCTTGAAGAGCAGGGCTTCCCGGTTGTGGTGAAAGATGCGTCTCTGGGCGGTCAGTTCCCGGTGATGTGTGTGACCCTCATGAACCCGAAAACGGGCGGTGTGTTTGCCTCTTTTGGTGCTCACCCAAGCCTCGAAGTTGCGCTGGAGCGCAGCTTAACCGAGCTGTTGCAGGGCCGCAGCTTCGAGGGTCTGAATGATGTGCCAAAGCCCACGTTCAATAGCATGGCTGTGTCTGAACCGGAGAACTTTGTCGAACACTTCATTGATTCTACTGGTGTGATCTCGTGGCGTTTCTTCAGTGCCAAACATGATTATGAGTTTGTGGAGTGGGACTTCACGGGCACTAACGAAGAAGAGTGTGACAAACTGTTCGCCATTCTTAAAGATTTGGGCAAAGAGGCGTATATTGCAGAGTTTACCGATATGGGCACCGCCTGTCGTATTCTGGTGCCTGGCTACTCTGAGGTTTACCCGGCCGAAGACTTAATCTGGGACAACACCAACAAAGCCCTGCAATACCGCGAAGACATTCTGAACATTCACTCGCTGGAAGACGAAGCACTGGCCGATTTGGTTAATCGCCTTGAAGAAAGCCAGCTTGATAACTACATCGACATCATCACGCTGATCGGCGTGGAGTTTGACGAGAATACAGTGTGGGGTCAGCTGACCATTCTGGAGCTGAAGATCCTCATCTATCTGGCGCTGGGCGACATTGAAGCGGCCATTGAGCTGGTTGAAACCTTCCTGCAATACAACGACAACACGGTTGAACGCGGCTTATTCTACCAGGCTATGCACGCTACGCTGGAAGTGGCGCTGGACGAAGAGCTGGAAATTGAAGACTACATCCACAGCTTTACCCGCATGTTCGGTAAAGAAGTGATGGATGCTGTGATTGGCTCAATTAACGGTGATGTGAAGTTTTATGGCCTGACACCGACCAACATGCAACTGGAAGGCCTGGATAAGCACCTGCGCCTGATCGACAGCTATAAAAAGCTCCACACGGCACGCGCTAAGTTTGCTAAGGGGTAATGTGCACGATGTTACTCAAGCTTGCTGGGTTAATTGCCAGCGAGCTTGAGTTACTTAGGGTAAGGGGGCCTTGAGCCGGTGTCTTGTCACAAGTATTTTAGGCTATTCACAGCCACCGAGGGGCGTAGTTAAATATACAACCCTTGCTGATTAATCGTCTTTTCCGCCAATGCTTCATCCAGCCAACCGAGTTTGACAGGTGTCTCGTAAAGCCTTGAATTGCCTAGTTGCGGCCAGATGTGGCACAGTCCGGGTACAAAGACTTTAGCAGTGCTCAGTGGAATAGGCGAGCGGGAATAGTCCAGTGCCAGTGTTTCCATATCCAGGCTGTTTAACTGTTCAACAATGGCCAGAATATCATCCTTCAGATCACCGCTTTGTGTTAGCTGGTAGCTTGCACGAGATGCATTGGCCTCAGGCTGAAGGAAACTATCATCGGTAATGGCATCAAAATCAAAGGGGGCACCATTTTGGTCCCGGATAGGAATAAGCTGGCATAGCTCAGTAAGCGCGCGCTGCGCTGCCATTTCTGGTTTTAGGTGACAACCAAACCCAAATACATACCCTTGGGTTGTTTTGTTACGGCCAATCGCTGCCATGACGGGCACGCCGGTATCCACGGTGAGGTCCAGCACCCAGTAGTCGTGTTCAGCGGTGATTGTTTCGTGCAGCGGTGCCAGATAATCCGGGTCCAGACCACTTAACTCAAATTGCGGGCGCGGTAAGCGGTTGTACCACCAGATAGCGGTTGCATCGCGCTCAAGCAATTCAAATAAGGCCTGTAAAATGGCCTCTTCCAGATTATTACCAGCGGCACAGCCATTGGAATGCCATTTGCCAAAGCGGTCTTCCTCAAACGGCGTGTTGGCAAAACAACACACGGTGGGCACGTAGACCTTTTCATCGCGCGTGAGCGACCACAGAGCCGTCCAATTAACGGCTTCCCCAGTATAAGGCAACGCAGCTTGTTTACGCTGAGATTCAGAATCAGCGGGGTCCGCAAAGCGCGCATACTGCTGCTCGCTGTATGGTAGCAGCTGTGCAAAGTCATAACTGCGTGCATCAAGCTGTTGAGCCTGCGCCACCTGACTTGGCTCATCGCCAATATACTGAGCGTTTTTGCGTTCTATTGCTTCACACAGAGCACTGGCTTGGGATTGCTCGTGCGTGACGCCTTTGCCTAGGCAGGTTTGATTGAACTCATCGACATTGAGCGTTGGTAAGCTTTTGTTCGGGCATTTGAAAAATGCGCTACGGTATATTTTTATTGCTTTTGAATTACTCAGAGTTGAAAGCTCATTAATTAGGCCAATGCATCGGTTGATATAGGGAGAGATTTTGCTGTTTGTTAGCTCTGGTTTCATGCTTCTCGAGCCGCCATCACGACCAAAAACTATCGGGCAGTTTTCTAGTGCAATTTTTGTTGACCATTGCTTTGCATTCTCATGGCAGGAGCCAAATGGAAAAGTATCTATCTTTAAGTCATCAGACACGATGCATACTTGATCAGAGGACAGCAGCTGTTTGGACACAACTAGCGCGAGTGCCTTGTCAATAAAGTTGCTTGATTTACGGTAGTACCGTGTTGTTGCATTATCAGAGTTTTTTAAAAAATAGGAATTCATGGGCAGGTTATTGGCCCTGAGTTTTACATAATACTCAAAATCACTTGCTGATTTTAAGGGCGGGCTAATAACAAGCATATTGAAGAAGTCTTCGACTATAACCAGGCATTTATTATGTGCCTGAAACGTTTGTGCCGATAGTTCTAGAATATCTTTTGTTATAACTAAATTACAACCAGATAAGTCGGTTTTCCTGATATCACGGTTTTCAATAAGTGCAACCTCGGAGCACTCTATGTCCTGTTCCCACACTTCCTCTGGTCCTTGTAGTGATATTACAAGCCCTGCTTGGATCAGGTTATCAAGATAATAATAGAACAAGGCAGATTCTTTTGGATCGTTAGATTTAAGAGCAATCTCTTGGGTCGTGTGCTTACCATCAATGTACTGAAAAAGTGGAAACCGATTGCGCTCCAAGACATAATTTTGACTGTAATGTGTTAGAAATACATTCCCTTGTTTGTCCGTGATGACGGTAAACTTAGGGTTCCACATTATAAAACTGCTCATTAGTCTTTTTCTCTTATATTAATGATGGACAAAAGCGAGGGTTATTTAGTATGTCACTATACCCATAATCAGGAGCGCTTCTGTCTACACATAAATCTTCTGTATACACGCCAACGGATAAAGCAATTCGAGCTTTATCACCGGTATTTGCATCACTGCCATGAATTAGATCCCAGTGATGTAAAGAGAAACCTCCGAGAGGAACTTCCACTGGTGTTTCTAAGTATTTTCCGGTTGAAAAGTGTGAAAGGCGTTCAGTTTCTGCTTTCAGGTTAAGCTCCTGTCCTCCCAAAGGCTGAACGTACTCTTTTGTGTTTTGTGAACCGCCAATATATTTCAAACAGCCCGTATCCAAAGAGGTCGCAGAAAATGGGATCCACAAAGTTGCAACGCCTGATTTAAAAAAGGGCATATGCTGAGAATCTCGGTGCCAGCCAACGTTGAGTGAAGGAGAGTGACCTGGTGGCTTAATATAAAGCTGGCTGCCCCAAACCTTTAACTTGCGACATTTTAAAACGTCAGCGATCAAAGGTCCTATGTCGCTTTCAGTTAAGAGCTGATAAAACGCCTGGCTACAAAGATGAGGCTGAGCAATTCTAGTCAACGAGTTATTGTCGATGCCGTTTACAAGTCCCCAATGTGGCTGCCCAGTATCGCTGTGACCATTAATTATGCTACCAATTTGTTGGTGGGCTGAGTCAAGGAGTGTATGGTTAATGATTTGGCTATCGAAAATAACAAAACCCAATGTAGAGTAATTATCCACGGAATCTTCCAAAGCATTTTAGTGGGTTTACTTCTAGGATTTGATTAACAATTTCTTTGCTGAGAGATGTTTCTTGATATATACACTCTGTGTTTACCCCTTCATGATCAGGGTGTGGGAAATCAGAACCAAACAGTAGTTTATCACTTCCTATTAGCTTAACAACTTCGTTCAAGCAAGGCTCCTGAGGTTCAATACTCACCCAGCAGTTTTGTTTGAAATAATATGATGGTTTATTTGGCAACTTATCTTTGATTAATTCAGGAAACTCTTCATAACAAATGTTGTCTAGCCTCCATAGCCAGTAGGGGACCCAAGCGGCGCCGGCTTCAAGAAAAACGAACTTTAGTTTTTTATATTTCTCTAGCACACCACCTTCCAGTAAACTCAGAAAAGCGAGTTGTGCTTCCAAGGCATGTGAACAGGCGTGCAAGCTGAAACGAGAATTAAATCGGTCTGCTCCAACGGTTGGACCATGTAAATGAGTACCACCATGGAATGCAATAGTGACGTCGTTTTGTTCACATAATTGCCAAAAAGGCTCGTATTCTTCGCTGCCAAGGTGTAAGCCCATGATGGGTTCAGGTCTCAGGGTTACTGTACTAAAACCTTGCTCTAATATAGTTCTCAACTGATTTACAAGGGTGTGCGGGTCGTGTCTACTCACCACTGCGGCAGGAATCATTTTCTCGTAGTTCATTGCGCAGTAATTAAGAATCCACTTGTTGTAAGCCTTAGCATACTCTACCGATACAGATGCGGGCAATGCCTGATGGTTTACTATATAGCCTGTAAAGGTAGGGAATATAATTGCACGGTCTACACCGTCTTTGAGCATGCTTTGTAGTTGACCTAGACCACTGGTGGCAAGCTTTCGATCTTCAGTATTTCTTGGTCTTTTGGCGGTTTCCTGCTGTATGTCTGCTCCCCAGTTATTCAGAATAGGATGGTCACCGATACAATATGTTGGGGGGAGTTTTGCTGTCTTTTCGGCATTTTGAATGTTATCTAGAGCTGTTGCCTCAAGTGAACTTTCACTTCGAAAATAAACGGGGTACTCTTTAAAAACCTCTGGATGGACATAGTCTTGCCACAAATGTAGTGGCTCCATTACGTGCCTGTCACAGTCTATGAGTGTCATATGGGCCTTCTTTTGGGTTCAACTAGAAGCAGCTGTAGCTGCTTCTGCGTATTTTGATGCTTATTAGCAAGAGGTAAATGGCTGGCTTCTACAAATATCCATGAAGTCGCTAATAGCTTGTGATTCAACCATCGACTTTTGTGATTCGTTATCTATGTGTGATAAGTCTGGCTTTGGTGGAATGGTAACAATGAAGCAGCCCGTTAATTCGCTCATATCTTTGAATTGCCATCCATTGTGCAGTGGTGGAAGATCAGAGCCATCAGTGTGGCCGTCAAGTCCAAGCATTTCTATCAGCTTATCTTTGATTTCTTCATCTGAAGGTGGCTGTTCGCAATCACCACAAATGCTTGTTACAGATTCTATGTTACTACTAGTTTGAAAATCAGGATTATTTGATATGTAATCTGGGCACGGTTGTAATTGTTCTACAATTTGCTGAGTTTCTGGCTCACCAGCAACTGTTGCAGATATAGTACCCCCAGCATTTCGGTCACCATGTGTGAAAGTGACAGAGTCGCCTTTACGAATTACAAATCGAACCTTAGTTTGATAGGCTGGGATTTGTGGGAAAAAGCCAAATTTTGCTAAGTAATACTCAGGGAACTTTACGATATAATCTAGCTCTTGATCATTGTCCCAGTTTTTCCAAGTATATGCGATCATCCGGCTCAGGGCTGAGTGCCATGCACTAATTGCTAATACATTATCTACAGGAGTTGGCTCGGACTCCTCTACATGGCTACCAAAGCCATATCTTGTACCTAGTTTATGAAAATTGTCAGACATTTTAGTTTTCCTCGTTTAATAGTCTAGAAAGTTTGGTGAAAACAGGGCTATCTTCTAGTTGCTCGTTGTTCACAAACCAGTGATAGTTTTCTCTTAGTAGCTCAAAATTTTCTCTATCCTGCTTTAGAGAGTACAAATATAGACGGCTTTCGAGTTCAAAAAACTTTGCGCTTTGGCCTTTAGCTGCATCTATTGAAGAATGTAACAAGGAGATAATTTTCTCGTTAGCACTCCCTTGTTCCAGGTACATACACTCAGCTAGCGTTTTTTTAATAAATGGCATCACTGAAAGCTCTCCTTGGCGTTCACAGCGTTCGAAAGATGAAGTCATTAAGTCAAGCGCTTCACTCAAACCGCCTTCTTCTATATATGCTTCTGCTAGGTGTGTTACGTAGTACCCTGCAGCAAAAGTTTGTCCCGTTTCAATTTGTTTGTTCAGCGCCTCACGCGCCATTCTCGTGTCTTTGGCAGATGAATAGCTGTAGCACTCAAGGAAGTGTAAATGAAACACATTCCCCCTTGCTTGAGCACCATATAGCTCCTGAAAACGAGACCAATTATCGACAACTTTATCGTGTTGTTTCAGGAAAATGTGATAGAGGGCTACAAAAATATTTGCAAATACTATCTCTCCAATGGAGTTTAGGTCCTCTGCATAACGTGCAGATTCATAAGCACAATATTTAGCTTTTCTCAGTAACCCTAAATGGAGGTAGTTATATGATGCGAGAGATAAAATTTGAACCTTAATGTTCATTCCGTACTCAAGAGCGAGTGCGGCGTCTTGTTCATCATTGTATAGCTCTAGTGCCTCTTCATATAGTTCACTAGCAGATAAAAGATCGCCGTCGATATTGTATGCTTGAGCTACGTGGACGAGCACTACGATAATATCTTGTCTATTCCCTTTTTCTCTTACAGCTTCAAGTAAACTTTCCCCTAAAGCACGAGCTTTGCTCCTGTGCGAAGCATAATGTGCCGACATGAATAGAGTCCATTGACTTTTCTTGTACATGTCGAAGAGAGAGTCTTGTTGTTTGTCGTCGAGCCAAGGACTTTGAACAATTTCGGCAACCCGATTACCCCAACTTAAAACTCTTTCTGCACCATAGCCAAACAGAGTCATGATAGAAGGTAGCATGGCTTTGTGGAGGTCTAGTTCATTCAACATAGAGCCTTTGTGCTCTTTGTAGTTTTCAAGCCAGCTGAGAGCTTCGTCACCTATCACAATTGCTGATGAGTGAGCCGAACTTCTCACTTGCTTATTAATTGCTTTGGTTCGAAATGATACTGCGTTATCAATTTTATCTGCATTGTAGTAATGATTAGATATGACTAGCGGTTCATCGAAATTAGAATTAGCATATTCAATGCTGAGGGTGTCTCCAATTCTTCCGTGATTCCTGACCTTGTCTTTTGGGTTCATACTCCCATAAGCCGCATCTCTCACCAGGGCGTGTTTAAAGATATAGCTATCATTTTCAACTCGGCGTTGTTGAATGATCAGGTCTTTCTCAATCAGCTCGTTGAGGTCATTTTGGATCTGATCTTCACTGAGTGAAGACGCGGCGACGAGCAGGTCGTATTCGAATTCGCGGCCAATAGTGGCGGCAAGTTGGGCCGTTTCTTTGGCGTGGATCAGGCTGTCAAGTTTTTGCTGCAGTGACTCGCGCAGGCTGCTTGGGACCTGATCGAGTTTGTCTGGGCTGACGAAGTTGACTTCGCCACTTTGCTCGCTGACAAGTGCTTTTTGTTTCAGCATATCAACCAGCTCTTCGATAAATAGCGGGATACCGTCGGTGCGACTGACCAGGATGTCGCGTACGTTTTTCGAAACGGCTTTGCCTTCGAACAGTTGCTCGATAAAGTCTTCGGTTGCTTTGGCGGTGAGCTTGTGTAGTTCCAGCTCCAGCAATGTCAGGTCGTGCAGGCTGTCTGGCTTAGGCTGGCGCGAGGTGCTGATCAGCACGCTGCCATCGCTGAGGCTTTGTGCAAAGTGGTGGATAAACTCCAGCGTTGTTGTGTCGGCCCAGTGAATGTCTTCAATGATATATAGCTTGTGGTTGCTGAGGCTGAATTTGTGCGACAGTAACAGCGCTGTCAGGCCTTTGAACAGCAATTCTTTTTGTGCGTCCGGCGCCAGTGACGAGGGCTGCATGTCTTCGGGTAACTCAATGTTCAGCCACACCAGCAGGATAGGCAAAATGGTCTCTGTATTGAGCGTGCTGTCCTGCTCTGTATTGAGCGTGCTGTCCTGCTCTGTAAGCAAGGAGGTGAACAGCTCAATGACCTCGGTATTGCTGAGATTACTGGTATTAAACAGATAACGCACCAAAGTCAGCACAGGGTAGAGCGCGTTGTTTTGGTGCTCTGGCAAACATTGGGCTACCAGGTGCTGGTACTTGCTGGCATTGGCACGGATCTCCTGGAGCAAACGTGATTTGCCTATGCCAGCCTCACCATAAATATGGGCAACCCGGGTTACTTGCTCTTCGTTGTTGATGATCGACAGGGTTTTATCGAGCTCACTCTGACGGCCAATCAGCTTGTGATGGTGACGTGTGCCGCGCATAAAGCCAAAGGCTTCAACCCGCTTTTCACCCTTGAGGTTATAAATGGCTTGTTGCTCAAACACCATGCCCAGCGGCATATTGTCGAAATAGTCGAATTCACTGTAAGGCTCAAGAATGGCACGTGACTCTGCGGTACACAAAATTTGTCGCTCACCAGCAAGACGTGCAAGCTGCATTGCTGTATTGGCGATATGGCCTTCTGGTACGGCATTGGCATAAGTGACAAAAATACCTGAATGCAAGCCAATATGGGCATTCAGTTGCACGCCATGGGCTTCCTGCATCAGCGCATTACGTTTGCCCAATTCACTCACCACATCCAGCGCGGTACGTGCGCTCAGGCGAGTGTCGTTATCGCTGGCGACAGGATAACCGAAATAGAATAAGGCGGTATCGGCCAGGTTGCCGACATGGTATGCACCAAAACGGGTCGCAATATCGATACAGGTGTTACGTTGCGACTTAAACAGAGTGTCTATGACATCAAGATCTTTGGCGTTTTCATCCAATATTTTGGCGCTCAGCCTCAACGCCATGACGGTGATTTGCTTACGCTCAGTCAGCGTTGTGTAATCTTGCTGACCCGGGTGGCTGGGGTCGTCGGTGCGCAGTACGACGGTGGCATCGTCAAAACCATGTTGCGCTTGCTCATCGGCCAGTACTCCAACCAGGTTCGACACATTCATGGTATTCAGCTCTTTGAATGCCTCTTGGCCGGATATCACGCGCTCGGTGGCGTTTTTTTGTAACACCCGGCGTAATAGTCCGGATAGTGGGTGGCCAAGCAAAGCGCTGGGCAGTGGAATGTGCACATCGCTCAGCTGTTTATGGTAAATAGAAGCAATGCTTGAACCAGTGACTGCGGGTAAACCGGTCAGACACTCTAAAAACACCAGGCCCCACACATAGATATCGGTTTTGGCTGAAGCGGGTTCGCCACGTAGCTGCTCTGGCGCACTATAAGAAGGCGTACCGAGCGTTTCTTGTGTCAGCGTGAGTGTGGCAAAGTCCTGATGGCGGCTTTCCTGACTGAGTGTACCAATACCAAAATCGAGAATCTTTGCGTAAGTTTTGGCGCCCGCCTGGGTGAGCATGATGTTCGCGGGTTTGATGTCGCGGTGAATAATGCCTTGCTGGTGAGCGTGGATAAGCGCGTCCAGCACCTGGAGCATGATGTCGGCAGCGTCGACTGCGTTTAGGGCACCTTCCTGGATCAGGTGCTCACGCAGGGACTGCCCCTCTACATACTCAAACACACCGTATAGCAGGTTTTCGTCTACCTGGCCTTTATCAAGCAGGCGCACGATATGTGGGTGCTGTAATTGGCTACTGAGTGAGGTTTCGCGCTTGAATCGTTCTATATAACGGTGTTTCTTGGCTTCGTCCAGGTGAGGCTCAAGTGCCAGAAACTTAATCGCCACTATTTGATCGGTAATTTTGTTTTTGGCTTTATAGACCTTACCAAAGCCACCCTCACCGATTTTATGAATAAGCTCGTACTGTGTCGACTGAAAGCGATCCTGAATATAAGGATCAGAAAATTGAGTTAGTGGCATAGTATTTATTTTTATCTAATTTTAACAGAGATTAAACCTTGGTTGTAAATTATTGTTAACAATCGCGATTATTACAATATTTTTTCAACATCTTCGATGTAAATAACCTGTCATTTGACATGAAACAAATTTCACTAAGATGAAGGTTGTACTGACATTATCGGCAACCGGGTTCATAACATGAGTCACTTTTAGTACTTTGCCCGCGGTCAACGAGGCTTAATTCCCTAATTGTATGAGTTTGTAATCTTTACCGATTATCAATAAGGGGTCAATTGCTTCTAGATGAAGATTAGAAGAAATCATGTTTTAAACGTTATAAATTCTGATGTCTAGTGCACTTTATGGGACAAAATGGGTAGATTGTATTTGGTGTGTAATGTGATGTAATATCTAATTATTCAATAGTTTGTAATAATGACTTAGTTTTTCGGTAGCTAAAGGTGGTTAATGATGGAACGTCGTACTTTTCTTAAAACAAGTTCGTACTTGTGTGCGAGTGGTGCGCTGCCTCTCAGCGCATTTGCAGCGAATAGCACTCTATTTGATTTTTCAGAGCAGAATACACAACGCCTTGATGTTCAGACAGTGAACAAACTGGCGGTTAAGGCTCCGAAGATGTCGGTTGAAGCACCAAGCGGTGAACGTGTGTCTGTCACATTAAAGCCCGCAGTAGCCAGACGATATGATGCGCTGTTGTATGTTCATTATGAAATGAGCAATGAGATCACAGTATTCGATATTAATGGTGTTCAGCAGGGGACGATTGGCTTGCCTGATGGATTTGGTAGCGTGAGCGATTTTGCAATCGAGCCGTCTCAGCAACTTGTTTATTTGATTGAGCGTGGCCACCACCAAATTATTGTGGCTAATTTTTATGGGGAGCGCCTGGCACATATTGGTGAGTTTGGCACAGAGGTCGCAGCACAGTTAAATGGCCCCAGAAGCCTGACATTGGATGATGAAGGTCATGTACATGTTGTTGATTCTGGCGCGTCTAGCATCAAAGTATTCAATAACAACGGTGCATTTCTATACGCGTATGGACAGTCTCGGCTTGGAAAAGCACCTATCTACAGAGCACTAGATGGTACTCAACATGTTGTCGTTACTGGCGGCCAGTTGGGTGACAGAAAATGGTTCTTTGACAGCAGTATTCGCAAATTGTCTGCGCTCAACTAGACTGGATGATGCACGCTAAAAGGCGCTAAGAGAATACCGCTGGTTTTTAATTAGCGCTTTACAATCATGGAATTATTAACTTAGGTAGCGCCCTATGGAAAAACATCAGATGCGTAATGTGTCAGTGACAGATTATGCTGACCCAAAAGTCGATCAACTACTAAAGCATACTGTACGCAGCCAGCTTGAATCTTTACTCAAGGCTAAACTCACCACGGCTCAGCGACAGCAAGCGTTAACCCAAAGTTTTGTAGATGCGATGGCGTTAATATTCAGCACCACGCAAGCGACTCACGCTCAACTGACTGCTGCATTTGAGGCCATGTACGAACATGCCGTGCAGTCAATGACCCAGACAGAGCTCAGCGAAGACTTGTTAACCCGTCAATATATTTCTCCGACGGGTTTAATCATGTCGCCCATGAATTGCCGCCACACGATTAAGGATATTTATCGGATTAAGGGTTATGCAAAAGGCATTGATAAAGCAATACGGGGCATGCTGTCTCATAAGGGCTCTATCACTATTTTGTACCCTGCTTGCGGCCCATTCGCGCCTTTGTTATTGCCTTTGCTCAGTTACTACAAAAATCACAACGAGTTTAACCATGAGCAAATTAAGGTGCTATTTGTAGATACCCACCCTGGTGCCATAGTAACGCTAAAACAGCTGATTGATGACTTGCAATTAGGTGAGTTTGTCGCAGACATTATTGAAGAAGACGCCACAGTATATGAGCCCGAGCAGGCGGTGGACTTACTTGTGCTTGAAGCCATGCAGCATGGTTTTACGCGCGAAGGGCAGCTGGCCATTGCAAAACACTTAGTTAAATTCCTGACCCTAGATGGCTGGATGATCCCACGCTCCGTATCGATTAAAGGCATGATGATCCACGGCGAAACGGAATATAATCAGCAGTGGAAAGACGCTGAGTATTGTCACTCAGACCATTTGCGTGACAGCGCTATAAACGAGCGTGTTGAACTGGGTGAGCTGATGCGTATTGATAAGTCTGCGCTGTTAAAAATGACAGAAATAGAACTTGAGGATGATATCCGGGTTGTTGCAGCGAATACAATCACAATACCAACAGGCGTAGAAGATATGTCGACCCGTATTTTAGCGGTTTATGCTCAAATCAACACGTTTGGTGAAGAAGGGCTGGATCAATACGACTCAGGTATTACTCACCCTAAACCTGACATGAATTTTTACGTTGATGCCAAGCCCAAAGAACTTGAACACACGCATTTCGTGGCCAATAGTGGTGATACGGTGCAATTTTATTATCAGCTGAGCGGTATGCCCGGATTTGTTCCGGTAAAAGCATAGGAGATGACCATGGAAGTTAAATATGCTCTATTCAGCGGCAGTTGCTTATGCCTGAGCGCTGTACAGTACCTACTGCAAAGAGGTCAACTGAGCTGTGTTGTGTTGATTGAAGCTGAACCCAATCCGGATCTTGTCCAGTTGCAGCATTTTTTGCACCACCATCAAATTCCTATGCTGCAATATAAAACAGAGTCGGACGACTCCTTGATTGCCGATCTAGACAGGTTGGGAGCAAACAGTGGCATAGCCTATTTGTTCAAACATAAACTGCGCACCAAGTTGATAAACTTTTTTGCAGGTGACGTACTTAACATTCACCCCAGTGCACTGCCTGATTATCGCGGCCCAATGCCTGTGTTCTGGCAACTTAAGAATGGTGCAGATACTGTAAGGCTGACTTTACACAAGGTCGCTGAGCAGCTTGATACTGGCGATATTGCTACACACATTGATTTACCTGTACACCCTTTTGATACTTCACAGTGTTTTCATCAGAAGATAGCCCAGGCAGTACCCGCCTTGCTTGAACAGTTTGCTCAGCAGCAGGCCGCAGGGACTTTGAACTGGCAAAAGCAAAGTGAGCATATCGAAATTGATGGCGAGCAGTGTGAGCCTCGTTACGCAAAACACGTGCAGGTGGAAGATTTATTGATCGACTGGCGACATCATACCAGCACCGAGATTGTGAACCTGGCGCGTGCAGCAAATGCCGAATTGGGTGGTGCCCGGTTTAAATTTCGTGAAGGCATGCTGCAGCTTATGCAAGCCAGTAGTATGGAGTGTAAGCTGGCAGGCATTAAGCCTGGTACGATTTTAGAGCTCGACAGGAGCAAAGGGCTATTAGTTAAAACGGTTGATGGCGCGATTCGACTGGATACGATTTTAACCGAGCAAGGTATTTTTGATGGCTACCGGTTTGCCGTGCTGTTTGGACTGGAACCTGGTTTAGAAGTGGCTGCCTCATCTGAGCGTAGAATCTAGGAGCTCAAAATTAAGCATTCTGATTGAGGTATATCAATTACAAACCGATACCTTTGTACTAAATTTTACAATGGTAGCTTAGTTGAGAAGGACTTGTGAGTGGCCCAGCCGATGTACTTATTATCCTGCATTTCTAACTATGCTCTGAACTTTAACTCAGAAGCGAGATAGATATGAATATAAAGATCAATCTGACCAACCGATATGGTTATGATCTTACGCTGTTTCCATACAATGGAGGCATTACGCCTAGTAGTGAAGGGCAGCGTATTGCGAAAGTTGAAGGCACTGGCGAGATAGTTGTCGCACCTGGCGAGTGCAGTATTTTAGAAGTACCGGGGATGGGCAGTTTGTTAGTTCAGTTTATGGGAGATCAAAAGCTTGTAGACTGCCATGAAAGATTCTGTGATAGCCCCAGTGAATTTGATGGCTATCCTTTAATGGCACTCTTACGTTATAAAACCACAGAATTATACTGGCGGTTTTCAGATAGCGATGAACCCGCAGAATTGAACGTCAGCATCAATGATATCGGTACAGTTTGTCTTGATAAAGTATTGAGCGGAGAAGCGCGCAGAGTGCAGTTACCGGAGTTTTTTATCCCTCCTATTTTTACACCTCATTTACCAGAAGGAAACCCTGACTGATCGCGAGCAATGATTGCTCAGCAATACATAAGCCGTTCAGGCAAAGCAGTAATTAAAGTAGTAGGTGCGAACTCGTCGCAACAAGTCGATAAATCACTGAGTGAATTTAGTGGTACTGAGCGTTTATCGTTAAAGGGTATGTTTACGAATTAGAGAGGATTTTATATGTCTACTGACCCGTATATTGGCTCAATGGGTACCTTCGGCGGTGCTTTTACAATCAGAAATTTTGCAATGTGTTTAGGCCAGGTTATGGCTATTTCACAAAATCAGGCGTTATTTGCGTTGATCGGGACCATTTATGGTGGCGATGCGCGTACTACATACGCGTTGCCTGACCTGCGTGGTCGCAGTCCGGTAGGTCAAGGTGTACGCCCAGGTGGTTTGGACTATCGTCAAGGTGAAAGACTAGGTACAGAGTCGGTAGGTATTGAGATTATTCATATGCCTGCGCACTCTCATACCGCGATTTTTACACCGCTAGGCGGTACAAACCCTGTAAGTGGCACGCTACAGGTCGCTACTAATGCGGCAAATACTAAGATACCTGATACTAACTCGTACATCGCGCAGAATAACAGTGAAGGTTTCTTTAACCCAGGATTTTCGTCAGAAAATCTAACTACGATAAAAGGGCTGAGCCTATCTGGTGGTGGTTCTGCCGGAGGAACGGTAACAGTAACTAACACGGGTGGCTCAGCGCCATTGAATGTGTTAAATCCGGTATTACCGGTAAACTGGTTAATTGCGACAGACGGGGTTTTTCCACCGCGTAACTAATCGGTATTGGATACGGGCTGAGCATATATTGTGTCGGCCCGCTTTTGTGTTTGATAGTCATCAAATTGCGTTGAAATTGAAGTTAATATTAAAACAATAAAATGTCACTGGACCAGGTTAAATAACGGAGTAGTAGAATGAGATTAAGTAAAGTTGCCACCGCTGTTACATCGGCGGGTATATCCGCAGCATTGTTTTCCGGTAATATCTGGGCAGGTCAAAAAGTACTGAATTATGCCTCCGGCACGGGAAACCCTGCTGACGTGAGAGATGGCTCAAGTAATGTTCCGGACATTTCTCTTGATACCGCCGGTGCGGTTACCTTCATTCTGGATGGTGGTGTGAGCGGAGACAATTACACAGGAGACGACTTTGCTTTTGCATTCTCTTCAGCTTATGCTCCCAATTTTATTAGTAATTCAGGGGCCGCTGCAGTAGATAAGAGCTATAAACTACTAGAAAGTTCGGGTACACACTTTAGTTTTGACGCGATTACTTTTGTGCGTGCGACGACCACTGATGATGAACACCGGGTTAAACTTACCGGCTTCAAAGATAGTGTTCAAATGGTTTCGGTGGAACTGGCACCACCTGCTGGTTCAGGGACAGGTACAACGTTTAGCTTTTCCCGCAGTAGCGATTTTAATAATGCACTTTGGCAAGATATTGATACTCTGATTATTTCTTTCCCGGATGCAGACCCAGCAAGTACTTACGATTCACGCTTTGCAATACAAAGCATCACAGTGGATGATGCAACGGTCTCTGATTCAACGCCTCCTCAATTTGAAGGTGGTACTTCTACCCCAAATGACAACGCTACCAATGTTTCCCTTAGTAATAATATCATACTAGACTTTGATGAAAATATTGCGCTTGGCAGCGGTAACATCACTATCCGCAATGTCACTGACAACAGCGATTTTGAGGTGTTTAATGTTGCCACTGAAAGCGATGGGACAACGACCTCACCCGGTGCGGGGCGGGTCAGTATTACCAGTGATAAAGTTTACCTTAATCCAACCACCGATTTAACGGGCAACCGTAACTATGCGGTTCGCATTGATTTAGGCGCAGTAACCGATACTGCTGCGAATGATTTCACTGGGATCAGTGACGACACCACTTTTAATTTTAGTACCGCCAATACCACACCCGTTGTCGACCTAGATACCGGTAGTGGCAGTAGCGATAGCAGCGCCAGTTTTTCTGAGGGCAGCGGTGCGGTTAACATTGCCAGCAGTGCTTCAGCAACGGATGCAGACAGTGACACCATAAAAACCATAACTATTACTCTGACCAATGGTCAGGATGGTGCATCTGAAGGTCTGAATGTAACGGCTGCTGCGCAAAATGCCCTGACTGGTGTGTCGGGTGCATCTGATATTACGTTGCAAGATTCCATTACTATCACGGGTGCAACGGCAACGCCTGCTGAAGTCACAACTTTCCTTCAGGCTATTACTTATAATAATACTTCGAGTACGCCAAACGAAACTGCACGTACCGTGTCTGTTGTGATCAACGATGGCACTGCGAGTAGCACTACGCGTACAGCCACCGTCAGTGTCACTGACGTCACAGCTGCCAGTTCTACAGCCTCAGGCTTCAATACCTCTAATGGTACCAATCTGAATCCGGCTATTACGTTTGCCAGTGGTGATGAAACTCTGACTATCGCGGATGCCAGTCATGTATCAGGTTCAACGGCCAGTGGTGGTACGGGAACAGATATTCTGTCTGTTCCAACCAGTACGAATCTGGCAAATTTAACTTCCCTGAGTGGCTTTGAGACACTGACGCCAGATAGCGGAGCTTCAATCACATTGACTGGTGCTCAGCACGAATCTTTTACCACAATTAACGGAGCCGGTACCAACCAGTTTACCCTGAGCACGCCAGATGGCAGCGCCGTTATTACTGGTGATGCTGACATTGAAACCTATGTTTTAGGTGCCGGGTTCACCTTTACCTTGGGCGATGCTGCGCAAAATGTCACGGGCAGTAGCTCAGCTGATACAGTTGCAACGGGGTCGTTGACGGCAACGGGTACTTTGGCGGGCAGTGGGGGGACCGATGTATTACAGCTGAGTAATGGTGCCAGTATTGCTGGTGCAACAGTAAGTGGTTTTGAAACCCTGACCGTGGATGCCAACGCATCTGTGACTATGACTGAAGCACAACACGATGCTTTTAGTACGATTAACGGTAGCGCGACAGAAAGTATTACAATCTCTGCGGCAACCGATGGCCTGACGGCAGCGAGCGCAATCGAAACTTATGTGCTGGGCGCTGCAAACAGCATCACGCTGAGTTCCGCTGGGCAAAACGTTACCGGTAGCAGTGGCAACGACACCATAAACATAGCCGCTTTGACAGCAACCGGCACTCTCAATGCCGCCGGTGGCACAGACACGCTTTCTATGAGTTCGGGTGCCAGTATTGCTGGCGCAACAGTGTCTAACTTTGAAAACCTGACGCTGGCCAGTGGGGCAAGTGTCTCCATGACAGCCTCTCAGCCTGCACTCTTTGGTGGCACCATCACTGCGACGGGTACTGAAACCATCAATATTTCTGGCGATGGTGATTTTACTACGCTTTCAAATGTAGAGAGTTTCTCGGTCGGTGACTCTTCGACAAATAGTCGTACCATCACCGTAGGCGCCGCTGGCACCTCAGTGACTGCATCTTCTTCTAATGATGCCGTGACATTCAACGTGGGGGCGCTCAGTTATACTGGCACGCTGACTGGTGATGGCACAACGGCAGATACTGTGTCGCTGTCGTCTGGCGCGAATATTTCAGGTGGTACGCTTGCAAACATAGTTAACCTGACTCTAGCCAGTGGTGCATCCGTGACTATGACGCCTGCGCAAAATGCGTCTTTTAGCGGTACTGTCACGGCAGCGGGCTCGGAGACCATTACAATTTCAGGAGACGGTAACTTTACAACGCTATCGGGTATAGAGACCTACTCGGTTAATGATGACAGCACTAACAGTCGTACTATCACAGTGACCAATGCGTCAGCGACGATTAGCGCCACAGCATCTAATGACGCCATTACATTTGATATTGCAGGAAGTGCCTTTAATGGCTCACTTACGGGTGACGCAACGACCGGTGATGCAGTCAGTGCCTCTGATGGTGCTGATGTGAGCAGCGGTGGTTTTACTAATATTGGTACCTTGTCATTGGCCAGTGGGGCAACGGTCTCCATTGATGCGGCAAATGTGGCAAATGACTTTACTACGGCAATCACCGGTGCTTCGGGATCCGAAACCCTCAAATTGGTGGATGGGGGCACGTTTAACTTTGGTAGTACCAGCGTCTCTGAAATCGAAAACTTGGCGATTGGCACCAATAATATCTTTACCATTACGCTGACGGACAACTTTGACTCTAATGGCAACTCAGTCACCATTTCCAATGCCGTTGGCTTTGCGCTCAGCAACGCTATCACGCTAAACGCCAGCGCTCTGAGTGGTGACTCCATAAACATGACCGCGACTGACTTTGACGGTAGTGACATCATCACAGGTGGTAGCGGTACCGATACCATCCGCCCGGGTGGTGGTACCGACACGATGACAGGTAACGCAGGCAACGATAATTTTGTCGGCGACGCATCTGATCTCAATGGCGACACCATTACTGACCTGAGTGTGGGTGATATTATTACCATTACCGGTGTGACTGGCCTGACAACCAGCAATGTGCGTTTTAACGGTACGAGTACACTTCAGGTCGATACCAATGCGACTGACTTTAGCACCGCTGAAGTTGCCCTAAGCCTGACAAATTCGCCTGCTAATTCACTTGATTTTACGGTGGCAGACAATGGCGCAAATACAGATATCACCTTTATTACGCCGAACGATGTCCCAGCCTTTAGCAACCTCAATGGTGGTCAGACATTCACTGAAAATGGTTCGGCTGTTATCATTGATTCTGATGTGTTGATTGCTGACACAGAGTTAGATGCCTTGGATAGTGGTGCGGGTAATTACAATAACGCTACCCTGACCATTGCCCGCAACGGCGGTGCTAGCTCGCAGGATGTCTTTGGTAATAATGGCCTGTTGGGGACCCTTACCGAAAGCAGTACCTTTACCTATAACTCAACGACAGTTGGTACGGTAACAACGAATTCGTCAGGCACTTTGGTGTTGACGTTCAACACCAATGCGACATCTGCAATCGTTGATTCTGTGTTGCAAAATATTACCTATCAGAACAGCTCAGAAGCGCCACCGGCGTCGGTAACGCTAGACTATACCTTTAACGATGGTACGGCTAACAGTACCGGGACTAACCAGGCAACGGTTACTATCACCGCACAAAACGATGCACCAACTGATATTGCTTTAACAGCGACTACCATTAATCAGTCTGCAACGGGTGCGAGCGCAAACGTGGCCACTTTAAGTACCACAGATGTAGATACTAGCGACAGCCATTCATATACTTTAGTTAGCACTGGAGCGAGTGCAAATGGCACTTGTACGGCTGATACTAACAATGGCAGCTTCCAGATTAATGGAACGAGCTTACAGACACAGGCAGCTTTGTCGGCAGGTAGTTATGTGGTTTGTTTGCAAACCAGTGATACAACGACCACATTCCAAAAAGCCTTTACGATTACTGTTAATGATGATGTGGCACCAAATGCACCGTCAACTCCAGACCTTGATGCTGGGTCTGATACCGGTTCCTCGAATAGTGATAACAACACCAACGATACAACGCCGACGTTCAGTGGTACAGCTGAAAGCGGTTCGACGGTCAGACTATACAGCGATCAGGAAGGGGGCGGCACAACAGTTATAGGTACTGGCACAGCGACAGGTGGAAACTGGCAAATTACCACCAGTGCACTGAGCGCTGGCGTAACACACGCCATAACAGCGAAAGCAACGGATGCAAGCAGCAATGAAAGTGCGGCTTCTGGCAGCTTGAGTGTCACAATTGATACATCTGTTCCTAACGCACCTGGCACGCCAGATTTGTCTGCTGCCAGTGATACAGGTAGCTCAAATACCGATAATATCACCAACGATACTACCGCAACATTTACCGGTATTGGAACCAACGGCGATACAGTCACATTGATTTCCAGTATCGACGGCAGTGTCGGCAGTGCAACGGTAAGCGGTGGCATCTGGAGTATTACCACTTCCGCCCTGACGGCGGGCACGCACACCGTGACAGCGAGAGCGACGGACACCGCTGGCAATACAGCAGATAGTTCAGGTTTGTCTGTGGTGGTTGACACAAGTGTCAGTACACCAAGCATAACGACCCCAATTGAAGGGGATGGCCGCGTTAATGCGGCGGAAGATAATCATGTATTAATTGCGGGTACGGGGGCTGATGCTGGCGCCAGTGTGTCGGTGACGATTGTTGACGATAACAATAATACGACAACTCGCACGGTTACCGCAGATGGTTCAGGCAACTGGACGCTGAGTGGCAATGAAATTGATGTGAGTGGTTACAATAATGGCACACTGACCGTTTCGGCAAACCAAACTGATACAGCGGGGAATACCTCCAGTAATGCAACGCAAACTATAACACTGGATAATAGCGCGCCGTCTGCCCTGACCATCACCACGCCGATTGAAGGCGATGGCCGGGTTAATGCGACAGAGGACAATGATGTGCTGGTAGCAGGTACCGGGGCAGAAGCGGGTAACAGTGTGAAAGTGGTTATCAGTGACGGCGCCAATGAGGTGGATCGTACTGTGACGGCAGACAGTTCAGGCAACTGGACCCTGAGTGGCGTTGAGCTGAATGTCAGCGGCCTGACTAATGGCACCCTGACTGTAAGAGCGACACAGTTTGACAGCGCAGGCAATGAATCAACCGCGGCGAGCCAGAGCATCACGCTGGATAACAGCGCGCCGTCAGCCCTGACCATTACCACGCCCATTGAAGGCGACGGCCGTGTCAATGCCGCAGAAGATGATGATGTGCTGGTAGCGGGCTCCGGCGCAGAAGCAGGCAACAGCGTGAAAGTGACCATCAGCGATGGCGCCAGCTCTGTGGAGCGCACAGTCACCGCAGACAGTTCAGGCAACTGGACCCTGAGTGGCAGTGAACTGAATGTCAGCGGCCTGACCAATGGCACCCTGACCGTAAGAGCGACACAGTTTGACAGTGCAGGCAATGAATCAACTGCGGCGACGCAGAGCATTACCCTGGACAACAGCGCGCCGTCAGCATTGACCATCACTACGCCAATCGAAGGCGATGGTCTTGTTAATGCAGCAGAAGATAACGACGTACTGATCGCGGGTTCGGGTGCAGAAGCGGGCAACAGCGTGAAAGTCACCATCGGCGATGGTTCCAGTGAGGTGGAGCGTACGGTAACGGCAGACAGTTCAGGCAACTGGACCCTGAGTGGCAGCGAGCTGAATGTCAGTGGCCTGAATAACGGCACGCTGACCGTATCGGCTGAGCAGACAGACAGCGCAGGCAATACATCAACGGCAGCCACGCAGACCATTACGCTGGACAACAGTGCGCCGTCAGCAGTGACGATCACGACCCCAATTGAAACCGATGGTATCGTAAACGCAGCAGAAGATGACGATGTACTGATCGCCGGTTCGGGTGCAGAAGCGGGTAACAGCGTGAAAGTCACCATCAGTGATGGCGCGAATGAAGTCGAGCGTACCGTGACAGCAGACAGCTCGGGTAACTGGACACTGAGCGGCAGTGAGTTGAATGTCAGCGGTCTGACTAATGGCACCTTAACTGTGTCGGCAATTCAGACTGACTCAGCAGGCAATACATCAACAGCGGCGACGCAGACCATTACCCTGGACAACAGCGCGCCGTCAGTATTGACCATCACCACGCCAATTGAAGGCGATGGCCGTGTCAATGCCGCAGAAGATGATGATGTGCTGGTAGCGGGCTCCGGCGCAGAAGCAGGCAACAGCGTGAAAGTGACCATCAGCGATGGCGCCAGTGAGGTGGAGCGTACGGTAACGGCAGACGGCTCAGGCAACTGGACCCTGAGTGGCAGTGAACTGAATGTCAGCGGCCTGACCAATGGCACCCTGACCGTAAGAGCGACACAGTTTGACAGTGCAGGCAATGAATCAACTGCGGCGACGCAGAGCATTACCCTGGACAACAGCGCGCCGTCAGCATTGACCATCACTACGCCAATCGAAGGCGATGGTCTTGTTAATGCGGCAGAAGATGATGATGTGCTGGTAGCAGGCTCCGGTGCGGAAGCGGGCAACAGCGTGAAAGTCACCATCGGCGATGGTTCCAGTGAGGTGGAGCGTACGGTAACGGCAGACAGTTCAGGCAACTGGACCCTGAGTGGCAGTGAGCTGAATGTCAGCGGACTGAATAATGGCACGCTGACCGTATCGGCTGAGCAGACCGATACCGCGGGCAACACGTCAACGGCAGCCACGCAGACCATTACGCTGGACAACAGTGCGCCGTCAGCAGTGACGATCACGACCCCAATTGAAACCGATGGTATCGTAAACGCAGCAGAAGATGACGATGTACTGATCACGGGTTCGGGTGCAGAAGCAGGCAACAGCGTGAAAGTAACCATCAGTGATGGCGCGAATGAAGTCGAGCGTACCGTGACTGCCGACAGCTCAGGTAACTGGACATTGAGTGGCAGTGAGTTGAATGTCAGCGGTCTGAATAACGGTACCCTGACCGTGTCGGCTGAGCAGACAGATAGCGCAGGCAACACATCAACGGCAGCGACGCAGACCATTACCCTGGACAACAGCGCGCCGTCAGCATTGACCATCACCACGCCAATTGAAGGCGATGGCCGTGTCAATGCCGCAGAAGATGATGATGTGCTGGTAGCGGGCTCCGGCGCAGAAGCAGGCAACAGCGTGAAAGTGACCATCAGCGATGGCGCCAGTGAGGTGGAGCGTACGGTAACGGCAGACGGCTCAGGCAACTGGACCCTGAGTGGCAGTGAACTGAATGTCAGCGGCCTGACCAATGGCACCCTGACCGTAAGAGCGACACAGTTTGACAGTGCAGGCAATGAATCAACTGCGGCGACGCAGAGCATTACCCTGGACAACAGCGCGCCGTCAGCATTGACCATCACTACGCCAATCGAAGGCGATGGTCTTGTTAATGCGGCAGAAGATGATGATGTGCTGGTAGCAGGCTCCGGTGCGGAAGCGGGCAACAGCGTGAAAGTCACCATCGGCGATGGTTCCAGTGAGGTGGAGCGTACGGTAACGGCAGACAGTTCAGGCAACTGGACCCTGAGTGGCAGTGAGCTGAATGTCAGCGGACTGAATAATGGCACGCTGACCGTATCGGCTGAGCAGACCGATACCGCGGGCAACACGTCAACGGCAGCCACGCAGACCATTACGCTGGACAACAGTGCGCCGTCAGCAGTGACGATCACGACCCCAATTGAAACCGATGGTATCGTAAACGCAGCAGAAGATGACGATGTACTGATCACGGGTTCGGGTGCAGAAGCAGGCAACAGCGTGAAAGTAACCATCAGTGATGGCGCGAATGAAGTCGAGCGTACCGTGACTGCCGACAGCTCAGGTAACTGGACATTGAGTGGCAGTGAGTTGAATGTCAGCGGTCTGAATAACGGTACCCTGACCGTGTCGGCTGAGCAGACAGATAGCGCAGGCAACACATCAACGGCAGCGACGCAGACCATTACCCTGGACAACAGCGCGCCGTCAGCATTGACCATCACCACGCCAATTGAAGGCGATGGCCGTGTCAATGCCGCAGAAGATGATGATGTGCTGGTAGCGGGCTCCGGCGCAGAAGCAGGCAATAGCGTGAAAGTGACCATCAGCGATGGCGCCAGCTCTGTGGAGCGCACAGTCACCGCAGATAGTTCCGGAAACTGGACGCTGAGCGGCAGTGAGCTGAATGTCAGTGGCCTGAACAATGGCTCGCTGACCGTGTCGGCTGAGCAGACAGATAGCGCAGGCAATACGTCTACGGCAGCTACTCAAACCATCACCCTGGACAACAGTGCGCCGTCAGCAGTGACCATCACGACCCCAATTGAAATCGATGGGATCGTGAACGCAGCAGAGGATGATGACGTACTGATCGCGGGTTCGGGTGCAGAAGCGGGCAACAGCGTGAAAGTGACCATCAGCGATGGCGCAAATCAAGTCGATCGTACTGTAACAGCAGACAGCTCAGGTAACTGGACGCTGAGCGGTAGTGAGCTGAACGTCAGTGGCCTGAATAACGGCACGCTGACCGTGTCGGCTGAGCAGACAGACAGCGCAGGCAACACATCAACGGCAGCCACGCAGACCATTACGCTGGACAACAGTGCGCCGTCAGCAGTGACGATCACGACCCCAATTGAAACCGATGGTATCGTAAACGCAGCAGAAGATGACGATGTACTGATCACGGGTTCGGGTGCAGAAGCAGGCAACAGCGTGAAAGTAACCATCAGTGATGGCGCGAATGAAGTCGAGCGTACCGTGACTGCCGACAGCTCAGGTAACTGGACATTGAGTGGCAGTGAGTTGAATGTCAGCGGTCTGAATAACGGTACCCTGACCGTGTCGGCTGAGCAGACAGATAGCGCAGGCAACACATCAACGGCAGCGACGCAGACCATTACCCTGGACAACAGCGCGCCGTCAGCATTGACCATCACCACGCCAATTGAAGGCGATGGCCGTGTCAATGCCGCAGAAGATGATGATGTGCTGGTAGCGGGCTCCGGCGCAGAAGCAGGCAACAGCGTGAAAGTGACCATCAGCGATGGCGCCAGCTCTGTGGAGCGCACAGTCACCGCAGACAGTTCAGGCAACTGGACCTTGAGTGGCAGTGAACTGAATGTCAGCGGCCTGACCAATGGCACCCTGACCGTATCGGCTGTGCAGACAGATAGCGCAGGTAATACGTCTACGGCAGCTACTCAAACCATTACCCTGGACAACAGCGCGCCGTCAGCAGTGACCATCACGACCCCAATTGAAATCGATGGGATCGTGAACGCAGCAGAAGATGACGATGTGTTGATTGCGGGTTCGGGTGCAGAAGCGGGCAACAGCGTGAAAGTGACCATCAGCGATGGCGCAAATCAAGTTGATCGTACCGTAACAGCAGACAGCTCAGGTAACTGGACGCTGAGCGGTAGTGAGCTGAACGTCAGTGGCCTGAATAATGGCACGCTGACCGTGTCGGCTGAGCAAACAGATACCGCGGGCAACACGTCAACTGCAGCCACGCAGACCATTACCCTGGACAACAGTGCGCCGTCTGCATTGACGATCACCACGCCAATTGAAATTGATGGCATCGTTAATGCAGCAGAAGATGACGATGTACTGATCGCCGGTTCGGGTGCAGAAGCAGGCAATATCGTTCAGGTAACCATCAGCGATGGCACTAGTTCGGTTGACCGTACTGTGACAGCAGACAGTTCGGGTAACTGGACACTGAGCGGCAGTGAGTTGAATGTCAGCGGTCTGACTAATGGCACCTTAACTGTGTCGGCAATTCAGACTGACTCAGCAGGCAATACATCAACAGCGGCGACGCAGACCATTACCCTGGACAACAGCGCGCCATCTGCGGTGACCATCACCACGCCAATTGAAACCGATGGCATTGTAAATGCGGCGGAAGATGATGATGTGCTGGTAGCGGGCACAGGCGCAGAAGCAGGCAACAGCGTGAAAGTGACCATCAGCGATGGCGCCAGTGAGGTGGAGCGTACGGTAACGGCAGACAGTTCAGGCAACTGGACCCTGAGTGGCAGTGAACTGAATGTCAGCGGCCTGACCAATGGCACCCTGACCGTATCGGCTGAGCAGACAGATAGCGCAGGTAATACGTCTACGGCAGCTACTCAAACCATCACCCTGGACAACAGCGCGCCGTCAGCAGTGACCATCACGACCCCAATTGAAATCGATGGGATCGTGAACGCAGCAGAGGATAATGATGTATTGATCGCAGGCTCTGGGGCGGAAGCTGGCAACAGCGTGAAAGTGACCATCAGCGATGGCGCAAATCAAGTCGATCGTACCGTAACAGCAGACAGCTCAGGTAACTGGACGTTGAGCGGTAGTGAGCTGAACGTCAGTGGCCTGAATAACGGCACGCTGACTGTGTCGGCTGAGCAGACCGATACCGCGGGCAACACGTCAACTGCAGCCACGCAGACCATTACCTTGGATAACAGTGCGCCGTCTGCATTGACGATCACCACGCCAATTGAAATTGATGGCATCGTTAATGCAGCAGAAGATGACGATGTACTGATCGCCGGTTCGGGTGCAGAAGCAGGCAATAGCGTTCAGGTAACCATCAGCGATGGCACTAGTTCGGTTGACCGTACTGTGACAGCAGACAGTTCGGGTAACTGGACACTGAGCGGCAGTGAGTTGAATGTCAGCGGTCTGACTAATGGCACCTTAACTGTGTCGGCAATTCAGACTGACTCAGCAGGCAATACATCAACAGCGGCGACGCAGACCATTACCCTGGACAACAGCGCGCCATCTGCGGTGACCATCACCACGCCAATTGAAACCGATGGCATTGTAAATGCGGCGGAAGATGATGATGTGCTGATAGCGGGCACAGGCGCAGAAGCAGGCAACAGCGTGAAAGTGACCATCAGCGATGGCGCCAGCTCTGTGGAGCGCACAGTCACCGCAGATAGTTCCGGAAACTGGACGCTGAGCGGCAGTGAGCTAAATGTCAGTGGCCTGAACAATGGCTCGCTGACCGTGTCGGCTGAGCAGACTGATACCGCTGGTAATACGTCTTCAGCGGCGACGCAAACTATTACTCTGGACAACAACGCACCGTCAGCAGTGACCATCACAACTCCGATAGAAACGGATGGTGTTGTGAATGCAGAGGAAGACGATGATGTATTGATCGCAGGCTCTGGTGCGGAAGCAGGCAACAGTGTCAAAGTGACCATCAGTGATGGCGCAAATGAGGTCGATCGTACTGTAACAGCTGATAGCTCAGGTAACTGGACATTGAGTGGCAGTGAGCTGAATGTCAGTGGCCTGAACAATGGCACCCTGACCGTGTCGGCTGAGCAAACAGATAGCGCTGGCAACACGTCAACTGCAGCCACGCAGACCATTACCCTGGACAACAGTGCACCGTCTGCATTGACGATCACTACGCCAATTGAAACCGATGATATCGTAAACGCAGCGGAAGATGACGATGTCTTGATTGAGGGCTCTGGTGCGGAAGCAGGTAACAGTGTCAAAGTCACCATTAGTGATGGTTCAAGCTCAGTCGAACGCACTGTGACCGCAGACAGCTCAGGCAACTGGACGTTGAGTGGTAACGAATTGAATGTCAGCGGGCTAACCAGTGGCACCCTGACTATCACGGCTGAACAGACTGATACTGCTGGCAACGTTTCTGCATCAGCGAGCGAAACGGTCACTCTGGATAACACAACGCCTTCAGGCCATACCGCAGCGATCGATCAAACTTTAATAGATCGTAGCAATGAGTCTGCATTAAGCTTTACCCTGTCAGGGCTAGAGAGCACCGGGTCGTTCACTTATCAGCTCAGTGATGGCACAAATACAGTATCTGGTAATGGTTCTGTTGCTATTACATCGAGTAGCCAGCAAGTTACCAATGTGGATGTTAGCTCACTGGCTGAAGGGACATTGACTTTAACTGTCATAGTGGCAGATGAAGCTGGTAACTCGGCAGAGGGTGTGACTGCCAGCGTGACGAAAAAGTACAATGTTGCACCTGTATTATCTGGTACACCAGCAACGTCTATTAATGAAGATGAAGCATATAGCTTCGTGCCTACATTGACAGATTCAGATGATACAGATACGCATACATTCAGTATTGTAAATATGCCTGGCTGGGCAGCCTTTGATACAACAACAGGTGCTCTGACGGGTACGCCTACTGACAGTGATGTTGGTACTTATTCAGACATTCAGATCTCGGTATCTGACGGTACAGATCAACACACCCTGACGGCATTCAGTATTGAAGTGATCAATACCAATGATGCGCCGGTTGGCCAGAACTTTACCTTCACGCTGGATGAAGCCGCAACTCTCACCGTTACCGCGAATGACGGGTTGTTGAGTAATGCGACGGACGATGACTCAGATAGCGGTGATGCTTTAACTGCCAGTGCAGTAAGTCAGCCGCAATATGGACAGTTAACATTAAATACCGACGGCAGCTTCAGCTACCAGCATGATGGCAGTGAAAATCACAGCGATAGCTTTACCTTCCAGGTTGTTGACAGTAGCAATGCAACATCGGCGACCCAGACGGTTACGCTGACCATCAATGCGGTCGCAGACGCGCCAACAACGGTCAATGACACTGCAACAACAAATGAAGATGAAGCTGTCACTATTAACCTCCTTAGCAATGACAGCGACCCAGAAGGTGACATGGTTGCTTCTTCAGCGGCTATTGTTACTCAGCCAACGAAGGGCTCAGTGTCTATTGAAAATGGCGTAGTCACCTATACACCAAACGCCAATGAAAATGGTCAGGACACCTTTACCTATACCGTCAAAGATGCTGCGCTGAATACATCAAATGAAGCGACTGCGACCGTGACGATCACTGCGATTAACGATACGCCTACTGTTCAGAACTTTGCGGTTAATATTGATGAAGACAATGCCAGTGATGCATTAGCCGTGCGAGCAGGGGCAAGCGACGTAGAAGACGGTAACCCGACTGGTGACATTGCTGTTGCAACGCAACCGACCAAAGGTAGTGTTGCGATAGACCAAAATGCTGGCACATTAGTGTATACCCCAAGTGCCAACGAAACTGGTACGGATAGCTTTACTTACACTATTACTGATAGTGAAGGCAGCACTTCAGAACCTGCAACTGTGTCAGTGACGATTGGTGCGGTGAATGATAAGCCAATTGTTGCAGACGATAGTGTGACCACCAATGAAGATGTGGGCGTGACCCTGGCTATATTGGATAATGACTCTGATGTGGAAGATGAAGGCTTTAACGGAGCGAATGTTACGCTTGAAGATCAGGGTAGCGGGGCCGGAAGCTATGCTAAGGCTGATGTAAGTATTCTGGCCGATGGTAGCTTGCAAATTTCACCCAAGCAGGATGAAAATGGCACCTTTAGCTTCACCTACACGCTAACTGATAGTGAGGGATTAACCTCAGATGCCGCAACGGTTACAGTTACTTTGACACCTGTTAATGATGCGCCTGTAGCAGTGGATAACATCGCTGAAGTGGCAGAAGAAGGGTCGTTTGAAGTCAACGTACTGGGTAATGATACTGATGTAGACGAGAATGACAGTTTTAATCTATCCAGTGTGACAGTTGTGCAAGCACCTGCTAGTGGTCAGGCGCAGGTCAACGCAGCCGGAGCAATTGTTTATACACCAAATGAAAACTTCTCTGGCGAGGATACATTTACCTATACGGTCGCTGATGCAGCCGGAGCTGTTTCTAATGAGGCAACTGTCACTATGACAGTAACCCCGGTGAACGATGCACCGGTGATTTCCGGTACACCTGCTACAGAGGTTAACGAAGATAGCAGTTACAGCTTTACGCCGACGTCCAGCGACGTTGATGGTGATACGCTGACGTTTAGCATTCAAAATGCGCCTCAATGGGCAACTTTTGATACGAGCACAGGCACCTTGTCTGGTACTCCGTCAAATGATGATGTGGGTAGCTATCAGGGTATTGTGATCAGTGTGACAGACGGTACTGAAACAGTTAGCCTGACCTCCTTTGATATTACGGTATCTAATACCAATGATGCGCCAACTATTTCAGGTACACCTGCGACCAGTGTGGATGAAGACTCCGCGTATAGCTTTACGCCGAGCGCAAGTGATGTAGATTCAGACGATACGTTGACATTTAGCATTGCAAATCAACCTGATTGGGCAAGCTTCGATACACAAACAGGCACACTTTCTGGTACACCAGCTAATGAACATGTAGGTACTACGTCCGACATCGTGATCAGCGTGAGTGATGGTTCAGAAACGGTCGCACTAACTGGATTCTCAATCACGGTTGTCAATACCAATGATGCGCCAGTCATATCAGGCACTCCAGCAACCAGTGTTAATGAAGACAGTGGATATAGTTTTGTACCCAGTGCATCGGATGTGGATGCGGGTGATACGCTTACGTTCAGTGTGGCTAATCTGCCTTCATGGGCGAGTTTCTCCACATCGACGGGGGCGATCAGTGGTACACCTGGCAATTCTGATGTTGGTGTCTATCAGGGGATAGTGGTCAGCGTGAGCGATGGCACTGAAACTGTGAGTCTCGATGCCTTTGCCATTACCGTTGTTAATGTTAACGACGCGCCGATTATTACAGGTACTCCGGGTACCTCAGTCAATGAAGACAGTGCATACAGCTTCACGCCTGTGGCATCTGATATCGATGGGGACAACCTGACATTTAGCATTGCTAACAAACCGGACTGGGCTAGTTTTGATACTCAAACAGGCATCCTGTCAGGTACGCCTGTAAATGGTGATGTAGGCACCACCAATGATATTGTTATCTCGGTCAGCGATGGTTCTGTATCTGTGTCGCTTGCAGCTTTCTCTCTCACAGTTGTGAATATCAATGATGTACCTGAAATTAGTGGTACACCAGCGACCAGTGTTAATGAGGACGCAGTATATAGCTTTACGCCATCCGCATCGGATGTGGATGCAGGCGATGTGCTAACCTTTTCTGTCAGCAATAAACCAAGCTGGGCGAGTTTCAACACTGCAACAGGTACGCTATCTGGTACACCGACAGATGCCGATGTTGGTACAGATACCCAGATCGTGATTACGGTTTCAGATGGTACGGCTCAGCAGTCACTCAGTAGCTTTGATATTGAAGTAATCAATACTAACGATGCACCGATAGCACAAGACTTTAGCTTTGGCCTTGACGAAGGGCAGTTACTGACTGTTACTTCAACACTTGGCTTACTCAGCACAGCAAGTGATGATGATTTAGATAGTGGAGACAGCCTGTCAGTTAGCGCACTGTCACAGCCTCAGCATGGTGTGCTCACCTTAAACGCTGATGGTAGCTTTAACTATCAACATGACGGCTCAGAAAACACCAGCGATAGCTTTACCTTCCAGGTAACGGATGCGCAAAACGCAGCCTCTGCAACGCATACTGTGTCGTTAACAATTAACCCAGTTGATGAAGCACCGACAGCAGTTGACGACAGTGCAACTACGAACGAAGACACAGCGGTACAAATTGCCCTGTTGGATAACGACAGTGACCCTGAGGGCAATATGAATGCAGCTTCAGCTGTTGTTGTGACTGCACCGAGCAAAGGTGCGGTCTCCATTGTTAATGGTATTGCCACTTATACGCCAGCGAGTAACGAAAACGGTCAGGATAGCTTTACTTACACGGTTGCAGATACTGCTCTTAATACATCTGAACAGGCTACGGTGGTGGTGACTATCACCCCAGTGAATGACGTGCCTGTCGCAGCTAATTTAACGCTCAGCACAGATGAGGATACCCCTTCTGCTGCGCTAGCTGTACGTGCAGCAGCAACAGATATTGAAGATGGCGTACCTTCAGGTGTTGTGACACTGACCAGTACGCCGAGTCTGGGTGTTGTGTCGCTTGACCAGGATGCCGGTACTTTGGTGTATACACCAAATACCAATGAGGTGGGTGAAGAGACCTTTACTTATACCATTGCGGACAGCGAAGGCTTGGTGTCTGCATCGGCAAACATTACAGTCAATATTGGTGCTATCAATGACCGTCCTGTGGTCGGTGACGATGCGGTAACTACAGACGAAGATGTAACGGTTGTTCTGGATATTCTTGCCAACGATTCAGATGTTGAAGATCAGGGCTTTAACGGTGCTAATGTCACCCTGGAAGATCAGGGTAATGGCGCCGGCAGCTATGCCAAAGCCGATGTCACCATTTTGGCCGATGGCACCCTGGAAATTGCACCTAAGCAAGACGAAACGGGTACCTTCAGCTTTACCTATACACTTACTGACAGCGAAGGCCTAGCTTCATTACCTGCGACGGTAACCGTTACTTTAACACCGGTTAACGATGCGCCAGTAGCCGTCGACAACAGTGTTGAGCTCCAGGAAGAAGGTGCTTTCGAAGTTAACGTGCTGGGCAATGACTTTGATGTAGATGAGGGTGATAGCTTCGATTTAAGTAGTGTTACTGTGGTAAATGCGCCGCAAAATGGCCAGACAACAGTCACAGCGCAAGGCACCATTATTTATACTGCGAACACCAACTACTTCGGGGACGATAGCTTTACCTACACGGTGAGAGATCAGGCCGGCGCGGTGTCAAATGAGGCCACCGTTTCTCTGAGTGTTACGCCGATAAATGATGCGCCAGTTGTTGAAGGGCAAGTGTTGTCGCTCAATGAAGATGAAACCTTGCTAGTTACGCTAAGTGGTACTGATCCGGACGCAGATACCTTGATATACAGCATTGTCTCAGGCGTGTCATCGGGCGCATTGCAACAGCAATCTGACACAACCTGGATTTACACACCGAATGCAGATTTTAATGGCTCTGACAGCTTTAACTTTATGGCTAATGACGGGGCATTAGATTCGAATACGGCGACGGTGACGCTTACCGTTAATTCAGTGAACGATGCTCCGGTTATTTCAGGCACACCTGATACTTCGATTGTGCACAACACACCATACAGCTTTACACCACAGGCGTCAGATGTCGATGGTGATGCACTGACATTTGCGATAGCCAATCAGCCAGTGTGGGCTCAATTTGATACTGCAACCGGTACTCTGTCGGGTACGCCGAGCAGGGATGACGAAGGTGTCTACAGTAATATTGTGATCAGTGTGACCGATGGTACTGAGCAGACTGCCTTGAGTGCATTTGAGATTGATGTTCAGTTTGTCAATAATCAGCCGATTGCCAACAACATGGATATTGTGGTGAATGAGGATGGCACGACCAGCTTTGTGGCCGACACATCTGATGAAGATGGCGATACCGTTACAGTATCCATTGACCGTCAGCCAGTGAGTGGCCTTCTGGTACTCCAGGGCAATACCTTCACCTATACACCGTTTGGAAACTTCAATGGACTGGACAGTTTCAGTTACATTGCTAACGACGGTAGCCTGGATTCAGCTGCCGGTGAAGTGAAAATCACCATTAACTCTGTGAATGATTTGCCGTTGGCCGTTAACGACAGCTTTGTTTTTGAGCCGCAGGCTAACAATACCTATATTCTCGATGTGCTGGCTAACGATACGGACGCTGATGCAGGAGATGTACTCAGTATTGTCGGTGCCAAAGCATCTGTAGGAAGCGTTTCTATTGCTGATGGTACTTTGTCTTACCAGGCCCAGGCGGATACCCAAGGCTTAATTGTTATTGATTATTTAATTGAGGACAGTCAAAAAGCACGTAGTAAAGCGACCGCTCAACTGCAAATTAATTCTGCGCCAGCTAACACTCTTCCGGTTATCACTGTGCCTGCAGATGTAACGACCGATGCAATGGGTCTGTTCACTAAAGTAGCACTGGGTACGGCGACTGCTGTCGACGGTAATGGCAATACCATCGCGGTATCTTTGGTTGATGGTACAACCCTGTTTGCGCCAGGCACGCACTTTGTGTATTGGCAGGCCACAGATAGCCAAGGGCTGCAATCCATCGCGACGCAAAATGTGTTTGTTAATCCACTTATTTCACTGGAAAAAGACACCACGGTGGCAGAGGAGCAAAGCCATACAGTAAACGTATTCCTGAATGGTCCTGCACCGAGCTACCCTGTTACTATTTCATATACTGTTTCGGGCACTGCAGACGCTGCGGATCATGATTTGGTCGATGGTCAGGTTGTGATTGAATCAGGCACTTCTGCGCAAATTAGCTTCAATGTGTTTGGGGATGGAGTCGTAGAAGGTAATGAAAATATTGTTATTACTTTGGCTGACTCACTCAATAGAGGGGCAAAATCATCCTCAACCGTAACTATAGTAGAAGAAAACGTAGCGCCAACTATCTCTACCAGCGTCACTCAGGCGGGTGAAACGCGTTCTCTGTTGACAGTTAACGACGAATTGGTGACGGTGACAGTCACTGCCAGAGATGCAAATCCGCAAGACAATGTAACGCTGACCTGGAATTCTATTGATAATGCGCTGACTAATCTGAGCACAGAGGAAAATACTTTTGTCTTCAGTACTTCAGCGCTAGCGGAAGGCATTTATCAACTGACCGTAACCGCAACGGATGATGCTCAGCCTAGTCTTACATCGGTAAGCGACATTTACCTGGAGGTCGTTGCTGAACTTCAGGAATTAACACAGGTTGACACCGATGGTGACCTCATCCCTGATGATGAGGAAGGCTATGCGGATTCGGATGGAGATGGTATCCCAGACTTCCAGGATGCCATTACAGAGTGTAACGTGATGCAGGAACAAGCTGCTGAGTCGGCTCAGTATCTGGTTGAAGGTGAGCCGGGGGTCTGTCTGCGTAAAGGTGCTACCGTGGCGCAAAACTCCACCGGTGGTATTCAGTTGCTTGAAGATGAACTGCCGGGAGATGGGGATGCAATTAACATTGGTGGATTGTTTGACTTCATTGCAACTGGTCTACCACAGGCTGGCGATACATATAACATTGTAATTCCTCAGCGCAGGCCTATTCCCGCGAATGCAGTCTATCGTAAACTCAAAAATGACGAGTGGGTGGACTTTGTGGTTTCCGGTGGCAACGCTATCTTGTCCGCGGCTGGCGAACCAGGCTACTGTCCACCTCCAGGAAGCAATGAGTGGACTGAGGGGTTAACAGAAGGTGACTGGTGTGTGCAACTACAAATTGTTGATGGTGGTCCAAATGATGATGATGGGATGGCCAACCGCAGCGTAGTTGACCCGGGTGGTATCGCTGTACCAAAAACCAACAATACCTTACCTGTCGCCACGGCTGATGAAGTCACGATTGCTTCAGGTCAACAAATTACAATTGATGTATTGGAAAATGACACCGATGCAGACGGCAACACGTTAACCATAACGGGAGCGACCGTTGACTTTGGTGCAGTCAGTATCGTGGATAACAAACTGGTCTATATGCCACCAGCAACTTTTGTCGGCGTAGCAACGATCGAGTACAGCATTTCTGATGGACAGGGTGGTACGTCTAACAGTCAGGCCATTGTCAATCTGACCGTTAACAGCGCACCGACTGCAATGCTGGATGTCGCATCAACAGATGACAGAACAAGCCTGGTTATCGATGTACTTGCCAATGACAGTGATGCAGATGGGGATGAGTTATTCCTGATTAGTGCGGTTGCAACGCATGGCAAGGCAACGGTCAATATTGATGGTACACTGACCTATGAGCCTAAAGTGGGCTTCTCAGGGGAAGACATCATTGTATATCAGGTTAGAGATAGCAAAGATGCAGTGAGTAAGGGGATAGTCAAAGTGACAGTCTCTGGATATCAAACTGTGAATGTAGAAAATAAATCTTCAGGTGGTCTGGGAGGACTATTAGTGATAATGATGTCGGCATTAATTTTACGTCGTCGCAGAAACAGCAAGTTGCCAGCCTACACCTTGCTTACAACGAGCTGCTTACTGGCAGATCCTGTGTTGGCAGAGCAGTGGCGTGTTGAGGCTATGGTTGGTAAAGCTGAAGCGGACTATCAGGCCCCAACCTCTGTTGGTGGGCTAACTGTCGGGACGATTGATGATAGCAGTGAGTCCTGGTCAGCAGGGGCCTATTATGAGCTAATGCCAAAATGGGAAGTTGGGATCCGTTATATAGATCTGGGTCAGGGGCGCCTTGCCTTGACAGGTCAGTCTTTGACGCCGGATACAGCCCATGAACTGGTTGCCCGAGCCACGCCGGTATTGCCAGAAGGTTTTGCTTTACAAACCGGGTTTGAATTGCTTCGTCATGAGCGTTTTAGTGCAGCATTGTTCTTGGGCGCTTTTGACTGGGAATATCAGGTTGATAGTACACGAAATAGTAAACACTTGCTGCAATATGAAAAAGAAGGGACCAGCGCCTATGGTGGGATCACTCTGGGCTATGATGTTCTGGAAAACACGGCAATTAATGTGAGTTATAGTTACTACAATATCAGTGAAAATGCCGTTAATGAAATATCAGCGGGCGTAAGTATGAAATTCTGATAGTTTTATATCTAACCGGGGTTGTTTATAACAACCTCGGTTGCTTTATCTACATAGAAAAACGACAGCGAGTCATCTTTGCTGTGGCAGTTACTAAAATACCCACCTAACATCATCTATAAATTTGATACCAGAGTACTTATAAATACATTTCAATCATCGAGTGTGTTAGAGTCCGCATGGTAAGTACCGGTATGACCTACGAGTAAAGTAAACAATTCTAGTTTTCTGAGTGTAGTCGATTGTAAAAATGGAGAGTAATTTTGCGTAGTAATGGAATGAGTGAAGGCCTGCCCTGGATCGGTGTTTTAATTATTCTTGTTTCGGTGTTGATATCTTCAGTTTCTTCGAATGCGTTTTTTTATAAGTTTGACGTGCCCAAGTGGATTGTATTTGACCTTTTCATTTGTGCTTCCCTAGTTTACGCGTATATTAAAAAGGTTGATATTGAAGTAGGCGGCTTTGGTTGGCTGTGTATTGCTTTATTGCTCCCGATGTTCGTGTCATTGTTAAATGCCGTAAATTACTATGAAGGGGTGATGTTTATCCTCAGGTATGTGGGGAGCCTACTGATTGCTTGTTTTATGCTCAAGAGAGTGTGGCAAAGATATGGCATAAAGCTACTCTTCGATAGTATCATTTTTTCTTCTGTAATTTTTTCACTGATCTATGTTGAATCCCGTATAAACGATTACGAACTGATTCATGTAACGGCATTTTCTTCGTTTGGTTTCATTAATAACCTGGGTCAGGTTCTAAACATCTGGTTACCGGTTCTTGTTGCTGCGATATTGTATCAGGGCAAAGTAAATGCTCGTTCTGTTTTTGGCTTATTATCATTTATTGTCTGTATTTTTGCGTTACTTGAGTCAGGTACTCGCGGCACAATCTTAGGTTTACTTTTAGGTGAGTTGATTCTATTCCTGCTGATGTTTAATAAGCTAAAGCGCCAGGCGTTCACCTATCTTGTTATTACAGCGAGTTTAATTGTTGGAGGGATTGCATACAGTCAGCTAGACAGTTATTTAGATGGCAGGTTGAGTAAAAAAATACAAAGCATCAAAAACCTTGATACGGGAAGAGCAGAGTTATTTGCCAATACGTTTGATATGGTCCTTGAAAAACCACTTGGAGTTGGTGTAAATAATTTTGAGTATCTTCACCCGAAATACGCAAGGCTTGGTACCGAAGGTGCATCACCTAAGGTTGGACAAAGTAGCATTCTAAAAACGCCTCATAATATACTATTGAAATTTTACAGCGAAACAGGCTGGCTCGGCGGTTTAGTATTTTCTGTGATGTTCGCTCTGTTGTTTTTTAAATCAATGGTGAATGCATATTATGGAAGTCAGAGTGACAGATGGCTACTGGTTGCTGTGGTGTCTACTTTGTTTCATTCATTGTTTACGGCTCTTTTCTTGACCCCTGGAAGCCTGTTTTTTGCAATACTGCTATTCTCATTTGTGCTTTATAGAAACGAGCAGTTGACTGATAAAAAAACTACTAAAAAGCAGTTTGTCAGATTTAGTTGTTTACCTGTGTTACTTGTTATATATGTGGGGTTTTTCTCATCTAATCATTTAGCGAGTTACTATTCCCACACTGGGTATGTGTCGGGCAATGAGTTATACATGCAACGTAGCTTTGAATTAAACCCTTACGATAGTAAAGCGTTATTTGATTATTATATCCTTCAGAGACATTTGTACAAAGATAATGATAAGGCGCTAAGCGCACTGGAGAATTTTCTGTCTCTATACCCTTATCATACAAGTGGTCTCCTTGCGACTGCTGAACTAATGATACAACAGCATGACTATGCTGGTGCAATGACCAAACTAGATTTTCTTTTGACATTTTACCCTAGCCTGGCGCGTGCCCACGAAATGAAAGCCATTGCACAAAAACAATTGGAACCCTCCCCATCACTTTGAAGAATTCAGTGTGCTGGGGAGTTTTATTCCCATTAAGGTTTTGTAAAAACAGAAAAAAATGTTGTCCAAAAAGAAATGAGTTGATAGACTCTTCATGTTCTATGGACCGACAATAGTTCCAAATTTAAAAAATAATACCAATTCAGGAAGAAGAAAATGACTAAGGATTTACCTTCATTGTTGTTGGCGGTTGTTATGGCTGCATCGCTTTCAGCTTGTGGGTCAGGGGACAGTGAGGACACAACACTGCTAGATGGCAAAGATCGTAATGTCGATCAGCCAATCACACCTGAGCCCAAACCAAGTCCCACCCCAGGAAAGGCGATACATACAGTATCTCAAACGGCACAAGCTCAGCCGGTAATTCAAAGCGCTTCATCAGGACGTCATGATTTAAAAGCCTCAACGGTTATCGTGACTCAGAAAGCGAGTTCCAACAATTTCCAATTAGACAATGCTCAAACTGCTCTAGACTAACTTTTTAAGGGATATTATGTTTAAAGTTAACGCGTTAGCGGCAATGATTGCTGCTGCCAGTGCTATTTCTATGCCTGCTATTTCAGCTCAATTAAACCACCAAGGTACGTTGACCAATTCCAATACTCAAGAAGTAGTTAACGATACTCTGACTATCACATTTACGCTTTATGCAAATGATCAAAATCTCTGGCAGGAAGTCAGAGAAGTTCAGGTTGTTGATGGCCAATACAGTGTCCGTCTCGGTGAGAATAACGATATTGATGCCGCAATTTTTCAAAATACAGAATTAGAACTGGGCATTAAAGTTGGAGATGATATTGAAATGTCTCCTCGTTTGCGAGTTGACGCAGTGCCCAGCGCATACTATGCCGACGTATCTGGATCAGTAAAGGGTTCGGTTGACGCAACTCAAGTCTCTGTAGCAGGGATCCCTGTGATTAATGAAAACGGCGAGTGGGTTGGTTCAACCGTTGGTTTAAAAGGTGAACCAGGTGCTGATGGTCGTGACGGTATTGATGGTGCAGATGGCGCAGACGGTAAAGATGGCGCTGACGGCCAGGATGGCGCACCGGGTGCCAATGGTCTTGATGGTGCCAAAGGTGAAAAGGGTGATCAGGGTGAGAAAGGTGACCAGGGTGAGAAAGGCGAACAAGGTGAACAAGGCGAGCAAGGTGAAAAAGGAGATAAAGGTCTTGAGGTTAAAGGTGCCTGGACTGAACTTGCTGCCTATGTTGTTGATGATTTAGTTAGTTTCGATGGCAGTGCTTATATTGCCATTGCCGATGTTGCTGCTGTAGAAGAAGGCGGTGAAGCAAACCCGTCACCTGATGTTGCTGCTCAATGGCTACAGTTAGTGGCAAAAGGCGAGCAAGGCGAAGCTGGTGCTGATGGTAAAGATGGTGTTGATGGAGCCCAGGGCGAGAAAGGCGACCAGGGTGAGAAAGGCGACCAGGGCGAGAAAGGTAATCAGGGCGAGAAAGGTGACCAGGGTGAGAAAGGTGACCAGGGTGAGAAAGGTGATCAAGGTGAACCTGGTCAGAAAGGAGAACAGGGCGAGAAAGGTGATCAGGGTGAGCCGGGTCAAAAGGGTGACCAAGGTGCTCAGGGTGAACCTGGTGAAAAAGGTGAACAGGGTGAAAAAGGCGCTAAGGGACTTCAGATCCGCGGTGTCTGGTCGCAGCAAGATGCCTATGTTATTGACGATGTTGCCATCCACAATGGCAGTGCATACGTCGCGGTAGCAAATATCCCTTCTGCAGAAGAGGCGGGAAGTATTAACCTGTCTCCTGAAATCGCAACGGATCGCTGGTTGTTATTAGTCGCGAAAGGTGAACAGGGCGCTGCAGGTGAACAGGGCGAGAAAGGTGACCCAGGCGAGAAAGGCCAGAAAGGAGAACAGGGTGAGAAAGGCGACCCTGGTGCGAAAGGAGAGCAAGGCGAACGCGGTGAAAAAGGTGACGCGGGCGAAAAAGGTGAGCCTGGAGCAAAAGGTGACCAGGGTGAACAAGGTGACCGTGGTGAGAAAGGTGATCCGGGTGAAAAAGGCGACCAGGGTGCCAAAGGTGAGCAAGGCGAAAAGGGTGACCGCGGTGAGAAAGGTGACCCGGGCGCGAAAGGCGACCAGGGTGCTAAAGGTGATCAAGGTGAAAAAGGCGATCGCGGTGAGAAAGGCGACCAGGGTGAAAAAGGTGAGCAAGGCGAGAAGGGAGACCGAGGTGAACAAGGCGAGAAAGGCGAAAAAGGTGACCGTGGTCTGACCGTTAAAGGCGATTGGTCTTCGGAATCCGGGTATAGCGCAAATGATGTTGTTGTTCATGAAGGACAAGCCTATATCGCTCGGGTAGATATCATCGCCACGCAGGAATCGGGCTCAATTAATGAGGCGCCCGCGACTTCTAATAACTGGTTATCGCTATTCGCGGGAGTTGGTTCTGGCATGCCAGGTAAAGACGGCCTGGATGGTCAAGATGGTAAAGATGGTTTACCAGGACAGGATGGTGTGAATGGTAAGGACGGTGAGCGCGGTGAAAAAGGCGACCCTGGTGATAAAGGAGACAAGGGCGACAAAGGAGCGCAGGGCGAACAAGGTGAACGCGGCGAAAAAGGTGACCCGGGCGATAAAGGAGAACAGGGTGATAAAGGTGACCAGGGTGAGCAGGGCGAACGCGGTGAGAAAGGTGATAAAGGTGATAAAGGCGACCAGGGTGAAAAAGGTGATCGTGGTCTGACAATCAAAGGGGATTGGTCAGCAGAATCAGCTTACAGTAGGGATGACGTGGTTGTACACGAAGGACAAGCCTATATTGCGCGAGTCGATATATTAGCAACCGAAGAATCAGGTACGGTTAACCCTGCGCCAGCACTTTCTAATGACTGGCTGTCTCTGTTTGCTGGCATTGGATCTGGTATGCCTGGTAAAGACGGCTTAGATGGTAAAGATGGTGCCCCAGGTAAAGATGGTATCGATGGTGCTCCAGGTAAAGATGGTATCGATGGTGCCCCAGGTAAAGATGGTATCGATGGTGCTCCAGGTAAAGATGGTATCGATGGTGCTCCAGGTAAAGATGGTATCGATGGTGCTCCAGGTAAAGATGGTATCGATGGTGCTCCAGGTAAAGATGGTATCGATGGTGCTCCAGGTAAAGATGGTATCGATGGAGCCCCAGGTGCAGATGGTGCCGATGGTGCTCCGGGTAAAGATGGCGAACCTGGCGAGAAAGGCTTGCAAGTAAAAGGCGTATGGAGTGCTCAGTCTGGCTATGACATCGATGATGTCGTCACATTCCAGGGCAGTGCGTATATCGCTTCTGTTGCTGTTGCAGCAACCGATGGCACAAATATGTCACCTGTTGAGGATACACAGAGCTGGCATCTGTTAGTTGCTAAGGGATCAACGGGTATTAATTTTATTGCGTCTGGTTACCTGCTGACCACAGAATATGTGGTAGGCGATGTGATCAGTTACATGGGCAGTGCATTTATAGCGACTCAGGAAGTCATTGGTGTTCCGCCTATGGATTCTCAAGGCAATATTCAGCAGCCGTGGTCTATTTTAGCGAAAGGCGTAGATTACGATGAAGAACAACTGGTTAAACGTGCAGAACTTCCGAATTTTGATACGTTTGCGTTGAGTGCTGATGTAAGGGGAATGCTGGCCAGCTATGTGACCGCAACGCAGCTGACCCAGGCATTGGGCACCAAGGCAAATCAAAGTGATGTTGACACAGCGCTAGCGAACAAGGCTAACCAAAGTGATATGGCTACAGCGCTGGCAGCTAAGGCGAACCAAAGTGAAGTAGACACGGCATTGGCGAGCAAGGCGACTAAGGCCGAACTGACTACTGGATTGGCAGCTAAGGCGAACCAAAGTGATGTAGATACGGCACTGGCAGGCAAGGCTAATCAGAGCGATGTAGATACAGCACTGGCTGGGAAAGCGTCTACGGCCGAGTTGACAACTGGACTGGCCGCCAAGGCGAACCAAACAGATGTCGATACAGCACTCGCGGGCATGGCGACTAAGACCGAGTTGACAACTGGATTGGCCGCCAAGGCGAACCAAACAGATGTTGATACAGCGCTGGCAAGCAAAGCGACCAAGGCTGAGTTGACATCTGGATTGGCAACTAAGGCGAATCAAACTGATGTTGATACAGCACTGGCAAGCAAAGCGAATCAAGCTGAGATGCTAACGGCCTTAGCATCCACTCTTAAGTTTACGCCAACTAAGCTGTCCTGGGCTTCTGAGCATGCTTACCAAACTGGAGAAGTGGCGCGTGTTGAACTTAGCAACAGCCTTTATGTCGCAACGCAAGACATTGCCGCAAACTCTAATAAATCGCCACTTTTGGATACTGAGCGCTGGTCCTTGTTACTCAAAGGGTCTACATCTACGGTTAAAAACGTGATGTTTGTAACAAGTACTGAGCACAACGGCAATCTGGGAGGCGTTTCTGGGGCAAACAGTATCTGTAACACACTGGCCAATAGCGCCGATTCTAAAGTTCCTGCTGGAACTTACAGAGCGTTACTGGACTATACAAATAACAGGGTCGATAACTCTGCCAGTGTATACAGTATTAACGGAGAGTTAGTTGCAAATACTGGTGCAGATTTATGGAAAACCAATGTCACACCATTACAAGCTGGCATAGTGTTTGATGAAAAGGGCAATGATGTTTCCGGATCACGCGTATGGACGAATCTGACATCTGGAGGAAGTTCAGTGCATTGGAGTGCATGTAGCAACTGGAATAGCAGTATGGCTTTTGATAACTATTCGTATGAGGGAGCTATGACAGGTATTGCTGGTTCACTCAATTCTAGCTGGGTAGCAGACAGGACCTTGACTTGTGATTCTAAAGCTCGTTTATACTGTGTTAAACAGTAAAATCTGAACAAGCTCAATAGCACATAAGCCCGGCCGATTTAAGCCGGGCTTTTTTGTCATTTGCATCAGACAAAGAAACCCAAGTAAAATAGGGATCAATATTGAAAAATACTCAAAGTAAATGACAGCCACACCACTTTCCACTTTATTACAGCATCTTTCTCTACAAACATTACCCAATGAAGTGTGTCGCCTTTTCCATGGCTGGGGCCGCTGTTATCCGGGGCTGGAACAAATCACGGTTGATTGGCTTCAGGGGCAACTCCTGATCTCTTTATTTAAAGAACATGATCAGCAATGGCTTGACGCGTTAAAGTCTGAGTTACTGAAGCTGGTTGAGTCTCAACCATGGGCCGAGCGTGTTTCAGCTGTGATACTGCAACATCGCTATGCCAATGGTGCGCCGGTTGATCTTGTATATGGTGAGCTATCAGCTATGCCGGTTGTAAACGAACAAGGGCTAAAATTCGGATTATCACTGGGCGCTAAGCAAAACATGGGGTTGTTTTTAGATATGCGATTGGGACGTCAGTGGGTGAGAAGCCAGTCTGACGGCAAGCGCGTGCTCAACCTGTTTTCTTATACCTGCGGCTTCTCAGTCGCTGCGCTGGAAGGAGGCGCTGAACATGTTGTGAATCTCGATATGTCGAAAGCTGCGCTGAAGCAGGGCAAAGTAAACCACCAGTTGAATGGCCATGATTTGGGGAAGGTGTCTTTTCTTGGTCATGAGTTGTTTAAATCCTGGGGCAAAGTAAAAAAGCTGGGCCCCTATGACCTGATAGTCATTGACCCACCTAGCTTTCAGAAGGGCAGTTTTGCGCTGACAAAAGATTATCAACGGATTTTAAGACGTCTGGGTGATTTACTGACTGAACAGGGAAGTGTGCTGGCATGCGTTAACTCACCTGACGTGAGTGCCCAGTTTTTGATAGACGAAATGGCCAGGGAAGCACCGCAGATGCACTTTGAATCAAGATTGCCAAATCCACCAGAATTTCCAGACATCAATGAGGACAGCAGTCTAAAATGCTTGGTTTTTAATGCCAAAAGCGCTTAATTTAGCTGCCACTGGGAAAGAATTTGTTGATATTTCCCGGAGTCTTTCAGGCTTGCCAGTGCGCTCATTAGTTGGTCGGCCTGCTGCTGGTTAAAGTCCAGACTGGTTGCCAGATGTAGCTCCGATGGGAATGCTGACACAGCCAGCTTTCGTTCAACCTGCTCAGCTGGCAACCCAAGTGCACTGAGCTCTTTGTTGATGGTTTGTGCGTTGGTCAGTACCAAATCAGTGCGCCCCTTGAACAGCATGTGCCACAAGGTCTGGTAGTGTGAGACCAGGACTAACTCGTGATCTTCTGAGTAGCCAGCAGCGCGTAAAAATCGTTCACTGTAATACCCGCGAATGGTGCTAACGCGATGCTGCCTGGCACTGTTTAAATCCTGGAGAGAAAAGGTACGGTCTTTGAGACCAATTAAGTAGGCCTGAGCGTGGCACATGACACCCAGAAATCGATAGTTTTGAGCACGTTCCGGGGTCTTTAACCAGGACAACAGC
Organism: Pseudoalteromonas rubra; assembly: GCF_001482385.1. Classification (NCBI taxonomy): domain Bacteria; kingdom Pseudomonadati; phylum Pseudomonadota; class Gammaproteobacteria; order Alteromonadales; family Pseudoalteromonadaceae; genus Pseudoalteromonas; species Pseudoalteromonas rubra. The sequence goes on from NZ_CP013612.1 coordinate 175,147, forward strand.
AGGGTATTGTCTTTTGCCCGCATTTCATGCAGCGCACGTGCCATTGGCATGATCTCTATTTGGCCTTGCAATCCGGTTTGTGCGAGCAATTGTCGGGCAACCTCAACCAAGGCACCTGTGGGCTTACCTGTTGGGTCCAGATAATGATATGGAGGTAGGTCTTCTGCGACAAAACGTATGGTTGTGGTATGGCCGGATAAGGGTATCAGAGCAACAATAAAAACGAATAAAAACGTAAAACGCATAGACACACTACATACAACCTAAAACCTGCAGTGTGCCGTGTTTCTGAGCAAAAATCTAGCTCAGCACCTCAGACCACCTGATAAGGGTACGCTCGAAATGCTGAGTAGGGCAGGGCACGGCTTTCAGTGGTCAGCCCTGCGAGGTTTAGTTTCTAAGGCGAATTTCAAATTTATCCGAGTAACGTTCCTGAACGGCTTTAGCAGAACTACCGCTGGCATAGCTTGAGTCCACTGTACCTGCCCGAGTGCGGGCAAGGTGAAACTCTGCACTGCATTCCTGGCGGGTATTGATAGCGCTATCCTTTAACTCCTCGATTGCATTCAGGTCAATCACCAGCGTACCATCGTCAGTGAGCTGCTCGTTATTGACGTAAACAAAAATACTGTCGCCATCGTTTTTCTTACATTCAATAGTGAGTTTACTTTCAAATTTTGTGTCATCCTCTGTACCCGGCGTCCAGGTCAGTGTGAGTTCGTCATTCAGCGAAAAAGACTGGTTTTTTTGCGGGGTAATGATGTTAAACGGGCGAGGTAAGTTCATGGTTGTGGTCAGCGTTTTATTTTCTGACCCTCTGGTAAAGTCGACGGTAAACTGAGTGCCACCTGACGTCACATCAAAAATTGCGCGATAGTCCACGTCAAAGAGCTCGTCTTCTTCGCTCATAACCTGACTGATATTGGCCGCTCTTGCTACCAGCTTATCATTTGCAGTCAGTCTGATATTGTTACCGTTTGGACCATCAATATTGAGTTCTGCGATAACCCGGGACGTCTCACCTGTTGTTGTGACATAAATTTTAGACCAGATGGCCTCTGTTTTAACGTTCTCAGAGTTAGTTGTTTCTGTTGAGCATGCCAGCAGTGTTGAGCACGCTAACGCCAGTATAGAAAATTTAAAAGAATTCATGTTGTCCCTTACAGGTTAGAGTCATTACTGGCTTCATTCTAATCACGAACTGCAAAAGAAAACATGGTGTTTTACATTTTAAAACAAACAACGTGAATTTTTGAACATATTATTGGGTGTGGACTCGTGTTATTGAAAAGCCACAATATTATGCTCCACACCATAACAACGCTCTAATTTACTGTAACTGAGACCAGGTTAGCCCAAACTTGATTAAATACTTCTGTAATCGGGTCGAATCATTCACCTGTGATTTTTTAGTTCGGCTCACATTAAATAACTCCCGACCGGCAGACGCCATACTGGCGTGCCGCTTGCAAACCGAAAGTATGTGGTTAAGCTGTTGAATATCAAAGTTATCAAGTGATGAAATTTGTTCCTCAGAGAGGTAGTTGGGCAGTAAGTTCGGGCCTGATGTCTCTTCGGTGTTTTGCCATGCACTTGTGAGCCTGTGAATTTCTCCATTCACATCATTGATGGAAATACGTGAAGAATCGGCCAGGGTACACAAGCGGGTAATTGCAGAGCTCAGATCCCGAAAATTGGCAGACCAAAGTGCTTTATGTGACATTGCAAACTGTTCAAATGCCAGTCTGGCTTCTTTGTTAAACTGCACCCGTTGCGTGTTTTTCTGGGCATATATGTCAAGTTCATAATCAATATTGGCCGGAATATCCTCCAGGCGCTCGCGCAGTGCCGGCAACTTAAAGGTCCAAAGGTTGATACGTGCCAGCAGATCTTCCCTGAAGCGGCCTTTCGCGACTTCAAACGTCAAATCTTTGTTGGTGCCCCCGATTAACTGGAAGTCACTGTTGACTGTGCTGTCACTGCCAACAGGGTGAAAGGACTTATTTTCAATAGCATGAAGCAACATGGCTTGCTCTTCTAAACCCAGCTCGCCAATTTCGTCTAAAAACAACATGCCCTGATCGGCACTGAGCAGATAGCCGCTGCGTTCTTTTTGCGCACCTGTAAATGCCCCCTTGGTGTGGCCAAATAGGGCAGCCATGGCATTTTCACCTTTCAATGTCGCGCAGTTTACTGAGACCAAATCGCCTTTTAATTTCGACCTTCGCTTCTTGAGCTGAAAGATCCGAGTTGCCAGCTGGCTTTTACCTGCTCCGGTTGGTCCGGTCAACAACATGGGGTCACAAGAACGAATAGCAACTTTCTCTATTTGCGTAATGAGTTGGTTGAAGCCCTTGTTCTTAGTCTGAATGCCCCCTTTGAGAAATTCTTTACCTTCAAGGTGTTCATGGTCAAACCGGGTAGCAAGCTGGTCATATTTGGAGAGATCTAAGTCAATGATCTGAATACGCCCGATGGACTTGTTGTTATTCGCCTTGTCCGGCGAAGTCTGGATCAAGCGGCCTGGGAAGTGACGGCTTTCGGTTAGCAGGAAGCTACAGATCTGCACAACGTGCGTACCCGTTGTGATGTGGAACAGATACTCGTTATTGTCTGTATCGTACGTCTGTTGCTGGCACCAGTCATACAGTTTGGCATAGACCTCTTCAAAGTCCCAGGGGTCAATAAAGTTAATGTTATACAGCTGGACCTGGGTTTCCGGAGAGATACTTTCTATGTCTACCGCAACATTATTTGCTAAACGCTCAGAGTGGTTGTCATGTAACAGGTGTAGTTCATCGAGAACGAGATGTTCCTGGCTACACAGGCTAATGTTGGGTCGCCACTTGGACCATCGGTCAACTCGCTTACCAACAAAGTCCAGTTGTGAACCAATCAGGCTAACAGCAATCGTCTTTTTGCTCATATAGATGTATCTATATAGATATTTTCATATCTAAAATTCTACTTTTTATTCTCAATAAGTGCCACTGTGATAATGGTTTGAGTCGATGGTTGAGTTTTAAGTTTATTAAAAACAATGGTTTATAATTATTTCTTTTGAAGTGAGAAGCTTTGGCACATAGCTTGATATGTATAGGTTCAATGTTAAATAGCGGTGATTTACATATCACACTGGTCGCTGAGCTTTGTAGAGATGTATCCGGACGACAAACTCGCTTATGTCGTTGATGCTCCAGTGCACTGACGCTTAAACGTATGACAGATATTAGGAAAATAACATGAGTAGAAATTACAACGTAATAGAAAATGAGGGCATGGCCACCATTAAGGCATGGACTAAAGGGGTGCCATTTGAAGAGCAAGCACAACAGCAATTAAAAAATATAGCCAGCATGCCAATGGTGCATTCGCATATTGCGGTGATGCCCGATGTGCATATGGGCAAGGGAGCAACAATAGGGAGTGTGATACCGTCGGTTGATGCCGTGATCCCGGCTGCGGTTGGCGTGGATATTGGGTGCGGCATGGTGGCAACAAAAACCACACTAACCGCCAGTCAACTTCCGGATAATTTATCAGGTATTCGTCATGCCTTTGAGGCCGCAATACCCCATGGCAGAACGGGCAACAAGCGCAGGCAAAGAGATAAGGGAGCCTGGCATACAATTCCTGAAGTCGTTGCTGCGCAATGGAAAACGCTTGAAGCAAGGTTTGAGCGGATCTGTGAAAAGCATCCGGCGATACGTAGGAGTAATCATGTAAATCACTTAGGTACAATGGGTACTGGCAACCATTTCCTGGAGTTGTGTCTGGATGAAAACAACGCCGTGTGGATTATGCTCCATTCAGGAAGTCGTGGAGTAGGAAACCGTATCGGCACTTATTTCATCGAACTGGCTAAAAAAGAGATGGAACGGCATCAGATCAATCTGCCAGATATGGATTTAGCTTATTTATCCGAAGGTAACGAATATTTTGATGATTATGTGGAAGCAGTGGAATGGGCGCAGGATTTTGCCAGAAAAAATCGCGAGATCATGATGCTTAATGCGATTGCCGCACTGCGCAAAGCAATTCCGGTTGAGTTTTCTACCGCTGAGTTGGCCGTTAATTGCCACCACAACTACATCTCGCGAGAAGAACACTTTGGTAAAGCGTGTTTCGTGACTCGCAAAGGGGCAGTGAGGGCCGAAAAAGGAGAGATGGGTATTATACCGGGAAGTATGGGGGCACGTTCATTTATTGTCAGAGGGCTGGGTAATCCAGAGAGTTTTAATAGCTGTAGCCATGGTGCTGGCAGAGTAATGTCCCGAACTAAAGCGAAGAAAGTGTACAGCGTAAAAGATCAAATTGAAGCGACTCAGGGCGTAGAGTGTCGTAAGGACGAAGCGGTCATTGATGAGATACCGCATGCCTATAAAGACATAGAAAAAGTAATGGACGCGCAAAAAGATCTGGTTGAAGTGGTTTATACCCTGAAGCAAGTCGTTTGTGTGAAAGGGTAAGCAGGAGAGAAAATGCATTTTTTAGAGATTGATGGCGCACAGGGAGAGGGCGGCGGGCAAGTGTTACGAACCGCGCTTTCTTTGTCGATACTGACTAATACACCAATTGAGCTCAACAACATCAGAGCAAATAGAAGCAGGCCGGGGCTGTTGCGTCAGCATCTTACTTCTGTGAAGGCTGCGCAGCAAATTTGTGATGCTACGACAGAAGGGGTTGAACTGGGGGCGAGCCGGATCCGATTTACACCAGGAAAAGTAAAAGCAGGAGTATATCATTTTGCGATAGGGACCGCTGGCAGTACGGTGTTGGTATGCCAGACCATTCTGCCAGTATTGGCCTTAGCGGATGGACCCTCAAGTGTCACCTTTGAAGGGGGAACACACAATGGTATGTCACCCTCACTGTGCTTTTTTAAAGAGTCTTACCTGCCGGTCTTGAGGGAGATGGGGGTAATCAGTCAGACGCAAACCCGCACTCTTGGCTTTTACCCAGCTGGTGGCGGTCACTGGCAACTGACGATTGAGCCTGCAGCGGCTTTTAAGCCTGTGGTATTAACGAGCACGGACGGCCAGGTTGAGTTGAGTCAGGCGCGTTGTGGCTTTAAGGCACTTATGAGTGATTTACCAGACTCTATCGGTCAGAAGGAAATTGCGGCGGCACGAAAAGCGCTGGGTTGGCAAGATGCTGCAAGTAACGTTGAGCAACATCAAACAAATGGTCGGGGCAATAGTTTCCAGGTCAAGATCAAAGGTGACCACAATACTTGTGTGTTCGAGCAAACAGGTGAGCTTGGGGTTTCAGCAGAGCGGGTGGCCAAGCGTTGTGCGGGCAGGGTTAAGCAGTTTTTAAGATCCGGTGCGGCAGTTGATGCCTATCTGGCGGATCAGCTCTTAGTGCCAATGGCGTTAGCGGGTGGAGGAGAATTTACCACCACAGAGCCAAGTTTGCACACCAGAACTAATATCACTGTGATCAGACAATTTTTGGACATTGATATCGATGTACAACAAGAGACAGAGACGCGCTGGAAGATTGTGGTTGGGACCAAATCCAGTTGATGCAATGACAAGCGCGTGTCTTGCGAACAGCTCTAAAGAGTAGGTCGACGTAAAGTAGGAAGTAAGTAATGATACTAGGCAGAGCCGATAACAAGGGTAATGAACAACATCTGGTTACAACAGCAATAAATGCGGATATCCACGCCGAGATAATGCGCCGTATTGTCGCAGCGGAACAAGAACACGATGTCAAAGTGCTATTCGCCGTTGAGTCCGGAAGCCGGGCATGGGGGTTTGCGAGCCCAAACAGTGATTATGACGTGCGCTTTATATACGCGCATAAGAAAGCGTGGTATTTGTCTGTCGACCTTGAAGAGCGTCGGGATGTGATTGAGTACCCCATCGTGGATGAAATTGATATCAATGGGTGGGACATCAGGAAGGCACTTAAACTTTTCTGGAAGTCGAACCCGACATTGATTGAATGGTTACAGTCGCCGATTGTTTATGTAGATGATGGTCACTTTGCGTCAGCTGCCAGGGCGCTGTTGCCCCATATTGCTTCGTCTCATAAAGGTATTTACCATTATCTGAATATGGCGAAAGGGAATTACCGTGGTTACTTACAAACGGCAAAGGTGCCGTTGAAGAAGTATTTTTATGTACTCAGACCGCTATTAGCAATCAAGTGGCTGGAGGCCTACGATGAACCTGCACCTATTGAGTTTGAGGTACTGAGAAGACTGATTGCGGACAATCCGGTGCTGGATAATGCGCTCTCAGAATTGGTAGAGAAGAAGCGTATGAGCGAGGAAAAAGTGATGGGGCCCGCAATACCAGTGATCAATGCGTTTATTGAATCGGAGCTGGCTCGTCACAAAGCATTTTCGGCAGGCAATAGAAAGCGTGAAGTGAATTACGATGCGTTGAACGAGTTGTTGCGCGCAACTTTAAACAGGCTCGAATACCGATGACGTATGGTGAACACACATTTGGCTCTGGTAACTTCAGCAGGTATTCTTTTACTTGAGACTGTGTCTCGCATTTAGCTCGTGGGGTGTCGCACCGGGTTTTCCTGCTATGCTTTGAAAGTTAGGGCAGTTGCGGGAGCGGATGTTTGATGCTGATACGGTGTGTGATCTGGGTAGGGTTATTGATTAGCAATGCGGTATTGGCTGCATCATTTACAGAAGCGGAGTTTGAACAGATAAGGGCAGAGATCCGCACCACGTCAGCGCAGTCACCGCTGGTTGCGATCAAAGTTACCGACGAGATGCTTGCCAGGCACGATAAGCAACTTTCAACCAGACAAAAAATCAGGCTGCTGTATGGCAAAGCCTGGTTTCAGATCCAGACCGACAACATAGAAGAAGCCATTGTGACGCTGTCTCAGTGCAAAAACATGAGCGCAGAAGTGTCAGATCCTACCATTTTGTTTAGTTATTACAGTTTGACAGCCGGTGCGCTTACTCGGATGAGTATGTATGAGCGGGCGCTGGAAAACTACCTTGAAAGTTACCGGCTTGCCAGCCTGATGGACACTGAACTGTATCTCAGACAAACCGAAAACAACATTGGCAATGTGTATCTAAAGCTGGGCCGTTTTACGGATGCCAGGGTCTACTTCGAACGTTTTTATAAAGACGCCAGAGACAGAGAGTTACCGCAACAAATGGGCGTCGGACTAAATAACCTCGGAGAGGCTTACTTTGGTCTGGGAGAGTTTGATAAAGCTCTTGAATTGCATACCAACAGCCTTGCTCTCAGGGAGGAACACAACCTGACTTATCACAGCTCCTGGTCTCACCATAATTTAGGCAAAACGTACTTAGCGTTGGATAAACCGGAGTTGGCAAAGCAGCATCTGATTGCCGCGGTTGAACTGCGTAAACAGAGCAACGCAGAGGCAGACAGCATTGGTCCTCAGATTGAACTTGTCAGATTGAAAATTGCGCAAGGTTCAAAAGAAGATCTGGTCTCCTTGCTCAATGAAGTCATCGCATTGAGTGACAAATATGAGCGATTTCAGGAAAAAGTTGACGCATACCAGCTGCTGGTTGACTACTATCAGCAGATCCAGGATTGGAAAAGTGCGTTACAGGCTGCGGATTTGTACATGCAGAGCAAATTTGATTTCCTGCAAAGACAGGCTGAAACCGGTGTGGCATTTTACGCAGCTCAAATGAACCTGGCGATGAAAGAGCGGGATATTGCAAAGCTGACGCAAGAAAATGCGGTGTATCAGCTTCATACCCAGGCGGCGAAAGACCAACTGGTTTTAGTGCTGATAGCCGCGATAATCATTGTTGTGTTGATCTTGTACTTTATGCGCAGAATAAAGGCAAAAAATCAGGCATTAACAGAAACCCTGCAAAATCTGAAAGCAACCCAAAAGCAGTTACTGGAATCTGAGAAAATGTCAGCGATGACCACACTGGTGTCCGGGATGGCGCATCAGTTGAATACGCCACTGGGGCTGGTGGTTACTTCTGCATCTTGCCTTGAAGATAAGCTAAAAGAAATTAGCTCCTTACTGAGTGATCAAAAACTCAGTGCCGGGCAGTTGAAAGCATTTCTGGAAGAAGCCTCAGAGATGCTCACTTTGACGGCAAACAACTCCAGTCGGGCAGCGGAACTCATAGCGCGTTTTAAAATGGTTGCTGCAACGCTCGATTCGAGTGAAGCGGTACACTTCGATGTGCTGGAATACCTTAAGCAGCGCGCTGAGTTGATAGTTCAGAGCCTTGATAAGCCAACAGAGTTGGATGTATTTGGCGAGTCTGTTCAGTTATATTCTCATCCTGAAACTCTGCTCAAAGTTGTGTCTCAGCTAGTAAATAACTCCTGCTCACATGGGTTTATCAACCAGGCCAGTGGCAACATTTCGATAGAAATCATAGACGAAGGTGAAGTCATTAAATTGGTTTATCAGGATAATGGGGTGGGGATCAGTGAAACTGCTCAGCAGCAAATGTTCGACCCATTTTATACCAGCCAGCTCGGGCAAGGTAAGCTGGGCCTTGGGTTGAATATTGTGTATAACTCCGTGGTACAGGTGCTAAAAGGCGAAATAAGCTATGTACACCAAAGTGGTGGTGCCAAATTTGTCATTTTGATCCCAAAAACGCAGACTTAAAATCTGCCTTACAGTGGCATTTCGTTGCATGCGCTGCCAAAAGTGTGCCTATGAGCCTTCTCTTCTGTTAGTTCTTCTCTGCCTGGTCAGTCGTAAGGTCCCGCAAATTCATCATTATAGGGCTGCCGAAGTCTATTAGTGACTCAATTCAATGTCTGTCAATCTTTAGTGTTTATGTAATGGCATCGGGGTTATCAGCTTAAACTGCTGAGTGTAATAAATGAGCATTTTTATATTTCAGTATGTTTACACTTGGGGAGTTGTCTCAAATTAATTAACAAGGAATAAATGTTTGAGCGAAATTTTAAACACTCATAAACAACTGAAGGAAACACTATGAAAAAGAACTTATTGGGTATGCTTCTGCTGAGCACAATAAGCGTAGCGGCCACGGCACATAGCGACCCACACGTAGCAAATATCCAGGTATCTCCGGCCGACAATCACACTTTATCAACTTATCAGCTCGCCTTTTCCAGCGAAGCCCAAAAAGCGGAATATTTATCCCGGTTTCATACTGCTGTTCTGCAAGTGGCTAATAGTTATTTGGTGCTTTCTCTCACTCAGCAGGAGTTTGCTGAGTTACATAGTGCCGGTGCACTTATTTTTTCAAAGCCAGGCGAAAGCAATCTGCCAGAAGCCGCAGTGCAGGGGGCGATTAGCCGTGCGCAAAGCCCCGTGCAGGAGTCCGGGATTCCGAACTTTTCGTGTTACCCCACTTTGGCTGAAACACAACGAATGGCACAGACACTGGCGCAAACTTACCCCGATTTTGTCGAATTGAAGCATATCGGACCTTCCTGGGAGAAAAGCCAGGGGCTTGGAGGTCACGACTTGACCGTCCTGGTATTGAAAAATAAAAAGAAAAATAAATGGCGTAAGCGTCCGGCGTTGTACATGCAGGGCGCTTTGCATGCCCGTGAATACACACCCGGGGCAACCACATTGAAATTTGCCCAGTACTTACTTGAAAACCGTGAGACTAATGCCGACGTTAACTGGATCCTGAACCAGCGCGAAATCCACATCCTGCTCATTGCAAATCCAGACGGTCGGGTACTTGCGGAGCAAGGGCAATTCTGGCGCAAGAACACCAATACAGCATATTGCGCACTGGATGAGACATTACGTGGTGTTGACCTTAATCGTAACTTCGATTTTGCCTGGGCTTCCCCCATTGGCGGTTCGACAGATGACCAATGTGCAGCTACCTTTCATGGGCCGAGCCCCGCATCTGAGCCTGAAACACAGGCAATTCAAGCCTATCTCCATGAGCTGTTTAAAGACCGCCGCGGCGATCTACTGACCGATCCTGCACCACTCAATACCCAGGGAGTCTTTTTGGATCTGCATAGCTTCAGCCGTTTTGTGATGTGGCCCTGGTCGAGTGAGCTAACGCCGAGCCCTAACGCGGATCAATTGTCGATGATGGGTCATAGAATGGCGGCTTATAACGGGTACTGGGCGTTCCAGACTCAGGAGATATTTAAAGCCGGAGGTAGTGCTGATGGATATGCATATGGGCAGCTTGGTATTGCATCCTTTACTTTTGAATTAGGCAATGAGTTCTTTGAAAGTTGCGCCAACTTTGAAGGAGAGATCTTTCCAAACAACCTGAATGCACTGATTTACGCGGCTAAAGTTGCAAAGCGACCTTATAAACTACCTGCTGGCCCGCAGTTTTTTGATTTGCGCTTGAAGGGGGCTGGAGAAGAAGCGGTGCCTGCTGGTACGCCTGTGGAGATAATTGCTACTGTTGCAGATGATCTTTTTGGTCCTTCGCTGACAGGTCAGCTACCACCCAGCCAGGCAATCAGCAAAGTCGAATTGACCATCAAGAAAAAGGGCAAACGTGGCAGGAAACGCATCCTATTGCCAGCAGCCGATGGGGCATTTGATACGGTGAGTGAATCACTCAATTATACGCTGGACACACATCGTTGGCGTAATGGTCGCTATACATTGACCCTTCGTGCCCAGGACGCATCCGGCCAGTGGGGCCCTAAATATGCGAAATTCCTGACAATAGACAATGAGGCTATGCCTGGCACTCAGTCGCCTGTGGCTGACTTTATCGCTGATTGTCGAAAAGGCATTTGTGGTTTTGATGGCTCTGTAACGCAGGACGATCGCGATTCACTGACATACACCTGGGTGTTGCAAGGCGGCCAGTTCTTTAGGGTATTCCATGGTGAGCAGGTTGAAATAGAGTATACCTTGGCTGGCGATTACCAACTGACGCTGCAGGTTGATGATAGCCATGGTAATCGTGATGTGAAAGTCGTTCCGCTTGAACTGGATGGTGTCATTCCCCCTGTTACGCAGTTCAGCTATCAGTGTACTGGTTTGATCTGTGAGTTTAATTCCTCTGCTTCATACGATCCTGATGGTGAAATCGTAGAGCGTTTGTGGCGTATGGGGAACGAGCCTTATATATCGGGTGCTGAGACGGTTGTGCATACTTTCCCTGCACCAGGTGAATACATTGTGGTGTTTGTCGCGATAGATAATGATGGCCAATTCAGTCAGGTAGCGCAGACTATTCAAGTAACTAGCAATGAATAACTAAAACGCTAAGAGCGTGCGCCAGCGCGCTCTTTAACATGCCGTGTTAGCGCCAAAGTGACTATTGCGCTGAGGAGAGCACCTGTTCATGCGGTTCCTTCTTGCAAGGTTTCATTTGACGGTATTGATGATGGTACTGCTGAACAAGGTGAATATTATTATTGAACTGCCCCCTCTATTTTACTTACCCATAGGCACCCCATTGTGCAGAGGCAGTTTTAAATTGACTTATTACTTAATTACTCGGTATAAAGTTACAGTTTTAAATTAAACATAAACTTAACAAAAGTGTCGTTAGATTGTTGTTTTCATATACTACTTTTGCCTGCGCTAATAACCAAAAAAACAAGGAAAAAGTAGATGAAACAAAACTATAAATTAGCACTTTGCGTGGCCGCTGGTCTGGCTGCTCAATCGGCCAATGCGGGCGAAACAACGCTTAAACTGACTAAACCTTCAGGTAACCCTAATTCACCTCAAAAAGTGCGTACTGTGAATCTGGGCTCTGTGGCAGATAGCTTGTTCTCAGACATGAGGCAGCTTGAGTTAGAAACTGAAGCGGATATTCGTCGCGATCTGAATAACATGAGCGCTGTAAAATACATTTATAGTGTCGATCTTGATGCAAAAAATATCTCAGCAACCTTCACGGGTACAGATAACTATAAGATCCGTCTGACAGTAGGTAACCTTGGTTTTTATACAAAAGTGAAGTTTGATGGTGTTGGCGTATTTTGCCCAAGTGTCAAAGTTGCCGTTCGTCTTGAAAACCTCAGACCTACAGTTACTTACAACTACTATACCGGCGCATTGGAAAACATTGATGTTAACTATGGCCGCGATGTAGATGTAAGCTGCTCTGGTGGCATATTGTCTTTACCTGGTGTTAGCCAGTTTGTTAATTACTTTGCTTCTAATTATGCAACCGCGAAGGCGGATGATTTGATTAAGGCAAATCTAAGACAGTTCGCTTCACTGGAAAGACCTGGTGCGCTATTTGGTATGCAGGAAATTCTGGCGGATAGTCGGGTACGCGGTAACGTTGACGCAGCAGAGCGTTATCTGGGTATTGATATCAACAATATCATTGGCAATCTTGTAACTGGCATGAACCTGAATGTTAGCCTAAACAGAGACGCTAACGGTTATAATAAGCACCAGGCGCACATCGGCGTATACCAGAGTGCACCGACAATTACATCCGGCTGGCGTGGACAGTTTAATGCCAGTGCACCAGGTGCGAACCGTATCAGCAAATATGCACTTAGCGGAACATGGAGCAGCAGCAGCTGGACACCGGGTGTGTTGTATAACAACCAGTTTATAGGTGCTATTGCTTACAATCGAGTCTATGGTGTTCCAAGTTACCTTGCCCAGAAACAGGTGACACTTGGCAACTGTGGTAAGGCTTGCGAGTAATTTTATGTATGGAGTAGCAGGCTGAGCCTGTTACTCTTCTATCAAGTTGGCACTATCACTTGCCGCATAGATCCAACAGGTTTTTCCAGACTTCAGCTTAGCCTCCTGCCTGACATAATCTGCAACTTCATAGCTGTCAGCGCGTGCCAGCTCCTGCTGGGTGATAAAAAAGACGGAACCAGCTACCTGGTCGTCAGGATTGGCTGTATAGATCAAGATTGGATGGAGGGCTTTACCGCTACTTTTAAGCACCTCAGGATCTGTAATTCTGACTCGCCCCAGCCGGTAACCAACCAGATAATCTGCCTCACCATCGAGTAGCCGGCCAAAATTATCTAACTGAACCTGAGACAGTTGTAATGTCCCGTATGAAAAAAGTGCTTCCATTAGGAGTCCTTGCGTTTTTGTTTGTAACTTAATCAAATCCATTGGTGCTGTAAAGTGCCTGAGTAATCTTGCGTGGCGGACTGGCCCAAATGAGTGCCCATATTCGGCAGTACAAGCAGTGCGGCTATGAGCAGTGCAATTTACAGATCACTGGGTCTGCCAAGGTCTCGGCCGGTATAATCACACACCCCTTCAGGAAAAGTTGCTTTAAGTGTTTCCACATGTGCACGCGCATTAAAAGGCAAGTACCAGCCTTTCTCGATGGCTGTTTCAACACTTATGAGGGCGCATTTGAACAGATCGCCTCCCCAGCCTCCACCTGCCTGAATGCGACTTGTGCTAAACATGGGAAAGCGGCTCTGGCACAGACCCTGAGGTTTGTTATTCCATTGTCCGTCAAACACGCTTGAGCCCGAGGCATAGGTACTGCCGTCCTCGTTGAAGCAGGTATCCTGTAAAGACACTGGTTTGGCAGCGGCAGCACTGAGCTGCGGATTTTGCTTCATTTTGAGCAACCAGGCATCCATAGCGGCAAAGGCCGCCGTTGTTGGGTTGTGATCTTTATGTGCAACCCAGATAACATGGTTGTCGCTGTGCCCCTTGTGCTGAGCGATTCGAATGCGGCTGTAAAATGAAGCAGACATGTGGTGCATGTCCAGCTCGTTTTCCAGGTAGTGGCGGGCATCAATAATCGGTAAGTTGACTTTACCAATGAAGACTTGCCCAGAGCGATAGGCTTGTTCCATTGCGGGAATTGAACCTCTATGCCTTGATGCCGGGCCGTCTGATGCTTTGGTGATATTATGGTTGCCCCATAAAGTGAGCCATATCGGTATACGTGTGCCCAGCGGCAGGGCAATTTCTTCCTGACGCATTTCTGGCTGAGGCTTCCAGCCACCAATGTGGTGATTGATGTGAATAAATTCGTCAAAGCTGATATGGCCCTCGCGCAAAGCATTTAATCCATACTGGACGCCGACATTGTCCCAGGTACTTTCACCAAACCCTTGTTCGTCGGTACCAAAAATGTGTTTAAGATCTTGCCAGTAACTCCAGTGTGTTTGTGCAATCACTTCGTCAGAGAAAAAAGGGCGTAAAAAGCCTTGTCTGGGGTTGTTGATAAATGCAGACAGGCCAAAGTAACCATTGATGCATTCACTATTACCGTCCGGGAATGAGGGGGCAAAGCCCGCCATCAGCTGATTGAGAGGTTGTAAAAACCCGGCTTTTTGCGGGAACTCATTTATCGCGTTAAGACCTTCTATCAGCCTTCTTCGCTCCCAATCTCGCCATGCTTTCGGGTTGTTTGCGCGAAAGGTAAAATAGTTATTGAGTAGATCACAATCTAACGCATAGGTGGTCTGAGTGATCATGTCCGGGTAACTATATAGAGGGATTAGACCATCTAAAATGCCCTGGCTATTTTGACCAATCAGGTATTGTGCTAACCCACCTCCTGAGCCCCCAATGCCCACGGTATAAAGAGGCTCGCCGTAGAGGCTGATAAACTGCTGTTTAACGCGTCTGGCCGTATCTTCTGCCAGTAGCATGTTGTATGTGTAGCTGGTTTTATTGCCACTTGAGCTGACCACTGCATAGCCGTCCAGTAATTGCTGCGCCTGACGGGTCATCACCCGAGCGGCTTTTTGTCGGCCTTGTCGATAACCAATGCCTGAGCCGCCATTAAATTGATAAATTAATTTTTTGTTCCACTGAGACTGACCTTGCCTGTTGCCAACTTCCTGGCGGGAAATGGGCATGACCAGCGTGTAAATAAAACGATTGATAGTGCCTTGTTCTACTCTGAACAGAGGCGACGAGTGGTGAGAGCGGGCTGTCTCTTCATTAAGCCTGACGGCAGAGAAACTGCCACCTTGTTCAATGAGGGTGAAATAAAACAACTGAGATGGCAGGGAACAATCTTTGCTGTACCCGATAACCTGCTCGCCATCATAGATTGGGATCCCCAGGCCCTGCTGATTGTCTACCAGAGGTTGGCCAAGTTCTGACTCTTGCGTCATACAAAAAAAGGGGTATTGATTAGGACCTGAGTAGAGATTGGTCACGGGGCCCGTTTCGCCCAGCGCTATCGGAAACGCAAATGATTCTGCAGGCCTGGGCACATTAGACACATGGGGCGTAAAGTTCAGCAGCGTATTTGCATTAGGCTGCGCGATAGCTTTTATTTGTCGGGTGCTTGCTTCATCATAGTGTGGATAATATCGAAAGACTGCAACAAGGATTACGCCAAGGATCAAGGTGATCAGAAAAATGAAGCTCGTTTTTTTGCCCATAACTACCTCTGCGGTGATCATTGCTGCTCATAGTATTAAGTGTAGGGCGAAAGTACCGGAGGCATTGTTGTTTATTTGTTATTTCAGTGGACAGGGTTGTTACTGCTCTGAACTTTATCGATGGCTTTAAGAGTGGCCAACTTGGTTGAGGGTTTGGTGATATATCCCGTTAAACCCAGACTTGCCCATTTACGAATGAGCTCTTTGTTGCGGTTGGTAGACAAAGCAATAGTCGGTAGTTTTTTGCAATGCTTAAAAGTGCGTATGTTTTTGGTGGTGTTGTAGCCGTTCAGTTCAGGCATAAACAGGTCCATAAACACCATATCAAATTTCTTTTTCCTCAGAAGCTTAATGGCATCAAGACTGATGGCGCGGGCTCATGCGCGTCCAAAGCGGACTTCCCTGATTTTGTCTGAGCTGCCACTGCACTGCGAGGGACTCGCTTTTCAGTCAGCAAGGACAATAGTTCTGAGAGAGAAACTTGCTTTTGATAACCCCCTGGTAACAGGAGAGCTGAGTATCCGCTTTTATGTGGGTTGTCCACTCAAGCATCCCAATGTCTGTCAGGTAGGAACTTTGTGCCTGATAGATTTTGAGCCTCGGGAACTTAACGAGTTCGATGCCTCAATTTTGGCTCAGGTTGCTGCTGATGTGGTAGAGCGACTGATCAAATTAAGCCACGAATAGCGCATAAAAGGATGTGCTGTTAATATTGATATTGACTCTTAATAGATTGGATCAGGGGATCGGGCAGTGCTGCCATGGCTGCCTCAAGCTGACTGGCAAGACGAGCATTACTATGTCGATAACCTATGTACTGGGGTTCTGAGTGAAAGTCCTGCGCCAGTATCAGTACAGGTAAGTTAAACTTCTTAATCATATGCTGCGCCCATTGCTTATCGACCAATATGGCGTCGACGCGCGCTGTTGCCAGTATGCCAAAAAAGGTTTTTGCATGCTCGTCGTTTTCTTCATAGTAAGAACGCCTGACTAACCGGGCATTGAGTGCTTCTAATTTTCGATATACAGCTTTGGGATAAGGGTATTCTGTTGCCAGCATGATCCTGGGTGTATCAATACGATTGAAATCATTTGGATTTTTCAATCTGTCAGCGGATACAGCCAGACTCAGTTGCCATGATGTTGCAGAGTCTGAAAATGTTTCCAGTCCATCTGTTTTGTCCACATGCAGCGAAAAGTCTGTACTGCCAAATTTAACATTGGCGATACAGCGTTTGAATGGAAGCTCAGTGAATTCGACGCTACGATTTATGGATTTAGCCGCAGCTTTGAGCAGGTCAACTTCCATACCACGGGCAACACCATTTTGATCGATAAAACTAAAGGGGCGCCAGCGTTCAAAGCAGACAGTGATGGGTATCGGGTGAATGTCACGTTCAGGTTGTAATGTCCTGGCGGTACTACTCATTGATAACCCAAATTGGGTGATCATAAAAGACGTAATCAGTATTGATTTAAAGCGTGTCATTGGCTCCTCTGAAAAGCGCTAATATGATTGTGGCAAAAACAGTGACGGTGCATCTCGACGTAAACGTCGCAGTGCCTGATTCATACTGTGAACCCACTGAGCATTTACTTGCTTGTTACAGGCAAACCCCAGGTAGGAACGAGCTAATGGGAGGACGACTCTGTAGTGTGACGGATCAATACCAGCCCGTTTAAACTGAAAGCGGGCGATAATATCGCCATAAGCAATTAAGTCAATTCGTTTAAGTTTGAGCATTTGCACCAGTTCAAATCCTGAGGCCAGAAAAACAAGATTATCGTTATTGACACCAGACTGGCGCAGTAGCTGGTGGCCAATGTCGTTTTTAACAACGCCAATTTTATAGTTTTTTAGATCTGAGAGGTTTGACACCTCGTATTCGTTTTCTCTGTGACCAATCATGGCCACCTGATTGTCAATCGATGGACCGATAAACTGGAATAGTTTGGCCCGCTCCTGAGTGTAAGTAATAGAAAAAATACAGGTTTTAGGTGAGATCATGGTCATGCGATAGGCTCTGGGCCAGGGCACCAGCACGATGTCTTTTTTGTCCAGAGTCCAGCCTAGTTCCCGGTAAATGCCATCCAGAATGCGGATTGATAATCCTTCTATTTCCCCATTGATATGATAATTAAAAGGTGGGTAATCTTCAGTTACCCAGTCCAGATCGGGCGTATCATAGGTTGCGCTGAAGCTTAGCAGTGGAAATAGAGCCAGTAAAAGTACTAACTGATGCATTGCAACTCACCTCATTGTCAGGCTGGTGCTGAATTTCAGCAGAGATCTGCAAAATTACATAATTTCAGTATAGTACGTTGAGCACAATTGCATGGCTTGTTGGCCTTGTGTTGTACAAATTGACTGCAATGCCACGCATGATTTAAGTTGGTTGATATAATGAAAACACATCACTGGCGCTTCCACTTGGGTCGGCTTCTAATGGCTTGTCCTGACTGTCACCAAGCAGGTTGTCGATAGCCGCTTCCAGTCTGGCTTTGAGTTCATCGATTTTGTCTTTTAACTTGTCTTTTTCATAGCCCGGAAGCGTTTTATCATCGTGTATTTCTTGCTCTGTCAGGTCAAGCATCTCAATTCTAACAGTGAGCTCTTTGTAGGCCATAAAGTCAATGCCGAGGTTATTGAACAGCAAGGCTTCGTTGACTTCGTGGGGTTCGACTGTGACCTCGATTGGCATCGCCATGATTTCGTTCATGGTTTCCTGATAGAACTGGATTTGCTGCTGCTTTTCTGGCTGGCTTAAATCAACGCGTTTGTAGGCATTGTCTTTGGCAACCTGATAGTAATTTCTTGCCTGCTCAGAAATACTTTCATAATCAACCCCAACGGAAGCCGCAATATCGTTGTCCGGCTGTGTTCGCCAGGTTGCATTCAGAGCGCTGTTCAGTTGCAGTGTGAAGTGCGCCTGTTTGTTTAATTGTGCCTCATGCTGTGATGTGTACTGATTGGCGGAGAAGGCAGTTTGAGGGTTAATCTTCATTCAGTTATTCCTTTGCAATGGTGAGAATAACAAAGCAAAGACTGTACCTAAATTTGTTTTTCTGGCGGGATTATCAAAGTTGAAACTAAAAAAGCGAAATGAGCAGGCCCATTTCGCTTTGTGATCTTACTGTGTATCGGGCACATGGCCCGGCGTATTAGAACTGGTAGTTGACAGATAACTTAACGTTACGTTCGTTACCCGGTAAGCCGCCCAGGAACAGGGCTTTGCTGTAATAGCGCTCGTCTGTCAGGTTCTCAATATTCAGCTGGATCTGATATTTGTCACCCTGATAGCGTGCCGCAGCATCCCAGCGTGTATAGCTGTCAATGATAGCGGTAGGCAGACCGAACGATGCTGAGTTTACAGTACGCTCATCCACATAGTTGACACCCAGGCTGACAGTCAGGTTATTAATCACAGTTGCAGGTAGTTGGTAGTTTACCCACGCACTGGCCATTTTCTCAGGTACACCTTTTTTCTGCTCAGAGCGCTCTTGCGCACGGATCTCGATTGCATCCTGCCAGGTAGCATTCAGGTTTAAGTCAACCGACTCTGCCAGCGCCAGGTTTAGATCGATTTCTACGCCTTCTGACTCATCTTCATCGTCATAGAAGTATTGTGCGACACTGACGTTATACTCAGGATCTTTCGGATCATCGTTATATAACGGGTTGGTGTAACGCAGGTTAGTACGACTGGTTTCAAACCACACAATTGAACCCAGTAAGTCTTCGTCCAGCGCGGTGAAACGGATACCTAAGTCCAGTGATTCCGACTCAGAATCCGGGCGATTTGGTGAAGCAGTTTCATCAGACAAAGCGCCAAGAATACTGTAGGCTGTGCGACCTTTAGCAACATTTACAAATGCTGATAGTTGAGGGTGCACCTGGTAGTTAACGCCAAAGTTATAAGTCATGCCTGAGTCATCTGAGTCCAGCTCTTTACTGGCTTCTGGCGCACGGTCGCTGCCCTTATGCTGATACGCCTGCTCAATGGCAGAGTAGGCAAGGCCTGCACGTACAGTTAATTGCTCCGTCAGATACAAGACTTCCTGGAAGCTGATCCCATAAGCATCCAAAGACTTATCATAGTTGCTGCGCAATGACGGGTCATAATCCATGATATCGCCGGTTGCCCAGTTCGGGTTGCGAATATCCAAAATATACGGGATTGCATTGTCGCCTTTGGCGCTGTCGGCATCATAAACCGACCAGCTCTTTAGTGCCATTTCACGGTTTTCATAGTTAACGCTGACTAGGTGTTCACCCATGATGCCACCCAGGCTCCAGCCCAGTTGCAGGTCGGCAAAGTATTGCCAGGTTTGCTCCTCAGCAACCTGACGGCGATATTCCTGACGGCGCGCGGCGAAGGGGTGTAGCTCGCCATCAACGACTAAAGGTGCGCGAGGGTCGGCGTTAATAACACCACGGCGATCCCAGTAAACATAGTTATATGCGCCTGTCTGACGGGCAAACTCTGAATCATAGCTGCGCCATAAAACTTGTTGTGTCAGGGTTGAATCGTTATTGATATGCCAGTCGTGACGAAGCTTGACTCTCAGCTCTTCACCTTCGTTAGGTTTAGAAAGTGGAGAGATCAAGTTACCATCGCCCAAATCGTAAGGTCTTAGGCCATCGGTAGCCAGGATTGAAGTTGCAAGCTGTTCGCGTTGCTGTGCAGTCAGTTGAACACCTAAGTATTTTTTGCCTTCTTCGTCCATTTGGGCATCGTTTGGTAAGTCTGCTGCACTGATCATACCCGGTGTACCAGAGGTGCTGTCCCAGTTCATGATGCGAACGGGGTCACCAATCGAATCAATTTGCAAAGCATCATCAATATAAGCGGTTGAAAGCAGGAGTTTATGACTGTCATTTACGTCGAAGCTCAGGCTGGCATAAATTTCGTCTCTGTCTGATTGCAGGTCGCGATAGCCGTCGCTGCGCTCATGATTAGTGACAAGGCGGTACGCCCATTGATCATTCAGGCCACCAGTTGCATCAAAACCAATACCATAGCTGTTCCAGCTGCCAGCTTTAGCGCTGATCTCTAACGCGTCTTGTTGTTGTGGCTTTTTCTCAACTAAGTTGATTACACCACCGGCTGCACCGATGCCATATAAGCCGGTTGCCGGGCCCTTTAATACTTCAATACTTTCAACATTGGTCATTGAGCGGGTTGGGTTAAAGCTGTTACCCAAATCAGCACCGCCGTACATGCCATCATAAGTGTAATTCACACCCAGACCACGGACAGTTAGATTATCACCAATGCCGTAGTTGTTGCCTGCCTGTCCCAGACCACTGACGTTGCGTAGTGCTTCTTGCAAAGTCGTTGCATTTTGTGCTTTGAGCAACTCTTTATCAACAACCACAATGGCCGCCGGCGTTTGCATTAACGCCATGTTAGATTTGGTGGCTGTGCCTGATTCTAGAATTAGTTTGTTGTGTTTGCCGTACACACTAATTTTTTCGATGTTTTCGTCATCGTTTTGAGCAACAACGATTGTGCTGTTAACCGCGGCACCTAACAGGGCGACTTTAACGGCATTGGCCAATAGATTTGGTGAATTCTTTGAGCGAGAGAATTGCATTTTACACTCCATACAACTAAGGAACCCGGCTTCGGGACTGCAGAGGGAGCGCATACTAACAGCGATTTTAAATGATAACAACTCTCATTTGCGTTTAATAAATGTTGCTTGTGTGGCGAATTATTTGATCTGGTTGACTGGCTGAGAATGAATTATTGATAATTTATTAAATAAAAACAATCGAGTAAAAAAAGCACACAGATCAGATGAGTATTTACACTCGTTTGCTACTTAAACTGGATTGGATGGGCATCTGGGATTAGAGGTCCGTCTGATCCGGGTCATCAGCATATTTGGCCTTAACCAGAGCGATATAGTGCTGCAGGTTCTTTTCTTTAGTGAGTTCAAACGGGTGCGTTAACAGGGAGATGTCACAGACCCGATCGAGTCGAAACTCACGGTAATCGTTGCGTAGAAGGCAATGACCGATAATGGTCCATTTACCACCCCAGTAGACCAGCCCGAGTGGCTCTATGTCGCGTTCGCTATATGCCTCTTTGGCATCTTTATAGTGTAATCTGACCTGGCGTTTCTGAATCACAGCTTCACGTAATGTACTACTGAACCTCTGATGATCTTCGGTGTGGCCAAAACTGGCGGCAACATAGGGAAAGTCGTCCAGTTGTTGTTTTAGGTGGTCAGGAAGCGCCGCTTCAATTTTAGCCATTGCACTGCTGGCATGTTCCGACAAGACAGGATCAGTCCAGGCACTGGCCATACGGGTGCCTAACAATAAAGACTGTAACTCCGCAACGGTAAACATCATGGGTGGCAAGTCACACTGGGCTATCAGGTAACCAATGCCAGCTTCGCCTTCGATAGGCACGCCAGAGCTTTGAAGGTGCTGAATGTCGCGGTAAATAGTGCGCTCAGACACATTCAGCCGCTCGGCAAGTTGCTTAGCTGTGATGGCCAGGCGCCGTCCTTTAAGCAGGTTAACCAGCTGAAATAATCGCTCAGATTTATGCACTATGTTACTCCGTGGAAAAGCCGGGAATTTATCCCGGCATTGGTAGGCTGAGTCAGGTTACTCACTGCAAGGGGTTTGCGCAACCACCTCTGTCAGGGTGAGTGACAGGCTCTCTTTGTCAATCACTGCCGCAAACTGCTGACACACTTTCTCATGCTCAAATGCTTCCTGTACGCGCTTGGCATCTTCTAGCGTATTCCAGTATACAATGTCAGTGTAAACACCGGTTTCAGCATGCTTTGACACAGAGCGGTACAGCAGTCCCGGTTGTGTTTTAATGTAAGCCATAAAGTGTTCATTTTGAATCAGAAAATCTGCTTCGGTGACGCCGTTAGCTAATTTGAAGGTAGCGATTTCTACGATATTTGTACTCATGTTTTTGTCTCCTTGTTTAAGTTGGTGACAGTAAAACACGCAGTTTTGTCAGGGAGTGTCAGTAGGTTCTTTTTAGACTAACTACATTTGCTATCAATCTGTTGAGATGTAACATTATTTTTATTAGTGTATGATTTGAAATAATTTAAGGAGCTTTATTGGTTTGTCTATACATAGGTCACTTGTCACCTTGCAAGGTAGCGAATCTTGCAATGGCTTACCAATAATCTGTTAGCTATTGAGGGAGTCAAATGAAATATAAAATAGTACCTGTGAGAGCGGATTTCTTAGATAAAGTTAGAAATGTAGGTATAGACGATCAAAACCAACCTGTAGAAGTATTGGAAGCTAAAGGTGGTGAACCATGTCGAGATGTGCTTCGTGGTGCAAAGGCTGGTGAAGAACTAATATTAGCCAGTTATTGCCCTTTCACTAAAACAGGCCCGTATAAAGAGTATGGTCCCATTTTTGTGTTGGCTAACTCGAAGAGTCAGGAATTTGATGTTAACAAACTGCCATTGCCAAATGGATCAGTAACCGATTATTTAGGTCACACATTTGTATTAAAAGCATACTGTGAAAACGAGCGTATATTAGACGCGAAATTGACATCACCAGAACAAGCAGAGTCAGACCTTGAAGTGTTTTTAACCAATGAAAAGGTAAGCTTTGTAATTGCAAGGTATGCTGCTTATGGTTGTTACAGTTTCAGAGTTGAACGTGCGGCATAGCTAATAATTTGATTAATCGGAAAAGTTTACTGTGTCGCTTTATGCATTGCGCTTCGCTCGAACAGCCAAGCCCAGAAAAATTTGTAAATTATCAAAGCGCTGAGGGATCCCCTCATAATTGAGGCCTCCCAATCCGATGTATCAAGCGTGCGGAGTTGCAAGGACATCCACCAGAAAGTTGCAAGAGTGAAAAGTTGCAAGGACATTCACCAGAAGCCACAAGTTGCAAGGACATCCACAAGAAACTGGCGTATGTATGTTACACCGTCTACCTTTAGTTCAAACTCAATGGATTGAGGGTGACGGATTATGCCAACCGCAAGGAAGAGACAGGTTAGCTTATCAGATACAAAGTATTACCACTGTATATCCCGGTGTGTTCGCCGGGCATTTCTGTGCGGCGTAGACCGCGTAACGGGCAAGTCTTTTGAACATCGTAGAGATTGGGTTGAGGAAAAACTGCTGACCCTTGCGAAGGTGTTTTGCATTGATGTGTGTGGCTACGCGGTTATGAGCAATCATACGCATATTGTGTTGTATGTAGATGATAAGAAAGCACAAAGGTTAGCAGATAAAGCAATCGTTCTTCGCTGGCATAAGTTGTTTAAGCGGAGTTGCAAGGACATCCACAAGAAACTGGCGTATGTATGTTACACCGTCTACCTTTAGTTCAAACTCAATGGATTGAGGGTGACGGATTATGCCAACCGCAAGGAAGAGACAGGTTAGCTTATCAGATACAAAGTATTACCACTGTATATCCCGGTGTGTTCGCCGGGCATTTCTGTGCGGCGTAGACCGCGTAACGGGCAAGTCTTTTGAACATCGTAGAGATTGGGTTGAGGAAAAACTGCTGACCCTTGCGAAGGTGTTTTGCATTGATGTGTGTGGCTACGCGGTTATGAGCAATCATACGCATATTGTGTTGTATGTAGATGATAAGAAAGCACAAAGGTTAGCAGATAAAGCAATCGTTCTTCGCTGGCATAAGTTGTTTAAGCGGAGTTGCAAGGACATCCACAAGAAACTGGCGTATGTATGTTACACCGTCTACCTTTAGTTCAAACTCAATGGATTGAGGGTGACGGATTATGCCAACCGCAAGGAAGAGACAGGTTAGCTTATCAGATACAAAGTATTACCACTGTATATCCCGGTGTGTTCGCCGGGCATTTCTGTGCGGCGTAGACCGCGTAACGGGCAAGTCTTTTGAACATCGTAGAGATTGGGTTGAGGAAAAACTGCTGACCCTTGCGAAGGTGTTTTGCATTGATGTGTGTGGCTACGCGGTTATGAGCAATCATACGCATATTGTGTTGTATGTAGATGATAAGAAAGCA
The DNA here is from genome assembly GCF_001482385.1 of Pseudoalteromonas rubra. NCBI lineage: Bacteria > Pseudomonadati > Pseudomonadota > Gammaproteobacteria > Alteromonadales > Pseudoalteromonadaceae > Pseudoalteromonas > Pseudoalteromonas rubra. The sequence continues at coordinate 199,430 of NZ_CP013612.1, forward strand.
CAAAGGTTAGCAGATAAAGCAATCGTTCTTCGCTGGCATAAGTTGTTTAAGGGCAACTGGTTGACGCACAAATTCATCAATGGTGATGAGTTGAGCGAGTCAGAGCGCAATATGCTTGATGGAGACATCAGTGAATTAAGAATACGCCTTGCGAGCATCAGTTGGTTCATGCGGGTTTTGAATGAAGATATTGCCCGCAAGGCCAATAAGGAAGATGCTTGTACGGGCCGGTTTTGGGAGGGGCGATTTAAGTCACAGGCTTTACTGGATGAAGCTGCACTGGCAGCGTGCCTGGCTTATGTTGACCTGAACCCAATCAGAGCCAAAATGGCAGAGACACCGGAAACGTCAGACTACACCAGCATTAAAAAGCGTATTGAGTATGCACAGCAAGGTAAGCAACCTAAGGGGTTGCTGCGCTTTGCAGGTAATCCAAGAAAACAAATGCCTAAGGGGCTGCCCTTTGAACTGACCTATTACATACAGCTGGTTGAGCTAACAGGCCGGTGCATGCGTGCAGACAAGCGAGGTTACACCAGCGATAATCAGTCATTGCTGACACGATTGCAAATAGAGCCGGATAACTGGCTCAAACTGACTAAGCAATTTACAAAGTTATTTCATGGTGCAGTCGGGCGAAAACAAGCGATGACAAATTACTGTGAGCACCTTCACAAAAGGCGACGAGCTAATATAACTCAGTGCGAGCGATTGCTGGGTTAACACCTTTCATTAAATACCATTTCGACTTATCCAAACTCAGGATTGGGTATGTTCTCGTATTATCTGAGCTTGACTATTTTGTAGGGTTTCGTGCTTAAACTTACGACTTTCACTGCTCAGAGCTTAAAGGAAGTGCAACATTTGATAGTCTCGCATTTCTTTATTAAACCTGAACACAATTGGTCTGTGATTTTACCGGTGGGTGTCACAGAACAGCCTTTCTGCTCAGAGCTTGAAGGAAGTGCAACATTTGATGTCTCGCATTTCTTCATTAAACCTGCCCCACAATTGGTCTGTGATTTTACCGGTGGGTGTCACAGAACAGCCTTTTTAAAAAGCGTATTGAGTATGCACAGCAAGGTAAGCAACCTAAGGGGTTGCTGCGCTTTGCAGGTAATCCAAGAAAACAAATGCCTAAGGGGCTGCCCTTTGAACTGACCTATTACATACAGCTGGTTGAGCTAACAGGCCGGTGCATGCGTGCAGACAAGCGAGGTTACACCAGCGATAATCAGTCATTGCTGACACGATTGCAAATAGAGCCGGATAACTGGCTCAAACTGACTAAGCAATTTACAAAGTTATTTCATGGTGCAGTCGGGCGAAAACAAGCGATGACAAATTACTGTGAGCACCTTCACAAAAGGCGACGAGCTAATATAACTCAGTGCGAGCGATTGCTGGGTTAACACCTTTCATTAAATACCATTTCGACTTATCCAAACTCAGGATTGGGTACGTTCTCGTATTATCTGAGCTTGACTATTTTGTAGGGTTTCGTGCTTAAACTTACGACTTTCACTGCTCAGAGCTTAAAGGAAGTGCAACATTTGATAGTCTCGCATTTCTTTATTAAACCTGAACACAATTGGTCTGTGATTTTACCGGTGGGTGTCACAGAACAGCCTCTGCTCAGAGCTTAAAGGAAGTGCAACATTTGATAGTCTCGCATTTCTTTATTAAACCTGCCCTAGCTATGTAAAATGTTTAGGGCACCAGAGTAACCGACTAAAGTGGGCACTTTCTGGCGTGTTAGAGCACTTAATACACAATTGTGGCGAAATTAAGTTTGATTTAGTGTGGGCAACAGCCTTTCGTCTACAGCTATGTCTATTCTCTTTGCTGCACCAGTGATTTCTGTGAACAGCGAATGCGCCGGGTTTAATACTATGTTCATGTCTTGTGGTACGACTGCACTAGGTACCAATATCGCTAGGTTTTCTTTGTTATTCAGCAACTGGTCTCCCAGTGCTTGGGTTACTGAATAGTCTTTTTTCTCCTTTTGCCATGTCTCTGGGAGTGACTCAGTGTTGAGCACAGAAACGAGTTGTTTGGGCACGGTTATCTCCCAAAGCTCAAGGTCACTTGGTAACAAGTCGATACTTGTTAAATGAACGAGTAACTCTAGTAGGCAGCCCGATACACATTCGGAGCAGTAAATTGCTTCTACCCCTTTTGAGTTCCAGCGCCCCCCTAATTTGGCGGTGCCCGTCGGATCGAAGGGCCGCCTTGTCGCTTTAACAATGCGGTAAACACGATATTCATGATTATCCACTGTGATCTCCTAATATCTGTCATAAATACACTCCTTCATGGAGCCGTTCAATTAGTAATCGCACCTCTTCAAATCCTGCAGTGGTTTGAATTAACTCGATTGGTTTTTTGCCCTCAAGAGCAAATGTCGGCCTATTTAGCCAGGCTTTAGCTTTTTCTTCGTCTGCGAAGTATTCATCAGCAAGTTTTATGATCTGGACATATCGATAGATTTTGTCTGACTCCTCCTTACTGAAACGTGTGTGTGACTTGAGTTTCTTAGTGAGTGTACTTCTGTGTATATCAGTCCCCCTTATGAATTCGGCTTGAGTTATGTTGAGCCGGTTCAATACCCTTTGATAAATTCCAACTTCAAAGCCATTCGTTACTTCTTCGAAAATTGTTGATTTTTCAAAGCCAACAGCCCTCCAAATAGGTTGGTTTGGCCTCTCACGAAGTTCAGCCATAGTTGTTCTCCTAACAAGGTAAGACAGCTAATGAGCTGTCGAAAAAAATGTCTAGTCCCAAACTGATGCGCCAGGCTAGACCGGATAATATGTATACTAGTACACATACTGATGTATCACAATGTACATATGTATATTGTGATACATTTGACTGAGTAATTTGGTGCATTTGTAATGTGCGTGAATTAAGAAGGTGTTTATGCACTAGGTCATTCCCAGTTTTTTGAGTTTGTCCCTAATAAATATAATCAGTGGTGCAGGTTGTTGCGACTATAAGAATGATTAAAACATTGGCCCAGACTATGAGCTCGGTTAGACTATGCGCTTTTTGATGTACGGGATAATGTGATGGAATTAACGGCTTGGTTGAGTTTGGCGTTTATATGTTGTGTGGGGGCTATGTCTCCGGGGCCAAGTTTGGCCGTTGTGTTGCGTTACAGCCTTTATCACAGTGCTCAGCATGGGATTGTTGCGAGTTTGTCTCATGGCTTGGGGGTGGGGATTTACGCCAGCTTATCTTTACTGGGATTGGCGAGTTTGATTGAGCAGTTTCCTCTGGTCTATCAAGGTCTGGTATATGCTGGTGCTGCCTATCTTGCCTATATGGGTTACAAAATACTCACGAGTAAAAGCAGTGGCATTAAGGTTGCTAAAGAGCATGATGCGAAGAGCTATGTTGCAGCGGCAAAAGATGGTTTTGCCATTGCCTTTTTAAATCCTAAACTGGCAATTTTTTTCCTCGCGTTGTTTTCACAATTTATCGATCCCGAAGCGCTCACTCTTAAGATCGCAGTGATTATGTGTATGACTGTGTTGGTGATTGACGCGCTGTGGTATTTCTTTGTGTCTGTCGTCACAGCCTCTGCCAGGGAGCGATTCGACTTAACTGCAAAACAAGCCATCATTGATAAGCTACTAGGCTGCGCTTTTCTGCTATTGGCTGCCCGGGTTGTTTATCAAACCATCTAGCGCTTAGTGCCAGCCATGCAACCGGACATAATTGCTGACCACAAAGACTTTTAGTGTTGGACTTACCACGGTGTAATGATCGAATTTCAACGCCAGTCGATGTGACCCCCGGCTGGCGACTGATGCGATATCCACATGGATACATTGTCCGTTTGGTAGCACCAGACTTGCGCCGCGCACAGTAAACATCTCTTCATACTGCGATGCGTTGAGCGGGAAAGTACAGATGCGGGCACCAGTGAGTGACAAAGAATCGACATGAAAAGATGCCCGGGGAAAGTTCAGCAATAACCGTACAGACGGATAGGGTGTAAATCGCCAACTGCGCGGCATGCCATGCCCTTCGACGATATGCGGCAGGTCGTCAATAATGGATAGCAGCGTTTGGTGATCCGGATGCCACTGACTGTTATTTTGACTAAACGCAGGGCTCATTGGTTGAGTTGGAAAGTCAACGATATTGGCTGTTTGCAAATGTGAATCGAGCAGACGCTCAGTTTGGGCGTAACTGGCCTCATGCTGGGCGAGTTCCTCAAGCAAGTCACTGGTAAAAGCCTTCAACTCATTACACAAATTGGCGTGTGCCTGAAATAAATCTAGCTGAGATGTTTCCACCACCAGGTGAATATAGTCCAGCTCATCCTGTGTCAGATCCATGATAGTAATCACCGCATAATTCGTAGTTTAAAAATTAAGCAGGTTTTGTACCAGTTTTAGTTTCATCTTTGACTGATTATTGACACCTATTCTGGATGGCGAGCTGAGCAAAACAAACAAGCTGTGATTCAATTTCTGAGCTCAGGCATTGACCAAAGTTAAGCCGAACATAGTTATGGTAGAGGTCAGTTGTCGAAAACGCATCGCCACAGAGGATATAAATCTGTTCATCACGCAGTTGTGCCTGAAGTTGCTGAGTATCGACCTGCGGCAACTCAAACCACAATACCAGCCCACCCTGCGGACGGTTAAGTTTGATGTTCGCTGGCAGCAATTGTATCAAAATCTGGATGTATCGGTTGCATTGTAAGGCAAGCGACTGGTTGAGTTTTTTCAGATAGCGGGCGTAATGCCCCGCGCTGATATAATCTGCCAGTGCCAGCTGGAGCGGTCGATTACACCCCAAAGAGCGAACCCGGATCAGGTCGCTATAGGTTTGGTGAAAACGTCCGGGTGCACACCAGCCAAGCCTGAACCCCGGCGCCAGTGTTTTGGAAATACTGCTGCACCAAATTATCCAGCCGTCTTCATCAAAATGCTTTACAGGCAGCGGCGTTGTGCCTGTGTGGCTGAGTTCCCGATAGACATCGTCTTCGATCACCGGGATTTGGTATTGCTTTGCCATCCATGCGAGAGACTGTTTTTGCTGTGTGCTGAGGCTGTGGCCAGTTGGGTTTTGAAAGTTAGCGCTGATCAGACAGGCCGCAATTTTTTGTCCGGCCATGGCGTTTTCTAACTGGACCAGATCTATGCCATCCTGGTTACTTGGGACTTCCAGCACTTGCCTGCCCATTACGCTCAGTGTATCCAGCAAGCCCGTGTAGCATGGTGAGGGTACTGCTATCACATCCTGTTCTTTGGTCGTGATCTCCAGCGCTGTTTTGACCGCATCCAGACAGCCCTGTGTGATGATCAACGCCTGTTCCTGCAACATAAAGCCTTGCATTTGGAGGTGCTCTGACAGTGCGCGTCTCAATGTTGGCTCACCGAGTGGGTCGCCATAATTAAACATGCTGAGGTTGCCTCGCATCGTCCGGTTCAGTGAGGAACGCAGTTGTTGCGTATCTATCAGGCTGGTGTCGAGTTGTGCGGTGGCAAACCCCGACCTGAGTCGTCGTGGTGGGGTTTTAGGTAACGCACTGATTTGGGCATCAAATTGTGCGTGTTCAGTGAGTGGTACTGGCGTATGTTCTGAGCAGGGAAAAAAGCCGCGTTTGGGATCTGCGCGAATGTAGCCGAGAGACTCAAGATACCTATAACACGCCAGTGCCGTGGTCATACTGACCTGATGCAGGGCACTGAGCTGACGTAATGAAGGCAATGGCTGATCTTGTGGATATTCCCCGTCGTCCATGGCGCAGATAAACTGCGCTGCTAACACTTTGTATTTTGCCTGCTTGCTCATCTGTTATCTAAAAAATCATATTTTTTGTATCTGTTACCTTTTTTCTATCACGTTACAGTGAGAGCGTAAAGTTAAAAGGAGCCATCATGCATTCATTATTTTCTCAGCCGTTACCAACCTATACGCAGTTGCTTGCTGCGCTGGAGCAAGCATGCAATGAGTTTAGGGACTCGCTTGATACCCGCAGGGTAAGTAATCCGAACGTTTGTCTGGAAGCACGAACGCTCGGCGAACAGCCTGCGGGATTCGAGGCATTCAGCCAGATTTTTAACGATGAAATCGCACCACAGCTTTCAGCCAGTAACGGCGGGCGTTACTGGGGCTTTGTCACTGGGGGTGCCAATCCTGTTGCGACTTATGCTGACTGGCTGGTCACCTTGTATAACCAAAATGTATCGAAAGGTGGAGATTCGGTTGCAAGCCAGGTAGAACGTCAGACTATCAAGTGGTTAACTGAACTATTTGAGCTTCCTGCGATGTTTGAGGGGGTGATGACCACAGGTGCGACAGCCGCGAATGTGTTGGGCGCAATGACTGCCAGACAGGAAGCCGGACTGAGACAAGGAATAGACGTTGCGAAAGTCGGAAGCAAAGATCTGGACTGTACTGTATTAGCCGCGACGCCGCATGCCAGTATGGTTAAAGCGCTTGGGCTGGCTGGGCTGGGCCAGGAAACCTGGGTCCAGATTGCCCGAGAACCCGGCACCGAAGCCATGGACATACACGACCTGGCCCGCAAGCTGAGTGAGTGTGATAGTCCGGGAAAAATCGTGATTGCCAGTGCTGCAACGGTGACAGGAACAGATTATGACGATCTTACTCAGGTAGCGCAGCTATGTCGCCGACATAAGGCCTGGTTACATGTGGATGGTGCATTTGGTATTTTCGAGCGACTACTTACGGGCCCAAATGGCAAAACACAGGGGATTGAACTGGCAGACAGCATAACACTGGACTGCCATAAATGGTTAAATGTGCCCTATGATTGCGGCGTATTTTTGACTCGCCATCCGCATACTTTGTTTGCAACTTGCAATGTGGATGCACCTTATCTGGCAAACAGTGAAGAGGCGTTTCCTTTTATGTCTTTGGGGATTGAAAACTCAAGACGCTTCAGAGCGTTGCCTGTCTGGGCTACTTTGCTCGCTTATGGCAAACAAGGTATCAAGGTGCAGATCCAACGTAATGTGGCACAGGCTGCGACTTTGGCTAACTGGATTGACGCCTCACCAGCATATGAACTGGTGAAAGCCTGTGAGCTGAATGTGGTTGTGTTCTCGGCCAGCGCAGCAAATGCTCATGATACGGAGGCTCTGTTAGCACAGTTAAACGAAGCTGGTCAGGTGTTTATGACGCCTGGCAGATGGCAGGGAAGCCCTGTGATACGGTGTGCATTTAGTAACTGGCGTACTGAACAACGAGATGTCGAGTTAGCCATTGCTGAACTATCCAGGTTAGCAAAGTAAAGGGAAATGGCGATCCCTTCAGATGTGAAGGGATCGCACATGGAGTCTACTTAGCGGCGCATATCTGCATCAAATCGCATATATGAGCTGGTTGGGTCGTTTTCAGTGGCTGGGTCCGGTTCCATCATTTTCAGCACAGACACTTTCCAGCCATCATCGAGCATTGAGCTTGGCGAAATGACATAACCTTCAGCACTGAGTCCGGAAGCTGGGGTGTTTGCCATCAGCATCAGTTGCCCTTGATTCACAGACCAGGTAAAGGCACGTGTTTTACCCTCTGTGACCATCTCGGCTAAGTTCCCGCTATGGAACTCCACATACATAGTCTGATCGCCATTGATAAGCGCATAGCGTTCATACATCAGAGTGTGGCTATCGAACATAGGTTGACCAGACATAGGTTTAACACGCTGTACTATGCCCAAGTCATTGCCATCTTTCCACTGGATCACATCGCCGTTCAGGAACATGGCGAATCGCGTGTCACTGTCTGCGAGCTGATTCAGTTCAAACGTTAACTCAGTTTGGCCCGTGCTGGCATCATAGCTAAAGCTACCATAGTTGATTCCAGCCATGGCTGAATCGGCGCTCTCATAGTCAGCCTCAAAAAACTTATTATCGGGCATAAATGCCGTTACCCAGATCCGACCCTGATCGAGCGGATACTCCACATAAGCACCCACCAAGGGGTTATTTGCGTCGGCCAGTCGGGTGAAGGTGAACGGGGGCTCACCCTCAACATCAACTGTCAGACTGTTACCATCGATCATCATGGTGTGTTTGAGCTCAGAATCAAATCCATACGAGCCATTAGCGTCAAAAATCATATCGACCATAAATTCGCCAGTGCTGTCATTCCAGCTGGCATAACCGACTTCCAGACCTGCCATCGCATCAGGTGTATCATCTGATTTAAGTTCCATATGGACCCATTTACCGTCGCGGATCACGACCACAAAGTCGGGCTCGTTGGGGTCATACCAGGCGCCGTTAAGTGGGTCGGTTGAGTAAACTGGCACAGGGTGGGTTATCATATTGGCCTTACTCGCTGCCTGACCATTAAGGTAGTAGGTCATTTCCTCACCTTGCTCGCAGTTGGTATCTAATGGGTAATTACAGACCTTAATATAGTCGCGATCAAAGCCTTTCAGGTCACTCACAGTGACCGATCCAGACTCATCAGAATGTAGCTTGCCTGATTTAACAGAGTAAGTGCCTATTTCGCTAAAGTTACTGTCGCGGATTACCCGGGTAAAGGTGTCTTCGTCGCTGTAATTCAGGAAGTAGTATTTTATCTCAGCCTGAAAACCGCCGTTCAGGATGTGGAAAATACGGTTATCCATCCACATATAATCAAATTGGGTAAAGGTCGTACCAGTTTTCACGTACTTGAGCATGTAACTGGAACCCGGGCCCGGATCAAATGAATTAGTAAAGCTATGGCGTACATACCAGCTGCTGTTATCCATAGAGATAACCTCATAGTGATTACTGCCAACGACTGAGCAGCTCTCGGGCGTTGCGCCTTCAGGGCACTGATGGACATTCCGCTGATTCATGCTGTCATAGTAGGTATTGAGCGACAAGGAGCGACCATCAATTTCCCAAACCTGAGTGTACTTGTTCAGCTGTAAATAGCTGACACCATTGACATAGTTGTCAAAGAAATAGTTTTGCGGCAGGTTTTCGCCATAGTAAGGCACAAAGCGCCCTTGTGCCATCGCATTGTTCAGGGTGACACTTTGCTCAGGCATTATGATGCCTGTGCGGTGGCGGTGCGTCATTGACGCCATTTTGTCTGGTTCAGTGGCCACAGCATCATCAGTGATGGCCCAGAATTGGAAGCCATTTTGCAGTGATTTTAACAACCAGTAAGTGAGCGTTTGTGCTTCCATAGTGTCAGTTTTGGCAAGCATCACAACCAGGTTATTGGCACTCACTTGCCAGCTAAAATCACGCTCGGTGCCATCTGGTAAGGTAGATTTGCCGGTGCCATCCTGGTTGAACATCATCTTGCCTGTTTGCGGTAGATAGTACTCGTTGCCGGTTTCACCCGCCATCAGGTAGTACATTTGGTCAAAGTGCCACACTCCTTGCATTTGCGCCGCTGTGGGGGTAATGGTGTTGCCACGCACAACCATAGTAAAGTCTTCAGTGTCAGATACATCCGCATTTAAAACAGTATCATCATCGGCTTTGATCTCATCTCGCACGCCAGTCAGGCTGATTGCTTTGGCAAAGTCATTGTCATCGTAAATGCTAAAAGTTGCAGTTTTGTACCGTGAGTAGCAGGTATAGTTCATGCCTTCGGTATTTTTACAACTGTGCCTGGGGGAGAAAATACCGTCACCAAAAACAATACTCACTGCTCCGTCAGTCGCCTGTGTCCAGGTGATGGCACCGCTGGTATGATCGGTGAACGTACCTGTGCCGTCCTCGTTTAATGTCATTTCTGTAAAGTGGCTGCGGAAGTATCGTGTTGAACCAATCAGGTAGGAACCAACAATGGAGCCTTCACCATTATCAACAAGTTTGTCGTCGTTTTTGATCGACTCTTTGGTTGTCTCAATTAACGTTGGATCGGAGTCATTGATTGTATTCGTTAGCTCATCAATAGCACCTTGGTTTGAAACCAGTTCGAAGGTATTGTTTACCCCCGTGGGCAATGAGAATTTGGTATCGCCGCTGCCATCGACAACCAGTTTTATCAGTGCTGATAAGGTCAGTTTTTCGTTGGCATCAACACCGACCAGGGCATTGTTCAGCTCGTCCGTGGTTTGCGGTACACCGCCCACTGAACGTGTAACCAATGCATACTCCGCAGTTGTTACATTGGTGATGTTCACACCAAAGTTTTCGCTGCTATTGACTATACCATCATCACCAGCCTGAGTAGCGACAGCTGCAAAACTCTCCAGCTGCGAATAGAATTCGACATTCTCCTGGTTGGTTCCACCATTGGCCTGGATGCGGATGAGTCGGTTAACGGCGGAATCATCAACATCAAGCTGAATGGTGTAAGTACCATCGTTACCTGCGGTCGCCGGGAAGGATTCATCGCCTACGTAGACCATCAAAGAGGCATTTGCGACCGGTGCATCGGTCACTATACCGTTAAGTGTGACTGATCTCACCAAGCGTTTTACTGTGAAACTTTTCGTGGCTGTGGAAGTTGCCCCATCGTCATCTGTTACGGTCACCGCAATAGTCATAGCGGTATCTGTGGTTACTTCGGGCGTAGTGAAGCTGACATCGCTGGTGGTGCTGTTGTTTAATGTCGTTGTCGGGCCTGATGTGATACTCCAGCTGTAGCTGGCGATTTCGCCATCGCTGTCTGTCGCATTGGCTTTAAGCGATACTGCCGTTTGCTCAAGTGCTTCGCTATCGCCAGTAATACTGACCGAGGGCGCTTGGTTTTGTACACCAGGGTCTGGGTTAGGATCTGGGTTAGGGTTGGGTGATGGGCCGCTATCTGATGAGCCACCGCACCCAGCCAATATGGCTGTCAAGCCAGAGGCTATTAGTAATAATTTGAGACTTTTCATAAACACACCTGTTTTATTTAGCGAAATGAACTCGCCTTTCCTTTGGTTATTTAGTGAGCAGGGTAAGCATAGTTTATAAGTCGAAAAAGTGAACTTTAAATGGCCAGAAATCTCAGTAATACCAGTGATACAGGCTATTGTATGCAATTTCCTTCATAGGAATTGAGCTTTGACCGAATTTTGTTCAGGTGAGGTGGGTTTTTGCAATGATTTTTCACTGGCGGGTTGCAAAGCAATGAGATGATCATAGACTAAACCCTAACGTGTTTCGTCATGGTTTCCCTCGCTGTCGGCGAGTGCAAAGACGTAATAGCAAAAGAATAATAACGAGCCCAAATTTGCCAGCTTTGAGCTACCTACTGGGTAGTGACATGGCAGAGGGTTGACGAGAAATCCATGGATTTTATACAAATTGGCGAGTTTCGCCTTTACCAACACACCAATGAGCTGATTAATGATGAGCACCGCATTACACTGGATCCAAGGCTGCTCTCATTACTGACATTTTTTATCAACAATCCCAATCGAATTATCGGACGGGATGAATTGCAAAACGCAATCTGGCAAGGCTCTATCGTAACGGATAATGCCATCAACAAGTTGGTGGCCAATCTCAGAAAAGTGTTTTGTGATGACCCTAAGGCGCCTCGATACATCCAAACCGTGCCTAAACAAGGTTATCGCTTTATTGCGCCCATCAATTCAGGTGTGGAGGACACTTCAGCTTCGTCGGTACACTCCGTTGCGCAAAAGCCTGCTCTATCGCGTTATTTGTTGCGGGGCATACTGGTGCTGGCTGGATTGCTGAGTAGTCTTGCCTGGATTTATGGTCGTTCACCGTCATTACAATATGGCGAGAGTCAGGCGCTGAGCCGGGTTAGTGGCGGCAAGATGTTTCCTATTGTGCTGGCATCCCAGTCTCATGTAGCTTTTTTAAATGTCACTGCGGATCAAGGGCGCAGTTTGTGGGTGGCCGATTACGAACGTGACAATCGTGCTTTACCGCGGTCTGTTGATGCCCCGGGTTATCATTTACAACAATTGCTGGGTAGTCAGGGCGAGTATTTGGTTTTTAAAGGCTACTATCAGCAGCAGTGTGGTTGGTTTAAAGCCAGGCTGGACCTGGCAGCACAGAAACTCGCTCCCCCCTCAGAAGCCTTGTATAACTGTGACCTTATCTACCATGACAGCATTTATGTTGCAGGCGAAGACCGCATATACTCACTGGCTCATGAACGCCGTTTCGAGCATAAAAACGATTTATATACCTTTAATTTCTCTGGTGAAATCAGTAAGTTGGTAACCGAGCTGGAATCGACATGGCGTCTGGCCTACCTGGATGCTCACCCGGAGACAAGTGAGCTGCTGCTGACAGCACACACCAATGACGGAAACAGCAGAGTGATCACTTATGATCCCGGATCGGCAGAGCAAGCCCTACAGATTGCCCGAACCGGCCTGATGCACGGCGCGATTTGGGACCACACCCACAGTGGGATTGTATTCTCCTCGTCTAGCCCGCGAACTCAGATGTATCATCAGTCTTTCACAGCTAGCCAGCCGACTTTGCTCAGTAGCCTCAGCGATAAAATCTGCTGCAACATTGCTCGCCATAGCAATGGTAAGGATTACATCTTCACAACTTACGATAAAGACATTGAGCTCCAGTGGCTGGAAACAGGCTTTGTACTGGATAACAGTAACGGGCTGGATCGTTCGCCCCGTTTAGCACATACCGACACAGGTGTGTATTTTATTTCTGACCGTTCCGGCAGCTCACAGGTGTATTATCAGAAGCCACAGGAGCAGGCCAGACCGCTCCCCAGACTACCCGATCACGCGCGTCTGAGGGACATGGCTTTGTCACCTGATGATGAGTTTTTGCTGATCAATCACGATAACCACGCCATGTGGCTGATCCCCACCAATGAGGCACAGCAAGGTAATACCTTATTTTTCGATGGCTATATTTATCAGCAAAGTTGGCTGAGTAATAGCTTGTTTGCGCTGTCTGTGAAGCAAAATGAGCTAAAACGCGTGCAAATTTACAATCGCCAGATGCAGCAAGTTGCGCAGCTGCCACAGGGTTGGATATCGGCATTTACGGATCCTGCAACGCCCGAGTATGTGTATGTGACAGACATAGAACATGTCCTGTATCGCTTTGCGTTTGCCAGTATTTTGAATGGCATTGATCAGGCGCAGGGAGAAAAAATAGGGGAGCTGGAGCCTTTCTCAAATCTGGAAATAGAAAATGGCATAGTGTATCTGATGACCAAAGAGTGGCACGAGCTGACCCGATATAAACTGAGCGATGAAGGGTTACATCCTTTGTCCCGCCAGGACATCGGCTCCTATATGGGATTTGATGTGCGTGACGGGCAAGTGATCTATGGTCGTAAAGCGGCTTTCAGAAGTGATGTTTACAAGACGGTAGCACGTTAACAGCAAAGCGCGTTGCCAGAAGTTGTGCAACGCGCTTGACGACCAATATCTACCATCTATAGGTGTAATTCAGTTTCACGGCAGTTTCAGAAAATACGGCCTTTTTATCGTGCCAGCCATCTTCTAAGTCATAGCCTTTGTTAATACTCAACTGATACAACTCATCTGGCGCTGGTTCATAGCGTAGTCGGCTAAAGAGTGAGAAACTGTCCGACTGAGTATTATGCTGTAATAGTGAGTTCCAGGACCACTCGCTGTTAAAGGCAATATTCACTTTTAGCCGAGTATTGTACATGTTGCTTTTCTCGCCAGCGCGTTCGTAGTAGTACATATGACGACCAAGTTGCACATATAAGTGTTTATTCGGCCGGGCGTTCAGTGTCATGCTATAGCGTGTCAGGTCCGCATCAAAAAAGTCGCCTTTGACAATTCGGCCACTGGCAAAGACCGGCCGATCGCTGGCTGTTTCATAAAACACCGTCCACTGATTGTAATCATACTCACCCTGGGCAAACTGAATGTTGTCACGAAACTTGAACGGGTCTTTGAGCACTTTGTTGTACATGTCGTAGCTGATGTGAAAATAGTCATGAGATTTGGTTTGTATTATCAAAGGTTGCAAAAACAACTGCTGGCCTTTCTTTTCGCCATCAGTATTTTCCCAGCGTTTATAATAGGTTCTGAACTGATAAAGGTTGAGGTTGTTACCCAGCCAGCCTGTTTGTGGGCGCACCCGGTAGTGGCTGGTAAGGTGATAGTATTTCAGGTCTGTGCGATTCACAAATCCCAGTGCCGGGTTAAAGTCCTTACCGATATAGCGATACTTGGCGTCCAGATAAAATCGGTCATTCGGCATTTTGAACGCCAAACCATACGCTTTACTGTCACTGTCGGGCAGGTCATTTGGCAGGTCAATAGACTGGTAAAAGGCGTTGGCAATCAATTGCTCCTCACCAAATATGATATCTTCAAATCGATAATCCATCCCACTGAGTGTTTGACCGGCGCTGTCATCGGTAGTGCCATGGGTGATAATGGCACCTAGTTGATGGCGCTCGCCAATGTGTTGCTTGGCTCTGGCGACACTGAGTTGAGTGGTTTCAGCTATGTTTCCGTCGCGTTCCTGGTTGACGCTCAATACGCCCAGATCGGTATTGCCAATTCGGCCTGTGAGTTTCGTGCCCCAGTTAATATCCAGTACACCCGACTGTGGGCCCTGACCAATACGGCGAGAATAAAATGGCATGCCGTTAAAATCGTCATCGTCCATGCCACCAAAACGAAATATCTGACTGTCCTGTAAAAAGAAGTCGCGCTTTTCACTGTAGTACTGGCCAAACCGGGTCATGTTCATTTCTATTTCGTCGACATCTGTGCCGGAGAAGTCGGTATTGAGCGTCAACTGACCGGTCAGGCTGGGGGTAAACCGGTAAGTGGCATCCAGCGAAGGCTCAAAACTGCTCTCCTCCAGTGAGTCTTTGTATGCCAGGCCGGGTTTTACTTCAATGCCTTTGCCCTGATCTAATTCGCGCAGTCCGGAAATCGGCGCGGTTTGTGATGCATGCCAGCCTGATGAGTTGGGGTTATTAAGGTTCCAGTATGATTGCACGTAGGGACTGGAGAGTTTATGGCGCAATTGTAACCCCCAGTTTGGGGCATCTGGGTCGAAAGACAATGACTGCATGGGAATGGCAATTTCTACCGTCCAGCCATCGTCCTGCTGTTGGGTTTTGGCGTACCACAGTGTTTTCCATTCTGCGATGTATTCAGTGCCATTAACCAGGCCATCTTCTCGTACGCCCGAAGGGGTAACATGAAACAAATAGCCATCGGATTTATCATGGTTGGTGTCGAGGATCAGGCCAAAATAGTCTTCGTTCCAGACTCGCTCCCCCTGGGTAAGCACTCTGTCCGTGATCGTGTCAAAGGGCTGCGTAATTTTAGCGGCAACGTAAAAGAAGTGTTCATCATAAGCCACATATGCTGTGATCGGGTACCTTGGGGTGCCACCAACCGTGGGACGGAATTCAACAAAATCTGTGACTACTCGCGCATTTTGCCATTCTGTGGCAGTCAGTTCACCGTCTATATCAGGTGCCACACTGAGGCGTGGGATTGTGGTGTCGTTTTGCGTAAATTGCTGCCAGGGACTAATAGTCTGGGGCGATTGTTGTGCGTTACCGCAAGCTGCGTATAGAGAGCAAAGGGCTAAGCTTAGTGCGTTCAACTTGTTCATTGTTTTATCCGTTTCGTAAAAAGCTGGCTCCATTGTTGTTGAGGCGAAAACAAAAAGCGTGAGAAAGGCGCGAAATAAGGTGACAAAGTGAGGAAATTATGTGACAAATACCTGCCTAACGTTATGAATTAAATGGTTTTAAATTTTAAGTATGTAAAAAGGACAGCTTATGCACTATCCAGCTCCTCTTATCTCAGGAAGTACCATTGCGGTTACCGCATTTTCCAGCGGTGTTGCGACACCTTTGCACCCCCGACTTGACCTTGTTTTAGGTGATCTGGCACTGCGTGGTTTCAAGGTACTCGAAGGGCACTGCTTACGTGAAGATAAGTTACATGTGAGCGCGCCGGTGGAGAGACGTGTGGATGAGTTGATGCG
The DNA here is from genome assembly GCF_001482385.1 of Pseudoalteromonas rubra. NCBI lineage: Bacteria > Pseudomonadati > Pseudomonadota > Gammaproteobacteria > Alteromonadales > Pseudoalteromonadaceae > Pseudoalteromonas > Pseudoalteromonas rubra. The sequence goes on from NZ_CP013612.1 coordinate 215,314, forward strand.
GTTTTTACTGGACGACCAGGTGGATGCGATTATGGCACCCTGGGGCGGAGAGATTGCGATGGATCTCTTGCCTTTGCTGGACTGGCAGGCCCTGCAACAGGCTCGACCTAAATGGTTGATGGGGTTTTCAGATATCAGTACTGTGCTCAGCGCGTTTTCCAGCAAACTGGGTTGGGCAACTTGTCATTGCACTAACCTGATGCAGTTGTCTTTGGCACAAACCGATGCATTGACGGCAGATACTTTCACGCATCTGCAAACGTCAACGGGTGGGACATTTACACAGCGTAGCGCGCCTTTCTATGAATTAGGTTACAGCAACTATGCGCAAGACAGTGAGGCGGTTTTTAATCTGGCTGAGCCAAGCCGTTGGCAAGTACTGAATGATAAAGCGCATCATGCCGGGCCTGTGTCGTTTCAGGGGCGTCTGATCGGAGGATGCCTGGATACACATATGTTGATGTTTGGCTCAGAGTATTTTGATCCTCAGGCGCTGCTCGAGAGGCACCCTGATGACAAACTGATCTTTTACTTTGAAAACGCCGAACAGTCTCCTACAGCCTACTATCGGGCTTTGCAGAGCCTGAAGTTACGCGGTGCATTTGATCATGCTGCGGGTATCCTCATTGGTCGCAATGCGGTAACGGACAATGCTGGTAAGGCATTTGATGGGAATACTGCGGTGAAAATGGCCTTGGGAGACCTGTCTGTGCCTGTTATTACGGGTGTTGATGTCTCCCATATTGCGCCTAACATGGTGCTGATCAATGGGGCACTGGGAGAGGTGAGTCGTGATGATGAACATTGGACCCTGGTTCAGCATTTGCGTTAAACAGACAGTGTCAGTCCGGGGCGAGTGTGGCTCGTCCCGAAAATATGTTGCTGGTCGAAAATCCCTCTTTTTTCGGCAAAAGGTCCTTCATTTCATTCATATTTTAGTTTTATTGTGCCCACGCTGATTTATTGTTTCAGGAACAAAAGGGTATCATGATTAAACACGCGTTATCGGTTTTACTCCTCTTTATTACGCTTATGTCTACACTGGCCTTGGCCAAAGGGCAGGGAGCAGAGCAAAGTGTAGTGATGATTTCACTGGATGGATTCCGCTGGGATTACATTGAAAAACACAAAGCAAAGAACCTTGCGACGATTGCTGCACAAGGCGTCAGAGCCGAATATCTTGAGCCTGTGTATCCGACCAAGACCTTTCCCAATCACCTTTCTATTATTACAGGCTTGTTGCCATCTAACCACGGCATTGTCGGCAACCATTTTTGCGATAAAAACCGTAACCAGTGTTATAAAATGGGCTATGGTCAGGACGACAGCTCCTGGCTAAAGGGGATCCCGCTTTGGAACCTCGCTGAAATGCAGGGGCTTAAGGCTGCAACCTACTTCTGGCCTGAATCAGATGCTCGTATTAATGGCATGACGCCCAGCTATTTTTACCATTACTCACAGCACAGCGATTACCAGCAGCGTATTGATCAGATAGTGCAATGGCTCAAGTTGCCTACGCAGAAACGCCCGCGCTTTGTTGCAGGCTACTTCTCGCTGGTGGATACCATGGGACATGAATTTGGCCCGGATGCACAGCAAACCTATCAGGCTGTCCAGAAGGTTGATAAGTTGGTTGGCCAGCTTGCAAGGCGCATTCAGCGTGAGGTAGAGCAGGACGTTAACCTGATCATTGTGTCGGATCATGGTATGGCTCAGCTGGACCCGGACAAGAGTTTGCAATTGTCAGACTTGGGAGTGGATCTGAGTAACTTTATCGTTAAAAACAGTGGCACTCAGGTCTGGTTATATAAAAAGCCCAAAGCCCGTGTAAACCTGGATGCGATGCGTGCTCAGTTGCTGCGCAATGCCCGTGGTCGTTATGACATCATCAATGAAGAAACACTCAAAAGCCGCGGTGTAACAATCAATGAAACGACTGCGGATATTGTGGTTGAAACTCAGGCGCCGCGTTATTTTGCTTATGATGAAAAAGACCAACACTATGGTACTCATGGTTTTGCCATCACGCAGGATATGCATGCAACCTTTGTTGCCATGGGCCCTGCCTTTAAACAGGGTACACAGATTGGTCCGGTGAAAAACCTCGATATCTATCCTGTCGTGGCGCAGGTCCTGGGTCTTGAACTATTGTCTGACATAGACGGCACAGGTGCGTCTTTACTCCCCGCATTACGTCATTAATGGGTATAAATGGAGGTGTCTGCGGTGGCGATTTTTGCCCTGACGTCACCTCTGTGCTGAATTTTAACGCGGATGGTGGAGCCTGGCTCCTTTATTCCTGAGTTACTAACAAGATAACCACAAAATCTGTGGGTAAGTTAATCAATGTTAGCTAAATCAATGGGATAGTCGCCTTCGGTTAGTGTGTTCAAGCCGCTTCTTGGCGCCAGACTTATCTCTCCTGAAGAAGATACAGCGATCACCTGCTGTTCAGTCATCAAATCTATTACGGTTTGGAGGGTCATAGTGTCTGTTTTGACACCCTGAAGCCTGAGCGACGATATGGGCAAAGGGGCTGGATGGCAGCTTAACAGGTCAGCGAGGATTAAGCGGTACAAAAGCTTTTCTGCGCGAGTCATAGCGTATAGCCCCATCAATATCATAACAAAGCTATGTTAGTTCATACCGTCAGCTTCTACCATCTGTATTGTATAAAAAAGAGCCAGAATCTGGCTGGTGGTCTGATAATACATGACATAATTGGATAATGTCGTTGCACATAATGTTTGCGCGATGTGGCAGTAAGATGCGTAAACAATGACAGTTAAAAGTCGCTATCAGGCCAGCTCCGCGCTGAGTGTTGATTGAAACGCATGTACTGCACTTGGTTAAGTGCAACGGATACAAAAATGGCTACCCAAGGGCAGCCATTTTTTCATACTGATCATCAGCGTTTAGAGCGACAGATTATTTAAAATTTCATCGTCCACACCATTTGGCAGTGTTACTTTAAGCTTAGGTGTGCGAGCCATTTCGCGTTTAATGGCGAAGTTAGCTTCTTCGTTGCGGGCCCAGCTACGACGTGCAATACCATTGTTCACATCGAACAGGAGCATAGACTTCAGGCGTCGCTCAGCATCACTGCTGCCGTCCAGCACCATACCAAATCCACCGTTGATCACTTCACCCCAGCCAACGCCACCGCCGTTGTGGATAGAGACCCAGGTTGCACCACGGAAGCTGTCGCCAATGACATTATGAATGGCCATGTCCGCTGTGAAGCGGCTACCGTCATAAATGTTCGAAGTTTCGCGGAATGGTGAATCAGTGCCACTCACATCGTGGTGGTCACGACCTAACACAACCGGACCAATCTCGCCGCGCTCGATGGCATCGTTAAAGGCCTTGGCGATTTCCATACGCCCTTGTGCGTCGGCGTACAGAATACGGGCCTGTGAGCCAACAACCAGTTTGTTCTGCTTGGCATCTTTGATCCAGGTGATGTTGTCCTGCATCTGCTGCTGGATCTCTTCTGGAGATTCCGCCATGATCTTGTTCAGCACCTCTGCCGCGATGGCATCGGTTTTGTCCAGATCAGCCGGATTGCCTGAGGCACACACCCAACGGAATGGGCCAAAGCCGTAGTCAAAGCACATCGGGCCCAGAATATCCTGCACGTATGATGGATATTTGAAGTCGATGCCGTTTTCGGCCATCACGTCGCCACCGGCACGAGATGATTCCAGCAAGAAGGCATTGCCGTAATCGAAGAAATACGTACCACGGGCAGTGTGCTTGTTCACCGCATCAGCGTGACGCTTAAGCGTTGCCTGTACTTTTTCTTTGAACACTTCAGGCTCTTCGCGGATCAGTCGGTTTGACTCTTCAAAGCTGATATCGACCGGGTAGTAGCCGCCTGACCAGGGGTTATGCAGCGACGTTTGGTCTGATCCCAGGTGAATGAAAATATCCTGCTCATAGAAGGTTTCCCAGACATCGACAATGTTGCCGATGTAGGCAATTGATACCACTTCTTCGTTCGCCTGTGCTGTTTTAACACGGGCAACCAGTTCATCCATGTTGTCGATGAGTTCATCTACCCAGCCTTGCTGGTGACGTTTGGTGGCAGCAGCGGGGTTAACCTCGGCGCAAACGGTAATACAGTTCGCAATGTTACCCGCTTTTGGTTGGGCGCCACTCATGCCGCCCAGACCAGCTGTCAGGAAGATCTTACCTTTCGGGCTGTCGCCTTTTTCGAGGACTTTACGGAACGCGTTCATTACTGTGATGGTGGTGCCATGAACAATACCCTGTGGGCCAATGTACATGAATGAACCTGCCGTCATCTGGCCGTACTGAGTGACACCCAGTGCATTGAACTTTTCCCAGTCATCAGGCTTTGAATAGTTCGGGATCATCATACCATTGGTAACGACCACGCGTGGTGCGTCTTCGCTTGACGGGAACAAGCCCATAGGGTGACCAGAGTAAATGTGCAGTGTCTGGTCGCTTTCCATCTCGCTCAGGTATTTCATGGCCAGCAGGTATTGAGCCCAGTTTTGGAATACCGCGCCGTTACCACCGTAAGTGATCAGCTCTTCCGGGTGCTGAGCAACTGCCGGGTCCAGGTTGTTGTCGATCATCAGCATGATAGCCGCGGCTTGCTGACACTTCGCCGGATAATCGCTGACCGAGCGCGCTTTAAGGTCATAGTTAGGCTTAAAGCGGTACATGTAGATACGGCCAAAACTTTTTAGCTCTTCGGCAAATTCAGCCGCCAGCTCCTGATGCCATTCTTTCGGGAAATAGCGTAGCGCGTTACGCAGCGCCAGTTGTTTTTCGTCGGCTGATAAAATGTCTTTACGCTTCGGGGCGCGGTTGGCGTCAGCCGGGTAAGGCTTAGGCGCAGGCAACTCGCTGGGGATCCCTTGCTTGATTTGGTCCTGAAAACTCAGTGTGGTGGTCATTGTTATTTTCCCCTTAGTTAACCGTAAATGCTTGTGACTTAACCAATGTTACCATGTGATCAATGTCTGGCTTAAGCAGTCTGTCTTCTTCAAGTTTGGCGACTTTGCTGCGGATCAGCGCAAAGTTTTCTTCGATCAGGTCTGAGCAGGTATTAGGTCGTCTGAACTCAATGGCCTGGGCTGCATACATCAGCTCAATGGCAAAGATTTTATCCAGGTTACCCAGGATCTGGTTCAGTTTACGACCTGAAATACTACCCATAGATACGTGGTCTTCCTGGCCCATAGAGGTTGGTACACTGTCTGCCGATGGTGGGAAACACAGTGATTTGTTCTCGGTAACCAGGGCTGCGGTGGTGTACTGCGGGATCATCATGCCCGAGTTGAGGCCGCCAGAGGTCGTTAATAAGCGTGGCAGGCCATGCAAACCTTCAAGTAGCAAATAACAACGACGATCTGAAATATTGCCCAGTTCCGCAGCGGCGATTGACGCGTAATCCAGTACCATGGCCAGAGGCTGACCGTGGAAACTACCACCTGAGATAGCTTCTTCGCTGCTGATCACAATGGGGTTGTCAGTGACTGAGTTCATTTCAATTTCAGCCAGCTCTTTCAGGTGGTTGTAGGCGTTACGAGATGCACCATGTACTTGTGGAATACAGCGTAGTGAGTACGGGTCCTGTACGCGGTCACATTCTTCGTGGTCCGCCATATTCTGAGAATCCTTAAAGAAGCGGCGCATGCGCTTGGCCACTTCCAGGTTACCAGCGAAAGCTCGGATCTGGTGCAGCTCTTCACGGAATGGCGACTGACTGCCCTGCATGCCTTCAATACTCATTGCACCGGCCAGATCTGCCAGGTCCAGCAAATAGCGCATTTTCGTAAGCGCTGTGATGGCATGTGACAGAATAAACTGAGTACCATTGATCAGGGCCAGACCTTCTTTTGCATGCAGCTCCATTGGTTCAAGGCCGTGTTCTTTCAGCGCTTCGGCTGCGGGTACGATTTTGTCTCTCTGCCAGAATTCACCTTCGCCCAGTAAAGGCAGGAATAAGTGAGACAGAGGCGCAAGGTCGCCTGATGCGCCTACGGAGCCTTGCTCTGGTACGACTGGGATTAGGTCCAGCTCAATGAACTTTAGCATCCGCTCGACGGTTTCCAGGCGGATACCTGAGAAACCCTGGCTCAGTGCATGGACTTTGGTGATCAGCATGAGTTTAGAGATCGGCTTAGCAATTGGTTCGCCAACCCCAACGGCATGGGTGATAAGCAGGTTTTTTTGCAGCAGATTGGTTTCTTCTGGTGAGATTTGCGTGTCGCACAGCGGGCCAAAGCCTGTGTTAATACCGTACACAGCCTCGTCGGATGCGGCCATCACGTCAACATTGCTACGGCTGGTGTTGATTTTATCCAGCGCTTCCTGACACAGCTCGGCTTTAATGCTGCCATCGGCAATGCCGTTGACTGTGTCCAGGTCCAGACGATCGATACCATATCTAAACGTCATTTTATTCTCCTAAATATCATCTTGTTACATGCAGATGTTGTTTTTATCCCGCAATCCTAACTTGCTGTGGTAGTTTTATAAATGCATAATTATCGTAATTCATTCCGGTATTATCGAACTAAAAGTATCGAACTCAATGAGGTGAGTATTTAATGCAGGTACAAGACGTTGATTTAAGGCTGCTGCGGATCTTTGTCGCCATTGTGGAGTGTGGTGGCCTGTCGGCCGCTGAGTCGCGCCTGAATATAGGCCGTTCAACCATTAGTTCGCATCTATCGGACCTGGAAGTTCGTCTGGGTCTGAAACTATGCAAACGCGGGCGCAGTGGTTTTGAGTTGACCGAGCCGGGCAGGGTGACCTATCAGGCATCTTTAGAGCTGTTACAGCAATGCGAAGCGTTTGCCAGCACAGTGGCCAGTTCTAAAAACGAGCTTTCAGGACGGGTAACCATTGCCACCATAGATACTATGGTCAGCGATCCCCGTTGCGGCGTGGCACGGGCCATTTCGGCACTCAAGGCGCGTGGGGGTAATATCCAGTTTGATATCCATGTATGTGAAGCCCGTGAAGTTGAAACTTCTGTGGTGAACGGGCGCTCTCTGGTGGGGCTGGGTGTGAGCCGCCATCAGCTGCGTGGCCTGGATTATTACCCGCTGCATAATGAGTACAACTATTTATACTGTGCGCAGGGGCATCCCTTGTTTGATTTGATAGAAAGTGATTTGGTGGAAGGTAATGTGGCCAAAAGCGACAGTGAAAAATTAGAGGCATTACTTGCCGAAGCTGAAGTGATCACCAGTAACTACCTGCGCGATAAAGAGGTGCGTAATGATGGCCTCAACTATCAAAACAGCGCCATTGCCTATCATGACGAAGGCATTGCCCATTTAATTCTCTCCGGCGAGTTTATCGGTTACCTGCCCGAGCACTACGCCAGCTACTGGGTTGATAAAGGTATATTCAGAGCCATACAGCCAGAAAAATACGCCTATCAGATCCCAGTGATGCTGATCACGTCAAAAAGCAATACGGCATCGCCCTTAGCCGAGGCTTTAATTGAAGAGATAAAGCGGGTGCATGCAAATTAGCATGCTTGCACAAAAAATAATGCCAGTCAGTTTTGTTGACTGGCATTTGGTGGTTGAATGTCTAAATCTGGTTTAAGATGCGCGGGATGCCTGAGTACCACCCTCTCTTGCGGACAGGATCATCATGGTCAGCAGTGCGCCACAACATAGTGCCCAGGCTATATAAATTAGTCCCTCAAAATTATCATAGATAAAGGTCCAGGATTTCATTTCAAAGTAAGACCAGGCGATATTTTCTAATAGCGCAAGCAAATAAATGAACGAAGTGTACATATAGAGCCAGTGGAAAACACCATCGAAGTGAGTGAGCTGTATGTTAGGTGAATTGGATAATTTCCTGGAAAGTTGCACTCTGAAAATCAATACTATTACGATTGCTAAACTAATTAATAACTGAATCCCATAGATCATTGTTCCTTGTAATAGTTTGTTTTCTGCAGGTGTCATGTAGTCAATTAGTCCGGTTTCAAATATGACAGGTGAAAGCGCCGTCAAAATAAAGATAAAACTGGATATATGAGTCATATTTATATCTTTTTTATAGTGACCATATACAATTCCTGCACCTAAAAGAATCAAGTACAGCGGTGTTACAATTGTGGGATTCCACAATTGAATATAGAAAATTGCCATTGCAGCTATGCTAATTAAAATTAGGTTTGAGAGTTTCATTTACTATCCTTGAGAACTTTCTACCGGAATAATGGGATCTGAGTCGATGTGTATTCGAGCAACTCTAGGAGGTTTGTATGCTCCGCTTCCACCATATATACAATTACACATTTTTAGAGTCAGCTCTTGGCTAGCAGTAGAGTTTTTAGGAAAGGTTGGGGCAGATAACTCTCTCGCTACTCTTGGTGGTTTGTAGCCTGTAGTGCCTCCGGATATATAAGTGCAAATATCAGTCTCTATTCTGTTTGAATTTAGGCTTATTTTTGAATGGTCAGGCTTGGAGTTATTAGATGAAAAACTAGCAATTTTTTCTCTGGGTGGCTTATATCCTGTACTGCCAGATATTGAGCTGCATGTGCGCTTAGAAAGCTCATGTATATTTTCTGTTTTAAGCGAAGACACCTGATATATACCTGCTGTCATAGAGCGAGGTGGTTTCTTCGCTGTAGTTCCACCCATTACTCCCATACTTAAATCTTCAGAAAGAACTTGCACGGCATTAACCTCACAAGCTCCAGGCCTGACCGGCTTATAAGGCCCTTTAGCACTTGGTTTATCAGACCGGTAGAGTCCGCAACCCGCCACAAACTTCTTTTGCCCACCAAGTAAACTCTTATCATTACTCAGGTCTCGACTCATTTTACGGTCAGTAAGTTTTACCAGAGAAGCCAATTTAGTTAGAAGTGTGAGTGGGCGTATCTTTTTCATTTTTCGTCATCCTGTAACTTTGACGCATCATGGCGGTTTAAACTGCCACTAATTTGTCTGATTTCATTGAGTAAAGATCGCGTATCTATTTTGCATAGCATCAGCCAGCGAAAAAGCTGCCTGGATTTTATGTCACTGACACCCTGCTCATAGTTACTGATTGTTTTACGGTCGCACTCTAACTTTTTGGCCATCAGCTCCTGGGATATGCCGGCGTTTTTCCTCATTGCCTTTAAATCATCGCCATCAATCACGTCCTTTTTTCCTTTTTTATTGTAATGCGGAGACTTTTCCACATTCGAACGAACATAATCTTAACAAGAAAGTCGCAATGTTAATACAAAAAGGGAACATGTCAAACTGACGCAAGTTAGAGATATCAAGTTATCTCGTTGCAATAGCAACACTAACAGCCGTGCGGGACTGTGAGTTACACGATATTTCTTAACGTTAAAAAGGTCAACAGGGCGTTTACATTAGTTGCGATTTTTCTGACAGTTGAAACCAGGGATATACCTGAAACGGTATTTTTCAGGTGTACTCTTTTAATAAATCAGGTCAGCATTTGGGCAAGCTGACACACAAACGTGTAAAAGGATTAGGCGATGAAAAATGATGCGTTTGCCAGGAAACAGCGGATTGATAAACTGATGAGGCGATTGCAACGCAACCTGCGGCAATTAAGGTATAAAAATAAGCTCTCTCAGGCGCAGCTGGCTGCCAAGCTGAATGTTGATCAATCCACCATCAGCAATTTTGAATCGGGCCGCTCAGTGATGACCATAGAGCTGGTATATGAGTTATACATACTGTTTGGCGATGACTTTTCCTGCCCAGATATGCTGTTTGCACAAGCCAAACCCGCTGAAACAACTGAGACGGAGCGGCTTCAGGATTAGAGGCGATACCACAGCGCATCTTTAAACGAGTCAACTTAGCCCTGTATTTATATGCGTTATATGAGGTGCACTAAGTTGTGTGCTGTGCGAGCTCAACTAGAGAGCACGATATTACCCAGCTCTCGCACTTTGCCTTGCCTCTGGCCTTGTGTTTTTAGTGTGTGCTCGCCAAAGCTGATCAAGCTTAGCCGGAAGTGCGAGCAACGCCACAAAGCAGGCACATATCAACAGATCCCAGTACCAATGTGCAGTGGTGTATTCATGGCTCCACGGCAGCAGAAAGTAAATCACTACGCAGTGAAAGGAAAAAACGGGCAGGGCATGCTGGCCGATAAATACCGGATATCTGAGCGTAAAGAACCACCGAAAACGACGCATCAAATGCATTACCAGATACACGCTCAATAGCAGGTTAAACTGATAGAGCAAAGAGGCGCTGCCGTGGCCAGCATAATAGGGCCGCATTAATTGTGGATAGCCATGCTTGAGCAGTAAAAAGAAGCCTATACCGCTCAATAGCAACACCCGTACCGCAGGTGTAAATGTAAAGGTATGGCTTTTATCAAACTTCAGATAACTCAGCACAACCCCCATAAAAAAGTATATCTGCCAGGCGAATGGGTCAAAGTGACTTACGTTTAACTTGATGTCATTAAACACCAGACTAAATGGGCTTGTTAAAAATTCTGCGGTGACAAACTGGGCCAGCAACCAGACTAAAAACGAAACTTTCACGACATACATCAGTTTACCTTGTTTGAGGGCCACAATAGCCAAAGGTAGAAATACCATAGGCACTAAATAGAGGATCAGGATATCGTGAAAGCCCGGGTGCTCGAGTAGTAAGATGGCCGACAAGGCGCTATGTAATGGATTGCTAAACCAGTTAGCAGCATTGAAAAACCCCGACCAGTGCGTGATATATAAAGGAAGTGAAAGGACCAGCGAAAAGCAAACCAGGATGGCACTCAAATGAAATCCATAAATCACCAGACAACGCCGCCACACTTTACGCCGCAACTCGGTGCGATTGTTTTCCAGCCGACCATATACCAGATAAGCAACAAACCCGGATAAAAACACAAACCCCTCGGCCGCTGAGACAAATCCCAGCGGCGTGCGGGTAAATTGCGTGACAAAACTGCCAAACAAGTGGTTGCAGGCAATAACGATAAGCAGCCAGCCTCTGAGGCCATCATAGCTTAAATCTCGGCTCATGTTCTCTCCTTAAACCTCAACGGCACAATGGGTAAATGGGGAGCTGATATTGCCGATTTACAGATTTAGGTACCATTGACCAGTGATATATTTATTATTAGGTACAAAACTTATCGTATAGGCTAGGGAAGCACAATTGAGATTCTTTAATTTGACTCACTGTGTAGCTGGTATTCGGGTGAGTACAGGCACCTGATAGCTTGGCAAATGCCCCGGTCTGACTTGAATATACTGGCGTTTACCATAGGTTTGAGCGGCTTGTGCGTGGTTACATATCCCAGAACGACCGGCGCGATACCAATAATTTGATGGTGTAACAGGAAAAAGTGCTCAAACCTGAATGCGGTTCACGCGCAGGTTGACAGTGAGATTGCCGGAGTAAAAACTCAAATGTGTGAAACAGGCTGGATACTAACTTGCGCTAGCATCCAGCTTTTGATTTCACTTTTGGCCCATCACCAGTTAACACTGGAAGTTGTCAGGCCAATCAGATTACGCGTTATACCAATTTGCTTAATTAAGTGATCTATTTTGAGGCGAGAAAATAGGGTCGATAACAAGGCGAAAATTTTGCTATTTAGTTGTTCTAAATGAGAAATTTTTAACACTGTTAGCGTCCTATTTGCTCCTTCAAATAGACCAGGTATTAAGTGAAATTGGTATTATATCATCGCTATAGTTGAAACCAGCGCTGCAATATTCAAACAACGCTCAGGGCGTATCAGGTTTGTATGTGTTTGCTCCAGTTCATCAAGCTGATGGCAGCTGGCAACATCATTGCCCTGTAAGTTGATTGTTGAGTCGGAAGATAACTGATACAAGGCGTCAAGGTTAACGATCCGGTTATCACTCAAATCAATAAACGGTGATTCAACGACTGGCCATCCTACCGGAGTTGGTCTGACGATGGTTGAGTGTAAACCTGTGATGCCCTCGAGGCCATCAATAGAGCCAATATCAGATGCCGCACAACTGATACTCGTAATGCGATTGATATCGTACAAACTACTACCAGGCGTGTAGGGGTAAGTCTGTGAGATACACGCGCGTAAATTTGAATCACTGTAATTCAGCGTGTGTACGTCTGGTGTCGCGTGAGCGGCGAAATTAGTACGAAAATCTCTTATCGTTCTGGCTGCATTCCCCAGCAGCGCATTACCACAAGGGCTGGCGGAGCCATTTTCGCCGCAGGCAACATCGACTACGTCCGGGTTGGAAAAAATACCCACAAAGGTTGTCGCGTTGCGTCGACTCCAGTATTGCAAGTAGTTCCCGACCATGATGGTACCATATTCACCATCATCACGTACTTCGTCTTCGGAAGAGTCTCCAACAGAAGCCAGGGAGACAATTCGTCCCCATCCTTTAGAGTATGAATGGTAACTCGAATTATGACTTGTGCTGCCCAGTGCTTCGGCAACCTGAATACCGTGAGATAAGCCGAAAACATGGCCAAGTTCGTGGGCAAATGTATCTGTGCTACAGTCGTAGTCAACGATGACGGTAGAATCCATAAAGTCCACCGCATTAATTTCATTCATATTTGTGCTGACTGTATTGGCGATTCCGCAGTAAGCTTGTCTGTCGTCACCTGTCAGGCCATTGTCTAATCTCGGGACTACGGCAATGGTATAATCGGCACCAATCTCATCGGCTCTGTTTTCAAGGTTATTAAAACCATTGATTTCACGTCTCATATTGTTAAATATGACGCTTTCATCTGAGTCAGCAGCCATATCGCTCATGACTGTCTCAGCTGAGTATAACCTCATGGCAATGTTTGAGTCGGAGAGCATTGTATTGGTCTCAAGAATCCATCGTTCCAGTTCGTCCCGAATGGTTTCTTCTGAGCGCCAGCTGGTGATCAGCGCGTCATCTACGACAAAGCGGACACCCACCTCTACATTTGCCAAAACGCTTGTGGAGGCTAAGCAGAGTCCTGAAATAACTGAGTTTATTATACTTTTTTTCATCATTTTCTAATCTTTTCCTTATGGTTTTCAAGTCCGTATAGTTCTATATATTCCTTGTGAGACATCATCAGTATTTGATTATCGACTGACTGAATATGGTATCGAGTGCCATCAATTGTAATTTTGCCCCGGATACCCGTATTACTGTAAGTAAGCATCATATTGGTCAAGTTACTGCCATTGTTGAGCTTAAATGATAAATGTTGATTACCACTGCGGGCATGGTTTGCCGCTTTTAGAGTGGCTTCAATCTGCGTGTTTAACAGAGTCAGCTTTGCCTTTTCACCCACTTGTAAAGTGGTTAACGGCATTAAATCCCCAGAGTATCTTAACGCATGCGCACTGAAGGCTGGATCGATATTAGGCAGCGGGGTAATCGCATTTGAAGCAACGGTATTGATTTGCAAAGAGGGAGCTGATGCGCTGTCAAATTCATCATTAGCTGCATCGCTGTGCGCTGTTTCTGGCACATGATTAGATGACGCAGCGCTCTGTTCACTGACATCTTTGTCAGAGGCAACTGGCAAAGAAGCTGACTCGTTATTATGTAATTGGTTTGATGACATTTTGTCGGCTTGCAAAGCCGCTTGCCCAATAACAGCAGACTCATCAACAGCAGGCTTATTGGTAGCATACTTTGACAGTGCAACCATGGCGAGCACCAATACTGCAAAAGCAGATAAAACAGTTTTTTTCACAATCCTTTTGTCCAACTCTGGTAAGTAAATGCTAATTTTAGTAAGGCGTAATTATCGGGATCTTAATGGTAACACTGTAGACCGATTTTTGGAACGGCCTTTGATTTAACGTATATAAATGGATGCCCTGCTATCTCAAAACATACTTACGGAGCACTTTTAACACCCAATCCCGGTGCTTGAGTACAAAGCGATTTTTAGGTAGCCAGCTGCTAGAATACAGAACCGTTTTAGCCTTGGAAAAGGTTAAAAATCCTTCGTAACCATGGTAATGGCCCATCCCTGAATGGCCCACACCACCAAAGGGCGCGTCGTCGGCAACTACATGCATGGTGGTATCATTAATACTAATTCCACCGCTGTGGGTATGGCTGATCAGGCGTTCAATCAGTGCTGAATTATTTGACATAATATAGAGCGCCAGTGGACGCGGCCGGGCCGTGATGTAGGCTATGACCTCATCCACTGTGTCGTAGGTCATCACAGGCAGCAAGGAACCAAATATCTCTTCTTTTAAGACTGCCATATCCTCAGTAAGGTTGGTCAGCAGGTGCGGGTAAAAGCGTTTGCCATCTCCGGGCTCAGCTGCTTTGACGGTATGTACAGTCGCGCCTTTGGCTTTAGCATCGTCCAGCAGTTGCAACAGGCGGGTATGCTGACGCTCGGTAATGATATGGCTTTGTTGATTGCTGTTGTTGCTCTGCAGATGATATTCCCTATAGCGGGCAATAAAAGTATCGATGAACGAATCAAGGCGCGCGGCGGGCACAAAAATGTAATCCGGGGCCACGCAGATCTGCCCGGAATTGATAGACTTGCCCATAATCACCGCATCCACGGCAACCTTCATATCTATGTCCTGGTCAATGATGGTAGGCGATTTTCCCCCCAGCTCGAGTGTTATTGGGGTCAGGTTGTCTGCGGCCACTTTTGCGACCAGCTTGCCCACTGCGGTTGAACCGGTAAAGATCAGATGGTCGAATGGCAGGGCGGTGAAAGCCGCACCAATGTCTGCATCCCCTTCTACCAGGTGAACATGATCGCTGATGTCCTCCAGTATGGTGCGCAGTACCTGATTTGCGGCAGGCGTATACTCACTCATTTTGATCATCACACGATTTCCCGCGGCCAATGCCTGAACTGTCGGGCCCAGCGCAAGGTAAAGAGGAAAGTTCCAGGGGGTGACAACACCCACCACACCTAGTGGTTGATAGTGCACTTTCACTTTGGAGGGAGCGAGCATGAGTCCGGCATGACGTTTTGAAGGCTGCATCCATTTTTTCAGATGTTTAATGGCATATTTAATGGTTGCTATGGTTGGCATTAGGTCGGCAAAAAACGTATCGAACTCACTGCGATAGCCATAATCCTTTGACAAAGCCTGATAGATCTGTTGTTCATGATTGATGAGTGCACGTTTTAGCTTTTTGAGTACAGCTATACGCTGCGCATAGTCAGGTGCCGGATCGCGGCTATAGGCAGACTGCATTGCCTGAAAGTTCATTTCCAGCAATGTGTGTCCAGATACTGTGCTCATATTCGTCATGGGTGCAGGCCTTGTTTTGGCGAGTTTTGCAAAGTGATTTACACGATAATAACGCCGTTACGAAGATGTGGAAATAAAAGTACTAAAATTGAACAAAAAATCATTTCGGCTTTTTAGGGTATTTGTATGCCTAAAGAGACAAGCGAGATCGCGCCGGGTATAGGTTTAATACGGCGTTCACGAATTGGTGCAAGTGTATGGCCTTGTTGATCAAATCCAGATAACTTAGGTAACACCGAGATTTCAACTGCTTCCCTGATATTCAGGCATACCTAGCCTAGTCATTCTATTGAGTACTTTCACTTTGATCATCGCTTCAGTGTGTTGCTGATTGAATCCACGACTGACCAGCTTGTCACCCATTAGCTGTTTGTATCGGTACATTGCCGTTTCCGCCAGTGAACGTTGATGGTAGTTCACACATTTTTTCCACTCACTGCTGCCTATATGCTTTGTTAAAATGACCGCGCTGTTGCGAGCATGTCCATCCTCCCACAACTGTGCGTTACTCCTTGGTGGGATCACTGCTTCGGCCTTTTTAGCTGCTACTTCGGCATAACAGCCTCTGGTATCATAGGCACCATCTGCTTTAACTGAGCTGATCTTCCTGCGCAATGGTCTGAGTAGGTCACCCAAAACTTCTGAATCAGCTACAGACACTGTGGACAACTCAGCGCCTACGATTTGGTGTGTATCTGGATCAACTGCCAGGTGTAGCTTTCGCCATGTTCGGCGCTTGTTTGCACCATGTTTTCTTGCATGCCACTCACCATTTCCGTACACCTTCAAACCAGTGCTATCAACCACAATATCAATGCCTCCGGATGCACTGGAGTGTGGCCTATAGCGAACTGCCAGCTCTGCACTACGCTTGCACAAACAACTATAAGTTGGCGTATCCAAATCAAGCTTCATCATTGATATTAGTGACGAAACAAAACCCTGTGCAGCTCGAAGAGACAAGCGAAATACAGCCCGCAAAGTCAGGCAGGTCTCAATTGCCAGTTCAGAGAAATGATTAGCCCGGCCTTTACCGCCGTGATGTTGCGTGTTGTTCCACTGTTCAATCGCGTCCTCGGAAAACCAAAGTTGGATGTTACCTCTGGCGATAAGGGCTTTGTTGTATTCGCGCCAGTTGGTGATACGCTTTTCTTTCAAAGTTCAGCCTCTGTGTTTGCTTTCGAGATCTGATCACATAAGGCTAAATTAGTTCAATGATTTAGGAAACAACGCCCAAGTGTATGTGTGACAGGCCCATCTGTAAACCATGCGCTGAGTGAGGGAAAATGACGATATACTAACGTCTGTACAACCAACATGACCGAATCCCGTGATTTTTACACATCGTTGTTCGCGTTTGATGTCAGGTATGATAGTGACTAGTTTATTCATCTGGTTTCACAGGAATCGGGCCTTGAGCTCGGGATTATTTTAAAGTCTTACCCCATCGTGCCCGAGCAGGCACGACAAAGCTCGCCTGGCATGTATCTGACTTTTGTCGTCGACATGGTTAACCCCATCTATGATAGAGCAAAAGAGCTTGGCTATGAGGTAGTTCAAGCTCCCGAGGCGACAGAGTATGGACAAATGCGATTGTTACTTTTAGCCCCTGAAGGGACGCTCTGTGATATCTCATCACCCATCGAAGCGCGATAGGAATATCAACAAATAGGCCGATTTTGCCTGCTATCCTGAACGAAATGGGTAAACTGTGCGTATTGTAAGGATAAATCCAAATACAGGGGTAGCGTGTTGAACAACAAATCGCGTCGAGTTCCGTCCAGTCGTCTGAGCAGGTTGGCTCACTTTGGCGGGCTGGCAGGGAAAGTGGCATCCAATGTCATGATTGCTGGTGCTAGGCAGGCTTTGAGTGGCCAAAAAGCTAGCCGATCAGAATTGTTACTCCAGCCGGGCAACATACAGGCCGTTGCTGATAAACTCTCCCATTTGCGTGGTGCGGCTATGAAGCTTGGGCAGCTGCTGTCAATGGATGCCGGGGAACTGTTACCTGCTGAGTTAGCTGCTTTGCTGGAACGGCTCAGAGCGGATGCTGCGCCTATGCCACATAAACAGTTGGTTGCGACGTTTGAAAAGGAGCTCGGCTCAGGTTGGCTGGACAAATTCAGTCATCTTGATTTGAATAGTTTCGCCCGAGCTTCAATAGGACAAGTACATAAGGCGACCTCTGAGCAGGGTCAGGCACTGGCCATTAAAGTGCAATATCCCGGTGTTGCCGACAGCATTCATAGCGATGTTGATAATGTTGTGAGCCTGATTAAACTGTCTGGTTTGTTGCCAAAAACCCTAAACATAACGCCTTTAGTTGAAGAAGCCAAAGTACAGCTGCTGGCTGAGACTGACTACCTGCAAGAAGCCAATTCACTCGCGGCGTTTGCAAAGGCGCTGGCAGGTAATCCTCACTTTAAGGTACCACACAGCTATCCAGCTCTGAGTACTCAGCATTTACTGACCATGGAGTTTGTTGAGGGTAAACCCCTTGAAGACATGGTATCCCTGCCTCAGAACACCCGTGATGAGCTGGCATTTCGTTTAATTGAGCTGTTTTTCACTGAGATGTTTGAGTTGGGTATGATCCAGACCGATCCGAACCTGGCAAATTACCAGTACAACCCAGACACTGGGCAGATTATTTTGCTCGATTTTGGTGCAACCAGAGTCATTTCACCGGCATTAAGTCAGAGTTACAAAGCTTTGCTTCTGGCTGGTGCTGAAGGCAACCTTCAGGCTTTAAAGCAAGCAGCCTGTGAGATCGGGTATTTTTCTCAGGACATAGATCCGGCCTACCAGCAAGCCGTATTGTCTTTGTTTGAGCTGGCAATTTCACCATTGCGAGCCGAAGCTCCGTTCGACTTTGCAGCCAGTGGATTGGCAAAGCAGATAAGTGAACAGGGCAGACAATTGAGTATGCAGTCCAGGCAGTGGCATACGCCGCCAGTAGATGCTTTGTTTATTCATCGCAAGCTTGCGGGATTGTATCTGATAGCTGCCAGGTTGAAGGCGAGAGTTGATCTTCGGCCTTTGCTGAGTGTGTTGAGTCGCTAACATACCCCGGTGTATTGTTTAAGGGTTGTTTGTAATAAAGAAACAATTGAGTCCATTCTGTAGATATTTTATAGTTTACACTTTAACAACAAAGAGAATGATTATGATCAAACGGATGTTGGGAGCGACCCTGCTGGTTGCCTCATTTGCTTCTTCTGCGGTCACTGATATTGGGCTTGGTACATTACAAGGCGTTAAGGTATATGACTTTGCCAGCAGTAAAGAGATTCGATTGTATTTTGGCAACGATGTACAGTACGAGATGGCTGGTTGTAACAAAACCGCAACAATAACGTACAGCAAGCACAGCGCGGATAAAATGGATCACTTTTTGAGCCTGGCTTTAGCTGCTTACATGTCTGGTAAAAAAGTACGTTTAACATCGGCTTCAGATACCTGTGAAGTGAGCCTGATGTCACTTCAGGAATCGCGTTTCTAGCGCACCAACGCTAAGCCGTTCACTGTAAATTAGTGGGTGGCTTTTACTAATAATGTCTTAAAAATCAATTCTGGCTTGGTGTCTTCTTCTCTTTCACATCCCCTTCACAGTTTGTAGAACATGCTGAACTCTCGATAATTCACTGAGGGATCCAGATATGGCTCTGTCACTCGAGGTCAGTGACCTTAATCACAGTATAAAACTGCACAATGGTACACAGCTGGCATTAATAGAAGCTCTGTCGCTGCACATTGAAGCCGGCGAGCACATTGCGATAGTGGGGGCTTCCGGGTGCGGTAAATCAACATTGCTATCTTTATTAGCTGGCCTGACACCTGTGCAGTCAGGGCAAGTAACTTATCGCGCTAAAAACCTGATGCTGAATTCCAGCGAAATACTCGCACACAGCGGCTTTGTATTTCAACAGTTTCATTTGTTACCTGAGCTCAATGCGCTTGAGAATGTTGCACTGCCTTTACAGCTCCGAGGCCATCGTGATGCGGCTCAGCAAGCAACACACTGGCTGACGCAAATGGGGCTGGAGCAGCGGCTCACGCACAACGTGACTCAGTTAAGTGGCGGAGAACAACAAAGAGTGGCCATTGCCCGTGCCTTATGCGTCAGGCCACAGGTGCTGTTTGCGGATGAACCCACCGGCAATCTGGATGAAACCACCGCGGAGCACGTGATTGATTTGATGCTGAGTGGCGCCAGACAAAGCGGCACCTCACTGCTGTTGGTAACGCATGATATGGCGTTGGCAAAGCGGGTAGATAAAGCGTTTCGTCTTAGTCACGGGAGGCTTATGTTATGTCAATAGAGCAGGCAGCAACAAGTTACCCCCTCAGGCAGCAAAAAGTCTCGCCCGGTTATGCTGTGTTTGCATTTGCCCTGGTGCTTTGGCGGCAGGTATTGCAAGGCAAATACTGGCTCACGTTGGGCGCCCTGAGTATATTGTTTTTTTACTTGCTACTCAGCAGTTTACTGGGTCAGGGCGTTGAGCGGTTTTTGGCATACAACCTCCAGGCTACTTTGGGTGCCGATACACAAGTGACGGTGCGACGAACCTGGCAGGAGCCGGAGCTAACCTGGGTAAGGGCACACAGCGACTCCCACAGTTTGCAGTCTCAATACCGTGTTACTCTGAGTCATCAGTCGCATCATCAGCCTGTGCTTCTCAAAGCCGTTGATAGCAATTACCCGCTTCAGGGCGACATTCATATAAGTCTGAGTAAAGCGCTCAATACACAGCGTGTGCAACAGGGGCCGTCACGCGGAGAAGTTTGGTTGGAACCCAGGCTGGCGGTGGCTCTGGCGGTTGAGTTGGGTGATACCATCATGCTGGGGGCGACGCAATTACGTGTCTCTGCGCTGTTGCAGCTTGAGCCCGACCGAATATTAGAAGGCTTTGGCAGCGATATGCGTGCCATGGTATCTGACGCCAGTTTGCGCCCCGAACAACTTACTCCTCATTTCAGCAGAGCGTTAATGTTACACACCAGGTTGTCTGATGAGGAAATTACCCGATTTCAATCCAGTTCTCCCACCGCGCAAATAGTCAGTAAGTCGCTCAACAATTACCCACTGGCAAAAGTCTGGGAGCGGGTGCAGAATTTTCTCGGACTGCTGAGCTTGATCATTGTCTTATTGAGCGTGTTGATCCTGTGGCTGTGTAGCCAGGTACAAATTCAGCCACTGAAGAAAAGCGTATCGGTTTTACTGGCCTGTGGCATGTCACGGCGTATGTTGCCGGTGCTGGCGGTCATCGCAGGCGCGATGATCTTAATGTTGAGTTTACTGCCTGCGCTTATCTTGTCGTTACTGGCAAGTCATGGGGTCAGCCATATTGCGCACGCATACATTGACGGGTTTAGCCTGCAATGGCAGTGGCAAGATTTACTGGCTGCCTGCGCATTGGCCACTGTTGTGTATGTTTTCATCGCATTACCTGTGTGGCTGTCTTTGCTTCAGGGAGACATTCGTTTGCTTCTGGAGCAACGGACCGAGCCTAAGCGCTGGCGTTGGCTGGCCATGCTAAGCCCTGTGGGGCTGCTGGCAGCCCTGGTGGTCAATTACACCGACAACTGGTTGCTCAGTGGCATGTTGCTGAGTGGGCTGGGTGTGTGTGTGCTATTGGTGCTTTTCGTGACCTGGCTGGTGCTGCGGTTTGGTGGTTATCTGTTGCCAAGTTCCTGGGTGCTGTCAAAGTTCAGTCTGTTGCTGTTACGTAAGCGTATGTCGGTCAAGCTGGTGCAAATCACAGCGCTGGGCCTGAGCGTCACTTTATTACTGCTGTGTTTCAACATGGGGCGAGATGTGACCAGCATGCTGTCACTGTATCTCTATCAGAATCAGGGCAATGTGTTTGTCAGCCGCGCAGATGATGAGCAAAAAGCAGCGCTGGAATCTTTTGTAGGTCGATATCAGGGTCACATTAAAGAGATGAAGCCCTTTCAGTTGGCGCAGGTAACGCACATCAATGGCATAGCAATATTAGCGAGGGATGTTCAGCCCAGTGATACTTTGCGTCGTCTGGAGCAACCTGTAAACCTGCATTGGCGGGCACAAACACCTGAAAATGTGCAGATCACACAGGGGGCATGGACTGATGCCCCTGCCCAGACGGGGGTTTCTGTCGATCAGGAGGTGTTTGAAGATTTGTCGCTCTCAATGGGTGACAGGATACAGCTTGTCGTTGGTAGTGAGTCCGTTGAAGCCAGTGTCACTGCCGTTCATCGGCATAAGCCCGGTGGCAGCTCAGTAACATTTTGGTTTGTATTGCAGCAAAGCCGGCCGCCCAGTGCCGCAGAGCCCATCTATCATATGGGCGGTGTCGAGCTAAATGCGCAGGGCGTAGCGGCAATCGGCGCGTTGTGGCGTGCACATCCGCAGTTGCGCCTTGTTACGGTGGACGCTTTGTTGGAGAAGATCCGGGCGCAGGTTCAGGCATTGATAACACTGGTTCTGAGTTACGCTGCGTTTATTGTGTTGCTTAGTAACCTGCTGCTGGTGGCTGCTATTCAGACCCATATGGAAAAAGACCAGATACGCAACGGACTGCTGCTTAGCTTTGGGTTGTCACCAACACAAGGCCTGAAGATCCTCCTGTTTGAGTGGCTGACGGTGACCTTGATCCCCGCTTTATGCGCTGTTGGCGCAATCTACAGTTTTATAGACGCATTTTATCAACAGAATTTGGCAATGCCTTATCAGGGCAGTCTGATAATGATGCTGGCTGAGGCCTTCGCTATTGCGTTGGTGGTCGCCGTTAGTGGTATTTTACTCAGTCGTAAGCAATTGCGTAGCAGCGCCATGGAATTACTAAATGAAGGCGGTTAACTCCTGGGCTAACAGCGGCTATGACAACAAGATGAACGATGCGTGAAGAAATGCAAGCAAACCAGGGGAAGCACCACATTTAGGTACACTTACTGACAGTTCGCAACAGGGTTAAACATCCTTGGATAAGCATTCTACAGAATCGAGCAACGCATTCATCTAGCCTTAAGTCTCCTCATAAGGACTGGCCCGGATTGTCTGGGCTGGAAGGCAATCAAATGGAAAAGGACGAAGGTATGCTTGACTTGATGGGTAAGAAAATGGCGGGGTGGAAACCGCTGAGCGTGGTGAGTGCAGCTTTACTTATGGCTGGTTGTGGTAATAGTAATGATGATCATGCGCTTGCTAAGCATCGGGGTGTATGGGTGCAGCAGGGTACTGGTAATCTGTGGCAGTTTGATACAGATAATTTAAGGCGTTTTCAATACAACAACTATGGATGTGTGCTGATTGAGACGCATCCATACAAAGATCTGAATGACCTGGATAAGTATCTTAAAAGTGATAAGAGTACTCTGACGCTGACTACTCATGCGACAAATGACTGGGTGTTTGCAAAGCAATCTGAAATGCGTGAGCAGTGCAATCCGAAGCAACGGCTCAGCGGTGACGACCCCATTGCCAACTTTGAGTACTTCTGGCACACATTTAATGATTACTATGCGTTTTTTGAACTCAGAGAAATAGACTGGCAGGCGGCGTATTCGGCATATCGGTCACAGATTAATGCTGATACCACGCCAGATCAGCTTGCAAACGTGTTTGAAGCTATGCTCGAAGACTTCGATGATGCGCATGTGTCACTGACTGATGACAAGCGCTTTGAGATCTCAGGTGAGGGCGATACAGAGTTGTATGAAGATTTAGCCTGGCTTATGCAGCAACACCATGGGGATGACTGGGAGGCGCACATTGATCTGGCCTACAACAATCAGTTAAGTGCATTTTCTGAAATGACTAATTTGTATCTGTCGGGCAAACAACTAACCCGATATGAAAACAGCAATGCGCTGGGCTGGGGGAAACTGGATGGTAACCTCGGCTATATTCGCATAGACCGTGAGTCAGCTATGCTGGCCAGTGAAGAAACCGATGCAGACAGCTTCTTTGATGTCATTTCACAGGCAAAGCAGGATATCGAAGACACCCAAACGTTAATGCGTGAAGTGATGGAAGACCTGGCTGACAGCGATGGTATCATCATTGACCTGCGGGTTAACGATGGGGGATTTGATGGCGTGTCATTGGAAATCGCACGCTTCTTTAATGCTAAAGAGCAGACAGTGGCATATAAGCAGATCCTCAATGCTGATCATCAGCAGGATAAACAGGCGCTAACACTTAAAGCCGCACCCGAGCAGGCATATACTAAGCCCGTTTATGTACTGACTGGCGAATTGGCTTACAGCGCAGGTGAAGTGTTAACTCAAACTCTCAAATCCTTAGAGCATGTAACGCTAGTCGGCGGGGCAACTAACGGCGCGGTATCTGATGCGTTGGATTTTACATTGCCAAATGGGTGGACTGGGTCGTTGAGCCACCAAACCTATTCTGACCTCAATAACCAGGTACTTGAAGCCGCTGGGGTAGTGCCGGATATCGCGGTGCCCGTCTATACGACAAAAGAAGTTGAATGGTCGTCGGATAACGTGCTCGATTACGCCATTCAGGCAATGGGCGCGACGCCAGGCCGGGATTTCGATTTCACCTCAGTTGACCAGGCGTTTACGCAGGGCCTGGCGGATATGGACATTCCAGGGGTTGCTGTGGCGGTCATTAAAGACGGCCAGATCATTTTTGAAAAAGGCTACGGTATCGCAAATTTAGAGACCAATCAGCCAATGACCGTTCATGCGCCAATGAATGTAGGCTCAGCCAGTAAAGCGGTAATGGGGACAGGCTTCATGCAGTTGATAGAGCAAGGTCAGCTCAGTCTGGACACGCCGCTGGCGCAAATGAATTTGCCATTTGATATCACACATCCGAATACAGGACGCGATATCACTCTGCGCCACTTAGTGACACATACCTCAGGCATTAGTGATACACAGCTATACAATTGCAGCTACTACATCCACGGCACCAACCTGTCTTTGTATGCTCAGGGCGGACATGAGCTATGTGAAGACACCACGCTGACAGATTCGACTGAGTTCTACCAGGCATATTTACTGCCAGGTGGCCAGTATTTTACGGAGGATGTCTATCTTGGTGAAGGCAGTGTGCCGGCGGGCAGCATTCATAGCTACAGCAATGTAGGCGCAGGTCTGGCTGGATATGCGGTCGAACATTTGCTTAATATCAGCCTGGTTGACCAAATGAAGCTGAACTTATTTGCGCCTTTGGGCATGAATAATACCCATTGGGATTACACGCAGTTGCCAGAAGAAAACCCTAAAACGCCTCAGTATACGATAGATGGCGATGGGGTTGCGCAGTACGTGCCTGAGTTCAGCTATCCGACCTTCTTTGACGGAGATCTGAATTCGTCTGCTCACGACCTGGCACGCTTGTTAATTGCTATCAGTCAGGGCGGCACACTGGATAATGTCAGGGTGTTGAGTGAGCAAAGTGTTACGGCTATGCTGTCTGTGCAAACAGAAGTACCGACGTACTGGATGGACACACAAGGGCTCTTTTGGTTCTGGCAAGGCCCATTTGTGGGTCATGACGGAGGAGATCCGGGCACCCATACAATCATGACCTATAACCCCTACACTAAAACGGGGATTGTGGCGCTGTCGAATGCTGAAGACGGCCACTATGGAGATGGCTCAAATATGTTGCGTTTACAGACTCACCTGGCTGCGTTTTACCGTGCCGGCGTGGCACATCAGGAGTAACACACAATAGTGATACCTAAGTAAGGAGGGCTTATGCCCTCCTTATTATAACAGGGTAAACCCTTGGGGGGCTTTTGGCGCTTCAAACTGATACAGGTTGACATAAATGGTCACCGGCTTTTTCTGACCTTGATAGCTGAGTTCATACTTATCCAACATACCACCGCCAAATGGCATAGATTTATCTTCAAACGGACAACAGCTGCCAAGCCGCTTTACCTGCACAAGCTCGCCATTGGGGCCCGAGAGGCTCTGAAAATACTCTATATGGCTGCCTTCATACATAGAACCACGTAAAAAGCCGCCAAGTTTGACAGGTTTATGGGCGACATAGCCATATTGAGGATCGCTTGCGGTAAATGCAGCCTCTCCCTTGATGCCAGGATAGCGTGAAGTGCTCTGACAACCGCTTAACAGCGCTAAAAATATGACGAGGAATGCGTGTTTCATATCAGATTTCCTGTGGTGAATTTATAGACGTTATTATTGATTGTATTGCCAAATGCTTCAAAACTGAGAGTACCTATTTGTTTTGCGCCAAGCCGATGGTAAAACTGGTTCGCGGCGTTTTCTGTCCAGGTGTAAAGCCACACAGGCGTACCAAATTTCCTGGCGGTCTCCTTTAATAAGGCACGCCCTACACCTGTGCCCTGACATGACTTGAGCACATAAAGCGTGTCAATTTCATAGCCATTGTGCGGCGTCTGATAGTGGCTGGCCAGGTTAAGCAGAATATAGCCTTGTAACAGGCCACTTTTTTCTCCAACAAGTAGTTGATAATCAGGCTGTTCGAGTAATGACTGAAAATAGGACACTTTGAAAGTGCTGTTTACGTATTCAAGGTACTCTGAACGGAGCCCGTCTATGGCGTATGTGTCCAGCCAAACCTCAGCAGACAGCTGGGCCAGGTTCTGACAGTCCTGCACTGTAGCATTGCGGATCATCAGGGCAGCTTTGTTGTCTTTATTCATCGCTCCTTGACCTGTTTCGACGGATGGGTAGGTAGTAATAAAGCGCTCAGCACAATCAGGGACAGGTTAGTGGTTACCGGATTAAATGCTTGGAACAAAACTACAGGTTGTAGTACTGCAACCGCCAGTAGTAATCCAACTAATACTAGAATATTGAGGTAGATAATGGCTGGTGTTCGATACCAGATGTAGAACACAGCGGCCCAGATTATTTCTCCAATGCCCGCAAAGCGTATCAACAGATGCGTTAAATCGTCTTCCAGGCCCAGGCTGGAAGAAATCTGCCATTCAAGTGGCGCAATATGGAGTAATTTGGGAACTAAGCCGTGATAAAACCAGGCGAAAGCGATTGTTAAACGGGCTAATAGAGTAATGGGCATAGGGAGTAACGTATAAAATTCATATAGATATATTACCCAGTGTATGTATTTGTTCCGGAATTTAAAGTAATTTGAACAAACTTTACTACGCAGGGAGCCAAATAAATGGATATTAGGAAGTTACAAATCAGCGTCTGGCTTGTCGTACTGCTCCTGTTAGTCAGTGGTTGCAGCAGGGGTCAGACGATAGACCCTGTTAAAGCAGAATATGCTGACAGTGACTTACATCAACACATGGATCTTTTGCTCGCGGGTTTAGTATCGGACTTTATTCCCGGCGTGAGTGTTTATATTGAAACGCCGAATGGCGAATACGCTGCCAGTGCAGGATATGCAGATCTGGATACACTGGCGCCTATGACCAGCCAGAGCCGGATCCCTAATGGGAGTGCGGGAAAAAAGCTGATTGGATTACTGGGGGCCATACTGGACGATAAGCAGTTATTTAGTCTCGATGAGCCGGTATTACCCTGGGTGCCCAAAGATATGACAGGCCGCATTCAGAATCTTGAACTCATGACATTGCGTCGGCTGCTTAATCACAGCTCTGGAATCTATGAGTACAATGATGTGGGGGAGCTGGATTTTATTCGGGCGCAACTTGCAGACAAAGTACATCGCAAAGGCAACCGGTTTGCACTGCAGTTTGTTCTGGATCAGTCACCTTATTTTGAACCAGGTGAGGGTTTTGCCTATTCAAATTCCGGCTATGTACTGGCAGGCATGGTGATCGAAAACAAGTTAAAACAGCCTCTTGGTCGACTATTGCACGAGCATGTACTTGAGCCGCTGGGTTTAACTGAAACCTTTATTAAAGGGTATGACAGTGCGGCTGATGACGTAGCATCTGGTTATTTTTTCAATATGAGTGAGCCTGACTTTGTGCTGCCATACCGTCAGCGATACAACACCAGGCAATTGATTGTGAATACGGCATTGGCAGATGCGCCGGTTGCATCCAGTGCGCAGGATATGGCAAAGCTACTCAAATCCATTATTGTCAAAAAGCAGCCTGTTAACGAACGTATTTATCGCAATATGGTCGGTGACAGGCATCTACAAACGGCCCGTTGGTTGCCTATTTTTATGGATGGGGCTTTGTATTATGGTTTAGGAGTGATGGTTGAAAAGCATGAAGACGGCGTTTTATACCATCATGGCGGCAATGAGTTTGGTTATATCACACAAAGTGTTTATCTGGCCGAGCAGGACGTGGCGATTGGGCTGATCGCCAATTGCGGTGCGCAGGATGAGTGCGATGAACCGGTTATTACGCTGACTCAGGCACTGATCACGCATTTTATCGCTAATAATAGCGACTAAGTGGGTTCCCCTGAGTTTCTAGCAGGTGTGCTATGTTCTGTCGGGTTTCGTCACTTTTATTCTGGCTCAGCTTAAATGTGCCTGTGATTGACTCAATCTCAATTTTGAAAAAAAACAGCTGCGAAAATAACTTCGTGATTTGATTTTCACTGAGCATGGACATATCCCAGGGGTTAACGGGCGACTCAAATTGTTTTAGCTGTTGGCGTATTGCTGAGCGTTTCTCCTCTGGGTTTGTGATTTGTGTGAGTTGTCCTCTAATATGCGCTGTGGCGTAGTCCCAGGTTGGCAGCGGCAGGCCTTTTACCTGACCGGGAGATAAGTATGCATCCGGCCCTCTGAACAACACCTGTAGATGGACTTTATCCTGTTGTGTAAGCGGGTTCGCTGGATTTGAATGCCCTAACAGGTGGGTTTTGTCATGGTTTAGGCTCAAAGACATGTGAACAAAAGGGGTGTCTGAGTTTGGGATAACTAAGGTTGCCAGTGGATGTTCATCTATCAGTTGCCAAAGGCGTTCGGTATTTTGCTCTGCAAAAGCGTTGCGTGGATAACTCATAACCAGCCCTCCAGTTTACTTTTTACGTCAGGCCACATGTCATCAGTGATCACAAACTGGGCGGTGTTACGAAAGGCATCAGGTGCGACACGCTGATCTTTGAGTATAATTCCTTCAAATTGTGCGCCCAGGCGGGAAATTGCTGAACGCGATGTCTGATTGTGTTCGTGTGTGCGCAGTTGCACGCGCACCAGACCCAATGTTTCAAAGGCATGTTTCAGTAACAGATATTTTGCATGGGTATTGATATGGCTACGTTGCCATTGTTCGCCAATAAAGGTGTGGCCTATTTCAGCACTGAGGTTGGTTTTGTGTAACCTGAATAAGCGGGTGCTGCCTGCTACCTGGTTGCTGTGTTTGTCGATGATCACCAGAGGCAACTGAACATCTGGGTCAAATTGCGCTGAGTGTTCAAACCAGTGTGTTAGCGCTTCATCCGACTTGCAGTAATTGTCTAGTACCCAAGTCCATAACTTGGTCTGCTCAGCGAAGCCACGTAAATGTGGCAGATGTTCACGAGAAAGTGGCTCTAGTCGTACTTTGTCTGATCCCAGCGTAATTTGCTTCAACATAAGTCTTTACTCCAATAACTGTGTTTCAACTAGGCTCAGCTTAGTCTTTTCTGGTAGGTTATAAACAACCAGAATTCTATTTTTAACTAGACCAGATTGGTTTATTCCAGACTTGGTTGGGAGAAAAAGCATGTTGACCGGTGTACCACTGACTCAGGATTCACCCAAGCACATACAATTGGCCGAACAGATCTGTGTTGCAATTAAGCTGGGGCATCTGCGGCCTAACGATCCGCTGCCATCGGCCAGAAAGCTTGCGCAGTTATATGGCATTAATCGCCATACAGTGATGACCGCATTGCAAAATTTGGTGGCTCAGGGTTGGCTGTCCTCCGAGCAAAGGCGCGGTTACCGGGTTAATCAGGCCTTGCCGATTGAGTCCAGTCAGCACATTGCAAAGCCAAGCGCGCAGGCCAGGGACATACAAGCTGATTTTGCGTTATCGCTGTCGGCAGGCGAGCTAAGTGAAAGAGAAAATACTCAGTATGAGTATAGTTTTGCCGGAGGCCTGGCTGATCTGATGGAATTTCCCTACGATGAATTTCGCCGTCATCTTGGTCAGGCTTGCCGTGCCGTAAATGTTGCGCAACTGCACTACGGTAATTGCAGCGGTGAGCCGGCTTTGAAGCAACAGCTGCGCCACTATCTGCGCCGTGCTCGCGGCTTAGAATGTGATGATCTGCTGGTGTGTAATGGCTCTCAGGAGGCGTTGTTTTTGATTGCCAAAGCCTTTATCAGAAGCGGCGAGGGCGTAGCGGTGGAATCACTGGGCTACCCGCCGGCACATCGTGCGTTTGAGGCATGCGGTGCGACATTGCACGGTATTGCCCAGGATAAAGAAGGGCTGAGTGTCGACAGCCTGCGCACCTGCTTCGAACAGAATCGGATTAAACTGCTGTATTTAACGCCCTTGCACCAGTACCCGACTATGGTGACCTTATCCATTGGACGCCGGATGG
The DNA here is from genome assembly GCF_001482385.1 of Pseudoalteromonas rubra. Lineage (NCBI taxonomy): Bacteria > Pseudomonadati > Pseudomonadota > Gammaproteobacteria > Alteromonadales > Pseudoalteromonadaceae > Pseudoalteromonas > Pseudoalteromonas rubra. The sequence goes on from NZ_CP013612.1 coordinate 244,999, forward strand.
CGATTTACCAGCTATGTGCAGAATATGGTGTGTTTATCATTGAGGACGATTATGACCATGAGTTTCATTATCGCTGCCCACCGTTGCAGCCAATGGCTGCGAGTGATCCTCATGGGATTGTGATTTATGTCTCGACGTTTTCGAAAATCATGTTTGCCGGCGCCAGAATGGGCTATTTGGTGGCCAGAGCGGACGTACTGAGTGAATTGATATCACTAAAGCAATTGATGAATCACAAAAACGATATCCTATTGCAAATGGCTTTAGCAAACTGGATGGCCAGCGGTGAGTTTGAACGTCATTTAAGACGTATGACCAAGCGCTATCAGGCTCGATGTGATGCATTGGCGTCTGAGCTACAACGCTATCAGCAGTCCGGGTATCCATTGACCTTTACTGTGCCAGATGGCGGTATGGCATTTTGGGTGAATACACATCAGGATGTATCTCGTTTGAGTGCCCGTGCCGCTGAGTTGGGGGTTTATGTTCAGACCGAAGCTGAATTCTGGCGGTTTCCACAACAACACTATACCCATATTCGTCTTGGTTTTGCCGGACAAAATGAAGACAAAATGCGAACAGGGTTATCGCGCATCATCTCGTTACTTTGAATGCTGAATGACGTTCAATAAATCGCTGGCATATGAAATTCAGACCCGATTATAACCCGGAGTGCTCAATTATTAGTGCAATGAATAATATATTCATGCCAAGCAATAATTTAATGAAAAATATTTCCGTTAATCGTAAGTGTTTGAGGGGGTGCAATTGATGAGTGAAAATATAACCAAAGTGTAACCAATTTGTTTTTATTGTGTCCTTTGGTTTTTTAAATGTTGACTTTTGCGCGTTGTTGCAGCTATTTTCATTAACGAATGTTGAAATTATTGTTTCATTTCAATGTCAAATGGTTCACAACAATGATAAGGATAATAACTATGAAGACAACAATAAAAGCTTTCGCGCTCGTCGCAGGTACTCTGTTTGCGGGTTCTGCCTTTTCTGCACAGGTTGTATGTGACGTCTACCCAAAATCTAATGGCAGCAGTTGGGGTAATGGTACGGCTAACTGCTCTGGCTTTGATTATTCATTCGGCAGTTCAACCAATGGTCGTTATTACTTGAAAGACGTAACTAAGTCTATCCAGGAAGTACGCTGGGAAGGCGATGCGCGATGCACCGGTGGTACTAGCTGCAACGCGACGATTCGGGCGTACGCTAATAATAGCGCATCAGCACTGATCCTATATAAAGACGGCACCTGGGAAAGAACTAACTCGGCAAATGCGTTTTACGAAACGGGTCGCTAGGATATTGCCTGACATTGTCGCAATGACGTGGTGAGCGCCTATTAGCGCGGCAATGAATAGCTTTGTCTCATTCTACTATCAATAAGGAATATATCTATGAAAACAACAATAAAAGCGTTTGCCCTGGTAGCAGGAACATTTTTTGCGGGTTCTGCATTCTCTGCACAGTTGGTATGTGATGTTAACCCTAAAAGCGGCGGCCACAGCTGGGGTAACGGCACAGCAAACTGCTCTGCTATTGATTTCTCGTTCGGCAGCTCTACGGGTGGAAGTTTCTATCTGAAAAATGTCACTAAGCCTATCGAACAAGTAAGCTGGAGTGGAGATGCCCGTTGTTCTGGAGGCACAAATTGTAATGTCACAATCCGTGCATACAGCAACACGTCTGCTTCGGCATTGATCCTCTACAAAGATGGTACCTGGGAGCGCACCAATACTGCCAGTGCGTACTACGAAACAGGTCATTAACCTCTGATAAGAGGCCCAGTGCTACTGGGTCTCACTCATTTGAATCTTGCTCTTCCAATACGGCTTTATCATCGTGCCAGCTCACGATAAACACCTTATGAAATTCATCCTCGCGAATACTGACAGCCTGTCCACTCAGTAACTTTACCAGCTCCGGTGTGGTGTTACTGTGACCCGCAACCACAATGGTCCCCGAGTAGGTTTTGAGTTGCGTAGCAAAATCAGCCAATGCCCGTGGGTCATACAATTGCACTGGTACTGAGGTCGCAGTGCTCAACGGCGCCAGAGTCAGTTTTGTCCGGTTGTAATCGGTTGAAAATAAATGGTCCGGGTTCAAAGGGGTCAGCAAGGTGGCGAGTCGTTGTGCCCTTTGTTGGCCCTGCGGCGTGAGTACAGGATCCTTGCCTTTCATTTTTTCTGCGTGGCGTATTAAAACAATCTGCTCTGGTTGCGCATATACAGTAACCGAAGCGAGCGTTATCAGTATCAGGAGTAGGGTTTTCATTAGATTTATTATCCTTAAAACTAAAGTCGACAGTGTGTCTAATTTTGTCCCTGATAGCAAATTGCGTCAGTCTGGGTCGTCCTGTCCGCTTTAGTTGATCTGTCCGATTTTGCTTAAAATAGCGGACACTTTTTCCGTCCGCGGACACATTTCTTCATGTATAAAATTCATCAAATCATTTAAAAACAATGGGTTAAAAGTTGGTACAACTCTGGTATTCATTTTACCAAACCGATGACAGGACACTTCGACATGCACAGGGGTATGGTTTGGCCACTGAGCAATGTTGAAAGCAGAGCCTGGCAGTGACGAAGTGAATAAGATTAAGGAGTACCCATGATTAAAGACACCAGTCAACAGGATTTAGTGGTGAAGCCCGCAAGAGTGAGCTGGAAAAAGGCCGTTGGTGCGATTGTGCTGATTGGTGCTTTAGGCGCCACCGCACGTGCCATTTCTATGGCTGATACCTCAGGTCGCTCATTTGAACTCAGTGCTTTGCAGGTAGCAACGGTATCGCAAGGAGAGTTTGTACGCGATATCCTGGCCAGTGGCAGAATTGTTGCTGCGAATGCACCGCAAGTTTATAGCCCCGAAGAAGGCTTTGTTGATTTACTGGTAAAAGCGGGTGATACCGTAGCTGCCGGTGACGTCATTGCCAGGGTAGTCAGTCCGACGCTGACTAATGAACTAAAACAACAGCAGGCTGAGCTGGCTCGTTTGAGCGATGGTCTGGCACGGGAGCAATTGGAGGTCAGACGCGAGACTTTGGCACTTAATCGCAGTCTGGAATTGGCTAAGGTGACACTGGATGCTGCCGAGCGAGAGAACCGTCGGGCCCAGCTTTCCATAAAGAAAAACCTGATCAGCCAAATTGACCTTGAAGAAGCGGTAGATGATTTAGCACGTGCCAGGCTGAATTACCGTCATGCTCAGCAGGAGGTTGCGCTGGGTAAAGATACCCTGGCGTTTGAGCTGGCCGCGGCGAGTAACCTGGTAGAGCGACAGCAACTGGTTGTGGATGAACTACAGCGTAAGGTGAATGCATTGGATATCAATGCTCCGGTAAGTGGATTGGTTGGCAATTTGTTGGTTCAGACTAAGGCTGCGGTCTCAGCCCAGCAGGCGCTGATGACCTTAGTTGATTTATCCGCCTATGAAGCGCAACTACAAGTGCCTGAAAGTTATGCTAATGAGCTCGGTCTGGGCATGAGTGTGGTACTGCAAGTTGGTGCCAGTGAAGTGTATGGTAAGCTCTCTGCGATTTCTCCGGAGGTCAGCAATCGGGAAGTGACGACCAGAGTACGTTTTGATCAAAGCGATATTGGTGGGATCCGTCAGAATCAACGTTTGTCTGCTCGCATTCTGTTGGATCACAAAGAAGATGTAATGAAAGTGCGCCGGGGTTCATTTATGAATGCAGGAGGAAACGTTGTTTACCGCATTGAAGGTGAAGTCGCGACGCGTCTGGATGTGCGTACTGGTGCATCCAGTGTCAATGAAGTAGAAATTTTGGATGGCCTGAAACCGGGCGATCAAATCATAGTGTCTAATTACGAACAATTTGAACAAGCACCTTTAGTGCAACTGAGATAAAAAGGATAACAACAATGCTAGATATGAAAGCGATCAGTAAAGTTTACCAAACTGACATGGTACAGACTCATGCACTTCGGGATTTTAATCTGCATGTGGCTGAAGGAGAGTTCGTGGCTGTGACCGGTCCGTCGGGCTCAGGCAAAACCACTTTTTTAAATATTGCGGGGATGCTGGAGCCTTTTAGTGGCGGGCAGTATTGTCTGGACGGCGTCGATATCGGCAAGCTTAACGATAACGCCAGAGCTGATCTAAGAAACCAGAAAATTGGCTTTATTTTCCAAGGCTTCAACCTTATTCCAGACCTTAACCTGTACGAAAATGTAGAAGTACCTTTGCGATACCGTGGTATCAAGTCGGCAGAACGTAAACGTCGGGTAGAGGAGTGTCTTGAGCTGGTAGGCCTGGCTGGGCGGGCCAAGCATTTACCTCAACAATTATCAGGGGGTCAGCAACAACGTGTTGCAATTGCCAGAGCGTTGGCAGGGCGACCGCGCTTTTTACTAGCGGATGAGCCGACCGGTAATCTCGACAGTTTGATGGCACGCCAGGTCATGGAGCTACTGGAGCAAATCAACCGCGAGGGCGCAACCATTGTGATGGTAACCCATGATCCTGAACTGGCACGTCGGGCACCGCGCAATATTCAGATTGTTGATGGTCGGGTGACAGACTTTACCCTATATCAGGGCCGTTCATCTGAAGCGCCGATAGCAGCAGGAGGTTAATATGTTTGTTCATTATATTGATCTGGCCTGGCGCAGTTTGCGCCAAACGCCCATGGTGACCTTCTTGATGATATTAGCCATCGCAATTGGTATTGGGGTGACGATGACGACTTTGTCTGTTTGTCACATGATGTCCACGGACCCGATCCCACATAAGAGCGATCGTTTATTTGCGGTGCAAATGCAAACGATGGATGACGGTGAAACATGGCGAACAGACGACGATATTCCTTATCAGTTAACTTATCCGGATGCCATTAATCTAGCGGCGTTGCCAGGTGACTTTGCGCGTGCGGCGATGATCCGCTCAGGCTTTTCTGTTCATCTCAATACAGCAAGGAGTAAGCCCTTTATTGAAAACGCACGGCTGACCGGACGTGATTTCTTTAGCATGTTTGACCTGACTTTCATTCACGGCGGGGCCTGGACAGAAGCACAATCACGTGATGCAGCACCTGTGGTCGTGATAGATGAGGAAATGGCACAACAGCTATTTGGTAAGACAGACGTTGTGGGGGAGTCGTTGTTTCTTGGTGAGCGTCGCCAGGAAATCGTGGGCGTGACACAAAAATGGCGACCAACTATTAAATTCTATGACCTGAACAATGGCAGCTTTGGTAAGGCAGAGCGACTATTTGTCCCTTTTAGCCATGTGAAGGCCTATGACGTTGATACCTGGGGTAATACCAATGGCTGGAAATTTGAAGAAACCCGTGACTTTAACGACAAAATGAACTCAGAAATGCTGTGGATCCAGTTTTGGGTGCAGTTAGACACACCGCAGCAACGTCAGGCGTTTGGCGACATGCTGATGGCCTATATGCAACAGCAACAAAATCAGGGTCGTTTTAATCGAGACACACTGGAGTATTCATTGCAGGACGTAAACGCGTGGATGAATTACAACGATGTCATCAGTGAAGACAATAAAATCCTGGTCGGATTAAGCTTTATGTTTCTCGCCGTGTGCGTGGCCAATATTTTGGGATTGCTATTGGCCAAGTTTATGCGCCGTGCCGCGGATGTGGGTGTAAGGCGAGCGCTGGGTGCCAGTAAGCGACAGGTATTTTATCAACACCTGGTAGAAGTTGGCTTGCTAGGCCTGCTTGGCGGCTCGCTGGGGGTATTGTTTGCACAGTTGGGCTTGCTGGGAGTACGTCAGACTTATAACTATTATGAAAGCCTGGCCAATATGGATTGGGTGATGTTGCTCAGTGCGCCCGCTATCGCGATTTCGGCCTGTATTCTGGCGGGGCTTTATCCGGCCTGGCTTGTTTGCCGAACCACACCTGCTACCCACCTGAAAGTGCAATAAAAGGAGTGTCACATGTTTGAATTAAAACCGACCATTAACGCACTGATGCGTTCTAAGCTGGGGGCTGTATTGTTAATCCTTCAGCTTGCAATCACACTGGCGATTGTCAGTAATGCGGTATCCATTATTCAGGACAGGATGACCTATCTCAATAAAGAAACAGGTTATCCGGAGGACGACATTTTTAAGTTCAACTCACTGAACTTTGATAAGCAATTAGACCTGCTGCAACAGGTGGAGCTGGATGAGCAAAGCTTGCGTGGCATCACCGGTGTTATTGACGCCGTTGCCATTAGCTCAGTACCCTTGTCGGGCAGTGGCAGCTCCGGTGCCATGCAGCTCAAACCCGAACCCCAAGAGAGTAAAAGGTCTACTATGGGCTATGTTACGGGCGACGAGCACATCCTTAATACATTGGGGTTGTCTGTTTCAGAGGGACGTGATTTTAACGAGGCAGATGTGGTCGTAATAGATGAAAGCGATGCCCGTCCTTCCGTCGTCATTGTCAGTCGTGCGCTGTCTGATGAGCTATTCGGGGCTGGTAACGGGTTGGGTGAAACCATTTATTGGGGAGCCGATCCACTAAGCATAATAGGCATTGTCGAAACCATGGCTAATCAGTGGCCTAAAAGCAGTTTTGGCGAGAAAGCGGCCATTATTCCGATGATCCGAGTGGGTAATTTCCAAAAGTACTTGGTCAGAACCGCGCCGGGAGCACGCGCCCAGGTAATGCGTCAGATTGAAGAATTGATGTTGTCTAGTCATCGCGACCGGGTAGTGAGTGATATTACAGGATTAGATCAGAAAAAAGCACGTTACGATGCCAAGGATGTATTGATGATGCGCATGTTGATGACGCTGATTGTGGTGCTGGTGGTAGTCACCGCGTTAGGTATTTTTGGCTTGTCGACCTTTAATATCAGTAAAAGAACCAAGCAGATTGGCACACGTCGCGCGCTGGGTGCCAGAAAGTCAGCAATTGTACGCTACTTTGTCGTGGAGAATGCACTGATATGTACAGTGGGGCTCATGCTGGGAAGCGCGGCGGCAGTGCTCCTTGGGCAGAAGTTAATGCAGTGGTATTCCGTACCGGCGCTGGGTTACTCGTTTATTGTTGTAACGGCAAGCTTACTGCTAGTGATGAGTTTGTTGTCGGTGCTCATGCCTGCGCTGCGTGCGGCTAATATTTCTCCAAGCATTGCGACACGGAGTGTTTAATTAAGCTAATTGGTATAAATCAGGCTTCCGGCGGTCAGATACTGATTGTCGGAGCCTGTTTAAAGGACAAAGTAGCGGGTCATATGTTTCGTTATTACCTACTGATATTAAAAGGGATCATGCTACACTGGTTAACAGGCGTCACGATAATGGAAATGACAGACTCCACGGATATTATGCGAGCACAATAATAATGATGAATAAAATACTCGTCGTCGATGATAACCAGGCTGTGTTAGATGCACTTTCACTGTTACTGGAACTCCATGACTACCAGGTCGAAACGGCTTTAACACCCTTTGAAGCGCTTCAGATAGTGCGCTATCAGCGTATCGCTTTGGTGATCCAGGATATGAACTTTACTGCCGACACAACGTCCGGAGAAGAAGGCAAAGCTCTGTTTCAGGAGTTGCGGGCGATTAATCCGCACTTACCTGTGATCCTGATCACTGCCTGGACCGAGCTGGAAATGGCTATTGAGTTGGTGAAAGCTGGCGCTGCGGATTATTTGGCCAAGCCCTGGGATGACCAAAAGCTCATTACGTCGGTTGCTAATCTGATTGCTTTAGGTAAGGCAAAAGAAAAAAATGAACAGCATGAACGTATTGCACAGCAGCGTGAAGCCCTCAACGCTGGTGCCGACTTGCGTGGTTTAATTTTCCGCAGTGGCGCGATGCAGCGTGTTGTGGACATGGCGGTGCAAGTTGCGAAATCCGATGTAGCGGTGTTGATCACCGGAGACAATGGCAGTGGCAAAGAAAAAGTGGCAGAGATTATTCAGGCCAACTCAGTGCTCAAACAGGCGCCATTTATAAAAGTAAATGCCGGTGCATTGCCACAGGAGCTTATAGAGGCTGAGCTATTTGGTGCAGAAGCCGGCGCTTATACCGGTGCAAATAAACAACGTATCGGGCGCTTTGAAGCCGCCGATGGTGGTACTTTGTTTCTGGATGAAATTGGTAATTTACCGTTATCGGGTCAGATGAAGTTGCTTAGAGTACTTCAGACCGGAGAGTTTGAACGGCTGGGTTCAGTTGAAACCCGCCGCGTAAATGTCAGGGTTATCTCGGCCACAAATGCAGATTTGTTGACTGACATCCAAAGTGGCCGGTTTCGCCAGGATTTATATTATCGACTCAATGTCATTGAACTGAATTTGCCCCCGCTGAAATCGCGCAGTGATGATATTTTACCGCTTATCTCACATTTTTTACCTGATCGTGAATTGAGCCTGAGTGCGGAAAGCGCACTGTTGAGTTATGACTGGCCCGGTAATGTCAGGGAGCTGGAAAATGCCTGTAAGCGTGCCGCAGTGCTTAATTCGCAGGGGGTATTGGAAGTAGGTGACTTCGGCTTACAACCCATAAGCGCGCCTGCTCAGACACCAGAACCGAGCAAGCAAGAGCCGGGAAAAGCTGAACTTGAGGCGGCGATGAGACAATTCCAAGGGGTGATAGCGAAAGTAGCACGCCATTTTGGCATGAGCCGGCAGGCCTTGTATCGGCGGCTGCAAAAACATGGTATTGACTATTAAATGAAGATACCTGGATTCTCTATCGCGCATAAACTTTATTTGGCGCTGACTCTGACCCTGATGGTCGTCAGCCTGCCGTTGCTGAGCTTAATGGCATGGCAATCCTGGATGGCAGCACTACTGACGGCGATTTTGCTGGGGTTCGTCATACTTCGACTACTAACTCGCAAGCTATTTGCCGGTTTGCAGGCACTGGAAAGTGGTTTGCTGAACTTTAAAGACAGCGATTTTTCGACTTTACTGGCGTATCAGAATGACGATGAGCTGGGCCGATTGTGTCAATTATATAATGAATCGGCAGCGCAACTCAGAAATGAAAAACAGTGGATTTATCAACGTGAGCTAATGCTGGATAAAGTGCTGCATAGTGCGCCTCAGGTATTGCTACTGACCGATGATAAGGGCATTGTGGTATTTTCAAATCACAGTGCGAAGGCGTTGCTTAATTGCGAGCACAACCTGGAAGGTATGAAACTGGAAGAACTTGCTCGACAAGCAAACCCGGCTTTGTACAATGCTTTGTCAGAAGCCACGGATGGGTTGTTTGAGTTGCAATGCAATGAAGACGACAAGCAGACCTGGCATTTATCCAACGGTGAGTTATTGCTCAATAATCAGTTTCATCGGCTGTACATCTTTAAGCAGCTTACTCGTGAATTAAATAGACAAGAAGTTGCGGTATGGAAGAAGGTGATCCGTATCATCAGTCACGAGCTAAATAACTCGCTGGGTCCAATTTCTTCTATGCTACATAGTGGTAAAATACTGGCCAATAAGTTGGAAGATACGCGGCTTGAGCGGGTGTTTTCGACCATAGACGAGCGGATCAGCCATCTCACCGAGTTTGTGCAAGGGTATGGAAAATTTGCCAAACTGCCCTCTCCCAGACTGACTCCTGTCGCATTGCCTGAGCTATTGGCACAGTTGCAAGCCCATTGGCAATTTAGTTACACGCAGGAGGATGCGCTGCCTCAGAGCCGGCAGCTGCTTGCTGATGCAGCTCAATTGGAACAGCTACTGATTAATTTACTTAAGAATGCTCATGAATCAGGCAGTGCCCCAGATGCGGTCGGAATAGAGGTGTACTTTTCGACTCAGCATGTTCAGATCCGTGTTGTGGATTCCGGGCAGGGGATGACAGAGCATATTATGGCCAATGCCTTAGTCCCGTTTTACTCTACCAAATCAAGTGGCACGGGTTTAGGCCTGGCATTATGTCGCGAAATCGTGGAAGCACATCATGGCCACATTCAGTTGAAAAACCGTGCGCAAGGCGGCTTATGTGTCGAGATCCGCTTGCTGCTCACGACCATTTGATTGGGGGGCTGGGCTCGCCGGACAGCCCTTTGCCTTTTCCAGCCAGGATACTGTGTTAGCGGCAATGACTATGGTACCAGATACCACAAGGCTGGCAGCACTGGCTAACCCGAAACCAGCCAAAACCAGAGCACAGGCATCCCCGCGGCACTGACTGACAGCGTGTATTTGAGTACTGGTCAGTGTTTTCTTGCGCAACATCATTTTGCACTTTGGGTCGTAATATTGCGTATCTTGTGGGGCAAACATGCAACCACTGACAAAGAATATACTCAGCAACCACAAGCCCGCGATGGGCTTTAAACGTGTCATGTGGACCTCTTTTGGGTGAAAGTCATGCCAAAGTATGGCTGGAATTGTATTGCCTGGCTCGAACTAGATTGAAAAATGCACATACTCAAATAAGTAGGGTATGAATGACGTTTTGGCAGATTATGGTTGAACTGCTCAAACAGGTAAAGCAACTTAGAGTCAAGTTGCTGTTATTGTTAGTTATTGTGTTTGTGGCACTAGTAGCTATAGTGCCGTTTGTGATCTCCAGTTTAAATGAACGCAATGACCTGAATTCACATATCGATTTAATCAAAAAAATAGCCTGTGAAATCATCTACTATGAAGAAGCTCTGACCATGTCATCGCGGATGTATACCTTTACCGGGGATGAAAAATGGTCACAGCGCTATCTCAATATCGCCAACACGCTCGATAAAACCTTGTTATAAGCCAAGACGTTAGATCCGTGATACCGGGATTGGTATGAGCGAGCGCGAGCTCACCAAAGATAAGATGAATTCAGAAGTTCGTTTGGTTCTGATGGACATTCAGACGCCGGTGATGGGCGACATAGAGGCATTTCAGGTCATCAGAAATCAGTGGCCAAGCGTGCCTGTGATAGCGGTAACCGCCAATGTGTTTGATAGCGATATTTCACACTATGCGGATCTGGGCTTTGACGCCGTTGTGGCCAAACCCATTTCTAAATTGGAATTGACTGATACTATTCTCACCAATTGTGTCTGAAAACAGAGCCGCTGCTTGACAAGCGGCTCTGTTTGTTAATGTCCGAATGGGTCGATATTAGTTTGCCTCAAACTCTACGCGTAGTGTCTGATTGGTACTTAATGCGCGGAAGGTATACTCACTGACAGGGCCAATATCAACACCGTTGATGATGACTTTACTGATGTGCGCACCGGCTGCCGGCGTAAAGTAGAAGGTCTTTCCTTCGTTTGGTGCGATGAGGACGTCGCCATAGGTGTCTCCGTGCGGTGACACTTCACCTAAGTGTTTAACTTTAGTTGCTTGTGCGCGTGTGATCAGTGTCCAGGGGTCATAGTCGGGCTCCTGCGTGCCAGGCGCGCTGCTGGCATACCATTTAGCTTCGAAATATTGTCCGTTGTGGTAAACCTGGTTTCCTTTGTAGTAAATGGTGCCCGCATTGTATGTTGGGCTGGCACCCACGCTTTGTACCGTTACAACTTTACCATCATTGAGTGGCGCGGGGTGTCGCATCCATTCCACAATGTCTTTAAATGGTACAATCCGCACAACAGGCTGGCCGTTTACTTTCAGACTCAGGGCGTACTGAATAAACTCCTCAATTGCTTCCTGGCGTTCACGAAATAGCGTGGCGCGATCGCCATTGTCATAGGCTGATGCATAGATGTCGGCGTGGGCACCAAACATTAATGGGGCCCGATTGCCCTGCAGGCGCAAGTGCAAGTTATGTTTAAGTATCGCCAGCACCTCTTGTTTACTCATGGCGCCACCAACCCACATATTGGTATCAAAGCCCACCATCTTACCGCCCAGTGGCTTTTCAAAGACATTGGATGGCAGTTGCCAGAGCCCGACGAAGTGGCCAACATCTGGTTTGCCAACGCGTTTGGTTGGCGTCCCCTGATTTAATGTATAGGGCCAGGGGTTATTGGTGCCATTATATTGTTGCCCCCAGCCTTCTTCGATGCTGGTGTCATAGACAAACTGGTTGGCTTTTAATACAGAAAATAAAGCGTTATTGTGATTTAGGTACGGCGTTCTGAACCCTGTCATATCGCTAATGGGGATCCCGGGGCCGGCGTTGTCGTTTGGTGCGTCATCTTGCTCATTGGGATCAAAAGGTTTGTTAAGCCAGGTCCGTGTCACGAGGATTTCTTCTTCCCACATTTGCTCTGAAAAGTTCCCCGTATCTGGTCCGCCATCATGATGACTCCAGGTATGATTGCCTATCTCGTGGCCGTCCAGCCAGGCATTGCGCCAGGCACGTTTGATACCCACAGGATCATTGGCAGACGAGTGTATGTAGGCGGCGGTGTTAAAAAAGCTAAAGCGAACTGGCGCCCCATCATAGGTGGCGGCATTATTACTGCCAGAGGCATTTTGCAAGTGACGGGTATAGCTGGTTATCCAGTCCATCCCTTCCTTAGAGCCATTATCATCAAAGCCGATGGACACAAACAAAGGGACCTGAACTGGACGTAGCGCCGCGGGTGGCATCTGGCTCCATGGTTGATTGTCTGAATAGTCATAATTTTGTGTTTCTGCGCTGTGGGCGATGTTTGTATAGGGCAAAGGCGCAGCTTCAATGCTGGCGTTCTGGGCCATTGAGAGGTGAGAAAAAGACAAGCCCGATAAAATGCCAAACGTCAGTGCTGAAAGTGTAAATTTCATGGCGATTTCCTTTTAATGAGTTAACGCTAAGAGTTGTATTTAGTGTACTCAAAAGGGGTATTTTGTGGAGTGGTTTCGCCTTGATTCAGCACTCAGTTTGATGTGCCACAAACTTACAATGAGAAATAATATAATCAAATTAATCATTGATTTAAGTCAATGCGGATGGGGAAGGAGTTGCGTGTTGATTGGCAGCAAAGCCACCGGGTGGTGCACTTTGCTGATGGGTTATTGCGTGTGCTTGTTTAACCGAGCTTGCTTAATTTGGTGATAATATTATTACTCGCTTGTTCAACTAAATCGAGCACCAGCTCAAATCCGTCTCCGCCACCATAATAGGGGTCTGGCACTTCGTCATGCGGCTGCTCACCATAGCGTAAAAACAAGGCAAGTTTGTGTTGGTATTGCCCGGGGCATTTAGCGTGCAGATCGGCCAGGTTTTGCTCATCGGCGCATAGGATCAAATCAAAATACTCAAAGTCCTGTGGCTGAACTTGCCTGGCCCTGATTGATGACAGGTTGTACCCTCGTTTATGCGCAGCTGCTGCACTGCGCCTGTCAGGTGGGTTACCCTGGTGATAGGCAATGGTGCCCGCAGAATCAACCTCAAGATTGACTCTCTGTTGCGTTGCTGTGTGCTTTAATACCGCTTCCATCGTGGGAGAGCGGCAGATATTGCCCATACAGACGACTAATACTCTGGCCGGCTTAGTATCATGAAAGAAATCACTCATAGAAGGGTCCTTTTACAGTTAATTAAGGGCTGCCAGAGCACCACAGCCCCAAGTGTTCTCCATCATATCAGACTTTTATGGCAATACCTGGATGAATCACAGGCTCTCATGCGGGCCAAATACTTCATACAATATCCGTGAGTTATCAACACCCAGCGCAATCAGTTGTTGTTTAATATCAGCCATGAAAGGCGTTGGACCACACAGGTAAAACTCTCCATGTTCAATGGGCAGTGAGGCACTCAGCGGCGCAAGGCGCATACGCCCGGCATGAACTTTTTCACAGATCTGATCATGCTCATTTTCTTCGATCCAGGTATGGGTCGTGAGCATCGACAGCGATTCAGCCGCGCAGGCCAGTTCTGCTTGAAAACTGTGCTGTGCCGGGTTGCGGCACGCATGAAGGAAGTACAGTGGTTGATTAAATGCCTGCTCTGCCAGTGTATGTAACATCGACATCATGGGCGTAATACCAACCCCAGCGCTGATTAATACCTTAGGTACAGGTGTTTGCCTGAGTACAAAGTCCCCCGCAGGCGGCATAACGTCCAGTTCATCACCCTCACGCAAACGATGTAAATAGCCTGAAACCAGGTTATCCCGTTTGACGGAAATGCGGTAAAACTGCGAATTGGAGGTATGCGACAAAGAGTACTGCCGGATCTGCTGATGATTTTCTCCCGGGATATGACATTGAATGGCAAGGAATTGTCCTGCCTGATAGGGCATTACAGGCCGCGCATCGAGGGGTTTTAGGTAAAAACTCTTCACCAGCTCAGATTCGCTGACAATTTTACTGATGCAAAAACGACGTGTGCCTCGCCAGCCACCGTTGAGTTGTTCAGCTTGTCGATAAATGCCTTCTTCCAGGGTAATGAACAAATCGGCCAGGAATGCATAGGCTTCAGCCCAGGCTTGTTCTACCTCTGTTGTAAATTGTTGCGGAAACATCTCACGTAAAGTAGCGAGCAAGTGCTCTCCGACAATGGGGTAGTGATGTGGTTGTATGCTGAGACTGGCATGTTTATGGTTGATCCGGGCAATAGCGTCAGTCAGGACCTCGGGTTGATCCAGGTAGGTCGCATAAGCGGCCAGGGCATTGAAAAGCGCAAACTGCTGTCTGCCTGAACGTTGGTTGCTGAGGTTAAAAATATCGAGTAGCTCAGGATTGTGAGCGAACATACGTTGATAAAAGTGTTCTGTAACCTCAACACCAGCGTTAGCCAGTAAGGGAATAGACTGTTTAACCAGGGTAATTGTTCGTTGAGAAAGCATAAAAACTCCTAATGAATTCACTTCACAGTGAATAGGTATACATACATAAAAATGAGAAAATTAACCGCGACGTCCATCTGCGCGTTTGCGCACCAGCATGGGGCCATAGAAAAAGACAAACAGCGCAAAACCGGCAGACCAAATCAGGGCACTCAGTTGCCAGGCCATATGTGGGCCAATGTGATCACCAAGCAGGCTTCGGAACAGTGCACTGAGTGCAATAAGAAGGAATGCCACTGATATCAGAGGATGCGGTGTTAAAGGGCGGGCCGTATGGCCTAGTGCTACCCGAGACATCATTGCCAGGATCATCATGCCCATACCGCCCACAGTGATCAGATGAAGGGCATCTTTGGCCTGCCAGACACTGCTAAAGTAGGCTGCGCCGAATCCAACCAGGCCTATAGCCATCATCAGATAAGCCAGATACAGGGACCAGAGTAAGGGTACTGTGAATATGCGGTGCTGAAACCACATGACAGCGCGTATGAGGTGTAACAGTCCAGCCAGGATAAGCAGATAACCAGGTACAACAGTGAGCTGAAGAAAATGGTGAGCAAAAAAACCACCAAGACCAGTCAGTGACACTAACATGAGTAGTTTATCGAGCTTTGGTGTACGCTGCTGTTGCTGTAATCCCAAACCGCGAGAGATAAAAAATGGCACGACGCGACCACCCAGTATGCTGATCAGCAATGTAAAACCTAACACAGCCATTTGACTAAGCAGGCCTGCTAGTTCAAAAGCGTGCTGGTCGAGCATCACAATAAACACCAGGTTCAGTGTTGCCAGCAGTGCCAGTACAGGCACAAACAGGTAATTTTTGCTGTTATGTACCTGAAGCACCACCCAACTAAAATGGCAGATGGCAATCAGCCAGAATACACCTTGTAAGATGATCAGCCACAGTAGTGGCTGATCAGCGCTGAATGCGACAATTCTGGCGCTGATCCATATCAGGCAAAGCCCCAGCAAAGGCCAGCCGCTCAGTGTGCTGACGCCCGTCCAGTTCTTCGCTGCTGTAAATAAAAAGCCGATTGCAATGGCGCTGGCAAAACCAAACAGCATTTCATGCGCGTGCCAAAGCGTAGCTGGGAAGGAATTAGACCAGCTAAGATTGCCATTTAGTATGGCAAACCACAGTAGCATAGCGATACAGGCCCACAGGCTGCCAAGTAAAAACAGCGGCCTAAATGCAAGCATAAGCAAAGGGGCATGCTGAAGCTGGTACCATTTTACCGTGTCTGACATTGGCTCTTCGAGGTTAAGCAGGGCCATTAGCGCACCTCCAGTCCAAGGTTGTACTGGCACAAACAGCGTATTACGTAGCTGATTTTAAGCAGGGTTGCGAAAACAATTGTACTGACGTGAGCCGTAATTAGTGCTGACAAAGACAGGTAGTGGTCGAAGGCATAGCTGGCAAGTACTGCAAGTAAAAAACCAGTTAGGCTGAGTATCAGGCACTGGTTGGCATAGGGAAGTGTTTGGCGATAATGTTTCATAGTTACCTTTACATAGCAGAGTGAGTCAAACTGGTTATATAAATGGCATGAAGCGTGCCAGATTTAATTTCTAATTAAAACAATGGGATAGTTTTTTAATGTTTGCCTTGATGGGTCAAAATGACCTATACTGTATGGGTCTATAAAACTTTAATAGGTCATTTTGACTTGGATCAAAGAACGTTATCGCATTTGCTTGGTATCAGTACCGAGTTGGCACGGCAACTTCCCCGCCTGAATGAGGGAGGTATCAGCGTGTTTGGCCACGCTTTGGTGCGCGCAGTACAGGGGGTGGTCACAGCCGATGCCATAGCAGTATTACGCTGCGAGCAGGGGGTTGCTTTTCCGCTTGCATGCTCGGGGCTAGCGCCTGAGGCCATGGGGAGGCGTTTTGTGATCAATGACCACCCCAGGCTGGCGGCCATAGCCAGCGCGACACAGCCTCAGGTATTTGCAGCAGGGTGTGACTTGCCGGACCCTTATGACGGACTTTTACTGGCTACCACCGGGGTTTTGCCCGTACACGCCTGTATGGGCTTTTCGCTTTATCAGGATGAACAGTTACTGGGTATGATCACCTTTGATAGTCTTACCCCCAATGCCTTTGAAGGAGTTGCACTGCCTATGTTAGCGATGTTGCAATCGCTGGTTGCGGCGCATTTTGCAACTGCGCTGAACCTGGCAACTCTCTCTGAGCGGGCCCGACACGGTATGGCGATGCTCAGAGAGATAAGTCATCAGCGCTTTACTATGGTAGGTGAGAGTGAGGTGATGCAAAGGCTTAAGCAGGATATTGATTTGGTCGCTAATTCTGAATTGAGTGTGTTGATCCAGGGGGAAACAGGCACAGGCAAAGAGCTGGTGGCACGGCGTATTCATGAGCACTCATCGCGTTGTCAGGGTCCGTTTGTACAGGTTAACTGCGCCTCTTTAAGTGAAAACTTGGCCGAGAGCGAGTTTTTTGGCCACCGTAAAGGGGCGTTTACCGGTGCAGACAGACACCGCGAAGGTAAGTTTCTGGTTGCCCATGGCGGCACTTTATTTCTTGATGAAATAGGAGAGCTGCCTCTGAGTATGCAAAGTAAATTGTTGCGGGCACTGCAAAGCGGCGAGATTCAACCCGTTGGCACGGACAAGCCCCAGTATGTTGATGTGCGGATCGTTGCTGCAACCAACCGGGATTTGCGTCAGGAAGTCGAGGAAGGCCGCTTTCGGGCCGATTTATATCATCGCCTGAGCGTCTATCCGTTGCAGGTTCCGCCACTTAGAGACAGAGCGCAGGACATCGAGCCCCTGGCAGGATTTTTTATTGAGCAACTGCGCAAAAGGCTGGGTGTACGCCAGTTAGTGCTCTCTGCACGCTTTCTTAAGCAATTAAGAGAACATGATTGGCCCGGCAATGTACGTGAGCTGGAACATGTCCTCAGCCGTGCTGCGTTGAAGGCAAAGCATCTTACCCGGGAGGAGGCTATTGTCGAGGTCGATGTCACGCATAGTGTTCAGTGGCGTGAAAATGGTACAGATGTGCTGGCAGGTGGTCAGAATAAGGACGTTGCATCTGTGCAACTCTCCTCAGCACAAACGCTCAAGGCAGCTACAGAGGCGTTCCAGAAGAATCTGATCAAGGCCCGCTTGCAGGCCAATGCACTTAATTGGGCTGCAACTGCGCGCGAGCTGTCGGTTGACCGGACTAACCTGGTGCGTCTGGCAAAACGTCTGGGAATAGAAACAGTCAAAAAGCTGAATTGATCAGCTACGGGTGTTTTTAAAAATGAAGTAACGAAATAAGGACTGTTATTCGCAATGAAAATTGTTCTTACTAAGTTTATAAGTTGTTTATTTTAAAAGAATATATTAAGTAATTTATTAGTTTTAATCGGTCTTGCTAAGTTGTGATTTTGTTCTAATTTTATAAGGCGTCTAACTATTCCTTATTGAGGGGGCCCTATGCAGGGTAGCAAGCAAGTAATAGCAGCACTAAATCAGGTTTTAACACTCGAGCTGACATCTATTAACCAGTACTTTTTGCACGCACGCATGTGGAAAAACTGGGGCATTGAAGAGCTCAATGAGAAAGCCTATAAAAAATCCATCAAAGACATGAAGCAGGCCGATGATTTAATAGAGCGGATCTTGTTCCTGGAGGGCCTGCCAAACCTTCAACACCTGGAAAAGCTCCGCATTGGTGAGCATACCGAAGAAATGCTCAGCTGTGACATGGCGTTTGAAATGGAACAGCTTCCGGTGTTACGCAGTGCCATTGAGTTGTGTGAAAAAGAGCAGGACTATGTCAGTCGCGAGTTGCTCGAAGATATCCTGGAATATGAGGAAGATTATGTTGACTGGCTGGAAACTCAGCAATTCCTCATCAAAAACTGCGGCATAGAAAACTATCTGCAATCGCAAATTGAGGAGTAAGACATGCAAGGTTCTCAAAAAGTAATTGATTTACTCAACAAACAGCTGACCCTGGAGTTGTCGTCAATGGACCAATATCTGGCTCATTCCAAAATGTATGAAGACTGGGGCCTGTCCAAGTTGCACCATAAGCTGGCACATGAATACGAAGAAGAGTTGGATCATGCAAAGCGGATTACTGAACGCATTTTATTCCTTGAAGGCACACCCGATACCGCTTCAAGGGCACCGATCAAAGTCGGTGAAAACGTCCAGGAAATGCTGGAAAACGATCTGGCCGCAGAGATTACCGTTAAAGATCACCTGAAAAAGGTGATTGCGGTGTGTGAAGAAGAGCAGGATTATGTGTCTCGCGAGATGCTTGAAGCGCTGCTTGATGACACGGAAATGGATCATATTTACTGGCTGGAACAACACATTGGCCTGATTAAACTTGTGGGTTTACCTAACTATATTCAAAGCCAGATGTCAGGTGGGGATCCTACCTGAGCATAAGGTTACAACGCTATCTATAAGGAGGCTTTGCCTCCTTTTTTCATGCCCATTTAAACTCAGTCATGGGCTTGCCAAACGGCGGATTCGCAGGGATACTTGCCGCCATGACAACAGGTGGCATAGCGCCCCGAAACGGAGAAGTAAATTGGAGAGACAGGTCGCCTGCCTGATTGAGGCATGTAAACAGCTGGGGATGAGATACGAATGCATCGATAACGAACAAAATCTGGTTAGGGTGTACTTTAATCATGGCGCCGAGTACTTTGAACTAAATAAAACCCCGTTTAACTCCGAATCCATCTACGGTATATGCAGGGATAAAATGCACTCTTATCAGGCGTTTAATCAAGTTGTCGCTATGCCTGAAACACTTTCATTTCTCGATCCAAATGTGCCGGATGAGTACAAGCACTATCTGCAATATCAAACCATGGATGAGATTGTTGTGGCCGTCGAGCGCCAGTTTGGTTACCCGGTGGTGGTGAAAAGTAACAGTGGTGCACTGGGGGTGAATGTCCATTTGTGTCGCGATCAGGCATCACTTATTGCCGCCTTTACTGAGATATTTAATGGTCAGTCAAAGCACTATGATTACCTTGCGTTGGCGCAGGCATATGTCGAAAACAAGGCCGAATATCGTCTGGTTTGCGGTTTTGGTGAACCTTTACTGGCATATAAAAGAGGGATGGCACAGACGTTTAATGTGCGCTATTGGGAAAAGAATGAAGTGGCCACGCTTGAGCAAGACGAGGCATTGATCACCGCCTTGTTCGAGTTTGTTAAGCCTGTGTTTGAATTGGCAAATATCGGGTTTGTTGGTTTTGATATTATTCTCGGGCAGGATGACCAATTTTATCTGATTGAGCTAAACTCCTCTCCTAAATTCAATCACTTGATTATAGATAATCCAGAACTTGGCCCCTCGGCGGTCGCCAGCATGTACAAAAACATGTTGCTGAAGCTAAATAATCGCGTCACTTAAGGCTAAACTGTTGGTAATCCTGCTAACGTGCCGAGCTGATTGATGAAATGGTTAAAGGACATAGACAGCAGTTTTGACAAGCTGCTGACCGATTGTTATCAAAGACGAGAAATGGAGATGGAACTCCATGTGAACAAGCTGCGTTTTTATGGCCTGATTGCCTTGTTTGTTACAGAGCTGATAATTGGTTTATACAGTATTGGCTGGGACACAACGTTGGTGGTAGTCGACTTAGTCACCATTGCGGTGGTGATCTGCTGGTGTGCCTTGGTGGTGCACTGGGCCAGTTCTGAAGGATATAAACCCTGGCTAAAATATGTGTCTATTCTGTTTGATTACGCGATCATTCTCGTCGTTTCTCTCGAGGTCGAGTCTTTAGACGTTTTTAAGCATTTTTTGCAGGATCTGCACCAGACCGAATTCGAACTAATGCTGGTGAGCGTACTGTTACTATTCAATATTATGAGTGCGTTTCGTCAGGGTAAGTTGATTATCTACTATTCTACTTTGTGCTGTGTTGTCACAGGAACCTTGGTGCTGGAGCACAGTCACACTGCCAGAGCGATTGAGATCCATGAGCAAGTAATCATGATCTGTTCCGGGTTTCTTGCGTGGTCTCTGTCCAGTTATATCACCGGAACTTATACCAAATTACGCCATCGTGAGCGGTTACTGCGTTATTTGCCTGAGCAATTGGTTAAAGCTGTTGAACGCGGTGATATAGACATCGAACCTGGCGGAGAGAAGCGTAATGTCACTGTATTGATGGCCGATATTCGGGGCTTCACTCGGCTGTGCGAACAGCATGACCCGGAAGTGATAACACGACTGCTTAATCGTTATTTTTCCCGAATGAGCAGTGTGATTTTTATTCATCGAGGCATGATAGATAAGTTCATTGGCGACGCCATTATGGCCGTGTTCGGTACACCTCAGGAAGAAGCGAACAATGCCAAAAATGCCATTGAGGCCGCTAGGGAAATGCTGCAGGCTCTGGCGCTGCTAAATCAAGAGTTTATTGCAGAAGGACTACCCGCCATTAAAATTGGAATTGGTATACATAGTGGCGTTGCCATAGCGGGTAATGTCGGGAGCAGCAGTTGTATGGACTACACTGTGATTGGCGATACCGTGAATGTCGCTGCACGCATTGAGAGTAAAACCAAAGAGTTGAAGCATCCACTGCTTATCAGCGAGCAAAGTGTAAAGCAGTCGCAGCTAACGCAACTCAAACGGGTTGCTGAAGTCGAGCTCAGTGGACGCAGTCAGCCGATAGAGGTATACCATTATCCCGACTAAAAAGATTGATAAGGTGTTGCACTAAGCAATCTTTTTGAAATAGTCTAACTTTAAATAATCAGTTACTTAATGCGTTAATTTATATGGAACGTATACTGTTAGTCATTTTACTTTGCACCTTATCTGTCAGTACTTTTGTAAACGCGGATGATCGGCCGGTTCTGCGTATTTACCATGATTCTGACTACAGTAGCCATAACGCCTCAGCAGAGGCCATAAAGATGGGCTTCAATAGCGCACTCAGGGAACGTAATTTTGAGGTTCAGGGGTTTAAGCTGCAGTTGCTTGAAAAAGACCACCGTGGTAACAGTAATCGCAGTTTATTGACTATGCGGCGTTTTTTGCAGGATGACAGTGCATTATTGGTACTTGGTGGCTTGCATTCACCTCCCTATATAAAGCATCGTGAATTCATTAACCAGCAGGGTATTTTGCTGTTGGTCCCCTGGGCTGCAGGCGGGCCGATAACACGTTATCCGCACGCCAGTAACTGGGTGTTTAGATTGTCGATTGACGACACCAAAGCCGGAGTGAGGCTGGTAGAGTTTGCTAAGCAAAAGCAGTGTCGTTCATCACATATGTTGCTGGAGCGTACGCCATGGGGGAAGTCAAATTATCAGACCATATCCCGTACCTTAGGACAACCGGAAGCCCCCGTGACTTGGTTTAACTGGAACATGAAAATGAATGCCACCAAGATCATGTTGCGAGAGATTGTTGCAGCAGGTCATGACTGTGTGATTTTTGTGGGTAACGCGCTGGAAGGCAAGCAGTTGGTTAAAGCCATTGTGCAAATACCGCAAGCGCAGCGCCCGGCCATAATCAGCCATTGGGGCATAACAGGCGGTAACTTTTTTGCGCAGGTAGCTGATGAGTTGCGCGCGGGTACTGACTTACACTTTTTGCAAAGTTGTTTCTCTTTCCAGCAAAAATTACACTCTGAGTTTGCCGCTAAGGTCTGGAAGCAGTTAGTGGCTTCATATCCCGACAAAGTGATCAATGGTGAGTTTATTCAGTCACCCGCCGGGTTCATTCATGGCTATGATTTAGGCCGGGTGATGCTTAGCGCGCTTGATCAAATTGCCTTAAGTGGTGATGTCAAAAAAGACAGAGCGGCGTTGCGTGATGCGCTGGAGAACTTGACGAAGCCAGTCCAGGGTCTGATTAAAGTGTACAAACAGCCTTTTTCTCCCTGGACAAAGTCACAGCCTGATGCGCATGAAGCATTGGGCCTCGATGATATCTGTATGGCCAGTTATAACGCTGACGGCAGTATCAAGGTACAAAACAATCAATGAATAATAATGCCGTGAAGTCGCTATTTAAAATGAGCTCTGACAAAGCATTCTATGCATTTTTATTGTGCAGTCTGGTTTTGTCTGTGTCTTTAAGTCTGGTTATGCTCAGTAACCATGCTGATACTGCCATTAGAAAGGTGCAAACTGAGGTCCGTCAGACCGAAGCTCGGTTAGGAGTCAGTAATCTGGGACAGTTTTTACGCACCCGCCTGGTACTTCTTAAAGATCTTGCACAATACCCTATTCTTGCCAATGGCGTTATGGGGTCAGACATTTCGCGTGCTTCTTTGTCTGACTTTCTGGCTGAGTATCGTATCCTGGGAAAAAGGGAGCCGATCTCTTTGTACAATGTCCTTGGCGAGCCCGTGTATCGTAGCAGTCAGGTATTAGATCCTGAGAAAGAAGAGCGTGAATGGCTGGAGCAGTTACTTGATGGTCGACTGTCTCACGCCGTGATTTTGCATCGTAATGAGCAGTTATTTAGTTTTGTTATTGCTGTGCCCATTGAATATAACGGATTCACGGAGGGCGTACTGGTTGCTGAGTTTGATACGGATCTGGCCAATCTTCTGGCGCTGGATCTGAGCAGTCAAGCTCTGGCGGTTGAGTTGTCCGGGCAATGGGTTGGATACAGTAATGCAGCGCCCGGTTCTGAATACGTTGAGCTGCACAATGCACAAATACAGGGCACGGACATTCATGTCAGTCTGATGATCAGTCAGTCAACCATAGATGATAGCGTCTCTGATTTTATCGTAGAGCTCGGTCAAGCCATTTTTATTGGTTTGTCCCTGTCTTTTCTGCTGTTACTATTTTTTGGTCGTCAGTTACTTCTTAATCCGTTTAAGCGACTTCAGACGTCAGAGCAAAAGATTAAGAAAAGTGAAGAGCGCTTTAAGTTAGCAATTGAAGGCAGCCACGATGGGATTTGGGACTGGGACATTGAAAGTGGCGATGTATTTTATTCACCGCGTTACAGAGAGCTATTGGGTTACAGCGCCTCTGACCATACTGGCTTTCCAGATCGTTTTGAAGTACTTGAGCAACACTTACACCCAAAAGACAGAAGCATCACATTTTCTGCATTGCAAGAGCATTTGAATGGCAATGGCGGCTTTGATGTGGAGTTTCGTTTGCGGACTAAACAAAACGATTACCGTTATTTTCGCTCTAAGGGGCTGGCACTGAGAAATGACTCAGGAAAAGCCATTCGTATGTCTGGTTCTTTGACCGATATCACAGATCAGAAAATGTACCAGGAGGCATTAAGTCAGGCAAAAGAGCACAATGACCTGCTCGCCTATGCCATAGAGTCCTGCGATGTGGGCATTATTATTTCGGATGCGAAAGTACAGGGTCTACCACTAGCCTTCATCAATAGCGCGTTTACCTCTATTACTGGTTATGGCGAAGACGTACTAGGCACCAACTGCAAGTTCTTGCAAGGTCAAGAAACGGCACCTGAAGCGGTAGCCAACATGATTGAGGCGATTAAAGAGCGCAGAGCACATCGCACCGTTATTCTTAATTACACTAAGCAGGGTAAGCCATTTTGGAACAATTTGCACATTGCTCCGGTGAGCAATGATCAGGGAGAGTTGTTGGCTTATGTGGGGATTATTCAGGATATTTCTGAGGAAATTGCACAGGAAAGGGCACTTGCAGAGGCTAAAAGTCAGGCAGAGCAGGCTAGTCGGGCAAAAAGTGAGTTTCTTGCCTCTATGAGCCATGAGATCCGTACCCCAATGAATGGGGTGTTGGGTATGCTCAATTTACTACTAAGCAATGAGCTCGACGAACAACAAACACACAGAGTAAAACTTGCTATGAGCAGTGCCAATTCACTGCTTAACCTGATCAACGACATACTTGATTTTTCAAAAGTAGATGCGGGTAAGCTTGAACTGGAAATGCTCGACTTTGATTTGCGAGGTATGTTTGAAGACTTCGCCGAAGCCGCAGCGTTACAGGCCCAGTGTAAAGGGCTTGAACTTGTGCTGGACACGTTAGATATCGAAGAAAGCATGGCCAAAGGCGATCCGAGCCGGATCCGCCAGATCCTTGCTAACCTGGTTGGTAATGCCATTAAATTTACTGAGCAGGGCGAAGTCATCATTCAGGGGAAACTGATTGAGCAGGATAATAATGTGCTGCGCCTCGAGTGCGCTATTACGGATACTGGCATAGGGATCCCTAAAGCAAAAAGCGCGGCCTTGTTCGATTCATTTTCTCAGGTTGATTCGTCCACGACGAGAAAGTACGGTGGAACGGGGCTCGGACTTGCGATTGTCAGAAAACTGTGTCAGCTGATGGGCGGTGATGTGTCGGTTCAGAGCATCGAAGGCGAAGGCAGTACCTTTACTTTTATGGTACTGCTGGAGAAAAGTGCTCAGTCAAAACAGGTGCTTCCAGACTTGGACATGTCCCAGCTAGAGTTACTGGTTGTGGATGATAACCAGACCAACCGCACCGTATTGGGTCAGCAGCTCAGGCACTGGGGCGCCCAGGTATTTGAGTCCTCTTCAGGAATAGCCGCGTTAGCTGAATGCGAAAAACGCCATCATGATGGTGAGCGTCGAATGTTTGATATTGCATTACTGGATATGCAGATGCCCAATATGGACGGTGCGCAATTGGGCAAAACCATAAAAGAAGATAAACGCTTCCAGGGTATCAAACTCATAATGATGACGTCGATAGGTCATCAGGGAGATGCATCCTTTTTTGCTGATTTGGGCTTTTCTGGATATTTCCCTAAGCCAGCGACAACCGAAGACCTGTTTAATGCGCTGTCAGTGGTTGCTGATGATGGTGAGGCGCTCGCTAATGCTAAGCCTTTGGTTACAACGCATTATCTAAAAAGCATGAAAGATCCGCATCAGGATACTACACCGGTAAAATGGGCACCAAAGCCACGCATCTTGTTAGCAGAAGACAATCAGGTTAACCAAATTGTGACGGTAAGCATGTTGCAAAAGCTTGACATTGAATCTGTCGATGTTGTTAGTGATGGTAATGAGGTGTTGCGTAATCTAAGAGAATACCAATACTCAGAGGGGTATTCGCTGGTTTTGATGGACTGTCAGATGCCTGAAATGGACGGCTTTCATGCCACCAAAGCCATTCGCAAAGGACAGGCGGGTAAGTCAAACACAGACATTACCATAGTGGCGCTCACTGCCAATGCGATGGTGGGTGATGAGAAGAAGTGCCTCGAAGCCGGTATGAATGATTATTTAAGTAAACCTGTATCAATAGAGGCTTTACTGACTTGTCTGAAAAAGCACCTCGACTATGAACATATCGTGGTAGAAGAATAATGTAATAGCCTCCTGTCAATATACTTACGTAGCATGCGTGGTGATTTGACTCTTGTTAAGTTACCTGAATAGTATACGGCTTGGGATCATTGGGTAGTTTACTAAAGCGGCTACTCTGGTGACGATATTGCAATCAGTTGTGGGAAAATAAGTGAAGATAGTTAAGTTAGTCGCTGTTGTTTTAATCTCATTGTTTGTTGCGGCCTGTGGTTTTTTCAAGAAAGAGGCAATTGCTTGCGAACTAATAGGCACTACTGATTTCAATGAAGTGTCTCCCAATTTATATATTGATCAAAGTATCGACAGCCGACAACAAGTTAACCTGGCTCATGCTATCCAGAGTGCTGTACAAAGAGTGTCCCATGTTTATGGTGCACCTACTTCTGGCCCCAGAATTATCGCGACCGCAGAAACCAAATATGCAAAGTTTGGGTTTAACCCGACAGGCATGCAAAGTACTGGCTTTTTTAGAGAGTGTATTTTTCTGGGTCCCAAGGGGCTCAATGCAAATGTTGTCGCCCATGAGCTTGTCCATGCTGAAGTCAGACACCGAACAAACCTGCTTGTTGAGTTCACTCAATTACCTGCCTGGTTTATTGAAGGAACAGGGATCCAGGTGGACTATCGTTCCCCATTTTTATTAGAAAACATCGACCTGACACATGATGAACTTGCTGAGATTAAGTCGGTGTTTTATCTGAGTGACTTCCCAAATACTAAGGTTGAGTACTATCAGGCATCATTAATGGCTGTTAAACCGATGAACCCAAAGACCATGTACAGTGGCTTAGAAAGATTGAATAATGGAGAACAATTCGAGGACGTTTTTAACGAACTCTTTTGATGATTACTTAACTTTGAAGCGCCATTTTCCTCAGCACATAAATGAAATCGCGCTGAGGCCACTTAGAGTCGAGAGTTTATGTTAAAAGCGTTACCAGAAAAGTACTATCTTACCCACTTCTATGAATTGCAGGAATTTATTTCAAAAACCAGTATTCATTTGCTAACACCATCGCAGCAGTCGCTGTTCACAGAACTACGCGCCCTTGATGAGAATTGCCTGTGTTTGCTGCTGCGTATTATTAATCGCAAGCGGGTATTTGTAACCCGAGCACAGCTGAACTACTCAGAAATTAAGGATATTGATGCGGCGCTGAGAGAGTTGCAGAGCAGGGGATTGATTAATACAGCGCATGCGGAGGATAGCGGTGCACTGCTGGATGAACTGACGAAAGAGCAGTTGCAGAGCATTGTCGTCGAACTGGCATCATCAGGAAAAATAACGGGTACGGCTCCGACTAAATCTGCAAAAAAAGCGCTGTGGATTGAATTTGTCCGGACACTGAGTGCAAGCGTTGCCCTGACTGGCACATCGGTGTTTGAATCGCACATTTGTGCACCAATCAAAGCGGAATTTGAATACTGGTTATTCCTGTTTTTTGGCAAACTCGGGGGGACGTTGCAGCAGTTTTCATTACGAGATCTGGGTGTCATGCAAACACGTGAAGGCATATCGACAGGCAACGCACACTTTTCTGAACTGGCTGAGGCGCAAAGTGCCTATTTTTATCTAAGTCAGTGTAAACATTTGAATAATATAGATATAGAGAGTAAAGCACTGTTGGCTGAGCAGATCAGTCAAGCGCGGGTGCCAGCTGCAGAGGGACCAATGGCCCATGCCAGGCGAGATGATCTGACACACAAGCTGGCTTGTCAGCTGGAGCCAGATAAACCTGAGCTCGCAATGGCCATGCTTGCGCTCAGTAACCATCCCAAGTCACAAGAAAAGTATATTCGTGCCTTATATGCCGCCGGGGAACATGATGCTTGCCGGACTCAGCTGGAAGCGGTGTTGTCCTGTCCTCAAAATGAAGAGTTGCTGTTATTTGCCGAAGATTTCTCAGCGCTGAAGTTTACTACCAAGCGTACCTCTGTACTGACAGATATGCTGCGTCAAAGCGGCCCGCCTATCGCACTCGATGAGGCCTATGTCGGGTATCCTGAACAAGGGGCAATTGCCTGGTATCATCGTCAGGGCTGCAATGCTTATCATGGTGAAAATCAGTTCTGGCGCATGTTATTTGTTTTAGCCTTCTGGCCTGTGCTTTATGAATCCACAGCCAGTGCGCCGAGTAATGAATTTGATTTAACGCCGCGAAGTTTGAAATATAATCAGTTTTATGAGGTACATAGCGAGGAGATTGAGCAGATCCTCGGCGCAATCTTGGATAACCAGAGTTTATTTGATTGGCTGCTGCGTCAGGCCACTGCGCACTTTGGCAAGCCGAACAGGTTGGTCTTTTGGCATCGCTCAACACTGGATCTCGTGCTGATGGTGGCCCGGATTATTCCTATCGCAGCACTTAAAACGCATCTGCTCGCAATGTGTCAAGATTTTAAAATGCTCAGGGATGGTTATCCGGATCTGATCTGTATGAATGGCGATGATGTCTCATTTGTTGAGGTCAAAGCACCCGGAGATAGTCTCAGACGCAATCAGCTGGTGACAATTAGGCGGCTCATGGAGTCCGGATTTAAGGTGGATATTCAGCAAGTATGCTGGCAGATTGCACCACAACAGGCTTATGTCGTGGTCGACGTTGAAACCACTGGAGGTAAGAAAGAGTTTGATCGTATTACCGAAATTGCCATGGTGAAGGTCGTTGATGGTCAGGTCGTTGATCAATGGCAGAGCCTGGTTAATCCAACACGTAGGATCCCTAAATACATCACTGAGTTAACGGGTATTAGTAACGAGATGGTCGCAAATGCGCCATATTTTTCTGACCTTGCTAAGCAAGTAGAGGACTTTATGCAAGATGCGATATTTGTGGCGCACAATGTGAATTTTGATATGGGCTTTATTAAAGCGGAATTTGCCCGTCTTGAACAATCCTTTCAAAAGCCTAAATTGTGCACTGTTCAACAGGCCAGGAAGTGGTTGCCGGGGCTGAAATCATACGCATTAAATAAAGTCTGCGCTGAATTGGGGATTTCGCTGACTCAACATCACAGAGCCATGGCTGACGCGCAGGCAACGGCAGAGTTATTTATCATGATTAACGCTCAACGGCTTGATCAACAATTGCAGCCTTCATAACAAAAGGCGTGCAGGGGATATTTGTTTAAGGTGTTTCGTGTAAATTTCTCGCCATGTTCTGAGTGAGCTGTCGTTAGCATGTATAAAAAGTATTTTGTGTATTCTTTATTACAGGTGTCCTGGGGGTTGTCTGCAATACTAATGGTATTCGCCATTACGCCCTGTGTGATTGCGCTGTCCTTACCTGCCTGGTCTATCCCTGCATATCTGTTGCTATCCTGTGTTATCGTACTTGGGGTGTATGGAAGAGACAAAGCGCTGTCTAAAAAAGGCACAGAACGAATCTCGGAGCGTTTGCTGTTAATCGTGTCTGCCAGCTCGTTACACATGGCGACTTTGCAGATCATGTCGGTTTTAAGGCATAAAACCATCAAGCTTCCGTTTTTATTAAAGTTATTGACCCTGCAACTGCTTCAGGTGATTGCTTTTGTATGTGTGCTGATCAGCTACTTGATGTAATGACAAGCGCTGAATTGAATCTGTCTGTTGTCAGGAGGGTGACAGGCAAAGGCCTGCCACCTGTTGATTAATTGAGTTTTAAGTCAAAGTCGTAGTCCAGCTCGTCCATTAAAGACCAGCGATGTTGTTTGTTTTGGGTTCCTTTTCCGAGGATCCAGTAGTCGTAGCTTTTGTCTATTTGTCCCTGGCTTTTCTGTATGCTCAGCCAGGCATCAACATAGCTCAGAATATCCAGATTGCGCTTCGCAACTGCAAAGCCCACTGGGTATTTTAGCTGCGCGCCTTTAGGCACAACCACACCAAATTCGGGGTAGAACATGCTCCAGGCAAATCCAGCCTCGGCGCTGATCACCATGGCATCGAACTGTCCGTCAGACTCGAAGAAGGCCTGGTGATTGGATAATGCGGATACCTGAATGTGCGGATATTTTTTTGCCAGGTCCTGCATCAACGGGGTGTACTCTACGTGTGCAAGGCGCAGTTCATTATAGTTTATCACTTGCTCCCGGGTTGCTAGCTGTTTAAGCCGGTGGTCTTTGGCAATTAAGGCTAACTGTAATTCCAGGACGGGATCACTAAACCTGATCTGGCTGAGGTCCGCAACGTTGATTTCCAGCCCCGACATCGCAATGTCAAAGAAGCCTTTGTTAAGATATTCTGCAAGCTGGGCTTTTTTAAAGGGAATAAACTCAACTTTGACATTCAGATCAGCCGCCAGTTTGTGTGCCAAACTGATATCAAATCCGACTAGTTCACCTTTTTGATTGAAGTAACTGAATGGAACGTTATCGACCAGGTAACCCACTCTCAATAAATTCCGTTTCTTGATCACCTCTATGTTCGTCAAAGACAGCTCGCCGCTTTGGTAGGCTTTAGGCACATGATTGAGTACTTCGGCGGGAACCTGATCAGAGACCACCATATTGGCAATGATCTCATCCGCTGCCTGAGTATCACGGGCCAGGTGGTTGTTGGCCGTGAAGCTCAGCAGCATAAAAACGGGTAGCAGGGTGCTGAGCAAAGTCAGGTAATAGAGGGAGCGTATCCGCTTCAAATGTAGCTGACGTTTGGTGTAAAAGATGCTCAGTAACACAAAGGAAAAAATGTAAATCACAGTTGTTGGCGACACTATTTTGGCTGTCAGCACTGACATTGACAGATAAAGCTGATAACTGTCTGCCGGAATTTTCAGGCTGTCCAGCAGGTAAGGGATGGCGATATGTACGTTTGCAAAATAGCTCAGCATGGCAGACAGCGTGACGTTGGGGATCTGTTCCAGGGTAACCGGGCTGCCGGTAAGCCAGGCTGCAAAGGTAACAAACATCAATGTTGTCAGTTTGCCGAGACTCGGAAAGGTATAGGCGATGGGCACCAGCACCTCTGCAATGTGGTCTGACTCTTCATCACTGCGCTTTATTTTTGCCAGGTGCGTTTTTATTCCTTCAGTGATCACTGGGAGGACAATAAAGACATTGCCCGTACTGAATGCGGTGATCCAGGCATTGCGCATCACCATAACGAGATCGCGATATTTTACCGGGGTTAACGCCGCGACTAGCATAGGCAGCAAGGCAAACATCAGATAAACACCCAGGCAGGTGACCAGAACCAGATAAATCTGTAAGTTGTTCAGCTCTTCCATGCTGATGGTACCTGCAGTGCTGGCGGTCATCGCAAAGATCCCGATAGGAAAGAGTTTAATGATTTTCTTCGAAATCAAGGACAATCCCTGGCCAACAACTTCCAACACATCCAGCAGATTGTTCTTTTTTCCGTTGGAAATTAAAGACAGCCCCAGCGCAATACAAAATATGACCAGTGCAGGCACATTGCCTTCAGCCATAGAAGCAAAGGGGTTGGCGGGAATGTACTGGCTGACAAAGTCAACGTCGGGGGCACTGGCGACCAACGCTGGAGAGAAAAAAGTGCCCGCATCATGGCTGGGTAAGGTAAGTGAAAACGCCCAGATAGCAGCTAAACCAACCAGCCAAAGGCTGATCATGACTGTGGTTGCTTTGATTAAAATAGATTTAACCTGATCCGGGTTAAATTTGCCCAGGCCTACTACCAGACTGACAACGATATAAGGGAATATGGTGATCTGCATGAGTTTGACAAACCCTTCGCCGAGTGGCTTTAAAAATGCCACCCGTTCACCAAAAATAAGGCCACACACTATACCTAATAACAATGCCCAGAGCATCCAGTTAATGCTTCTTAACCAATCGATAACGAGTTTCATAATCCCCATGTGCGCAATAAAAAAGAGCGAGATTATATTGAGGTTAGCTGAAATTAATCTGAATGCGTTACTGACATCTGAGGTTTTTGTAATTGTAACTGGCTGAGGAGCGCAACGCTTTAGGTGGGGTTAACAAAGGCTATCAGCCGTGTGCTCGCATGATTGCGAGCACTTTACTTATGTCCGATCTGGCGGAAAGTCTAACTTCACTGGGTTATAGCTGATAATCCTCGCCATTTTTGGCGCGATAGCATTTACGGTCTTGTTGTGTCACTAAGGTATATTGCACGCCGGACACAAAACTCATCCACATACGACTGCCTGCTTCACCTTCTCCAGTTACGGCACTGAGTGGTGTTTCGT
This sequence comes from Pseudoalteromonas rubra, assembly GCF_001482385.1. NCBI lineage: Bacteria > Pseudomonadati > Pseudomonadota > Gammaproteobacteria > Alteromonadales > Pseudoalteromonadaceae > Pseudoalteromonas > Pseudoalteromonas rubra. Next base: position 277,147 of record NZ_CP013612.1, read on the forward strand.
ACTGAACATCGTTCAGGTGGGCGCGGTCATGATGACGAGGCTCACAGCCCGTGTCAAAACTCAGTTCAATGTGCATGCCGTCCGCTTTTTTCAACAATAGCGCACTGGGAGATTCACGATGACCACATAAAGCAACGAATTGCTTGGAATTTTTGAGACCACAATGTTGGCCATCGGCAAAGAACACCATTAAATGGTTGTAGTAAACGACGTAAGAGCTTACTTCTTTATGAGAGCCGAATTCTAAAGGACAATGCTGATCCAGGTACTGCTTTGCGACGGTCAGCTTTTGACATTCTGTGCTGGTGTTTTCTAATTCTGTTTGCTGAATTTGTGCTTTCATGTGTGTATTCCCAGTTACCAATGTTACCCGATATAAGCTTGGCTGTGTGCGGTGATGACTTAGTTGTTGGTCGAATCACCTGTTGTCGTCACAAGGCAAAATATCGCTACTATTATTAATTACCTGCTTAGTCCCGGTAGGGCGCAGAAGCTTCTGTTGACAAATTCAGTGTATGAAAAAAAATCGATAAATTTCACAAAAAGAATTTTACAGTGTAAATTTTACAAAAACTGGTCTGACCATGTGCTGTGGCATAGTAGTGAGGCATAAGCGTTCAGGCACCCTACAGACGTAAACAGGAATGAAGCGGTGAAAAAAAATTCAGAACTCATGAGAAAGTCACACTTTCTGGGCACCAAAATTCGTAATTTACGCAAGCGAAATCACTTAACACTTGAGGATCTATCTGCCCGATGTATTCGCTTTGATCCACAATCGGCGCCATCGGTATCCTATCTGTCTATGATTGAGCGAGGTAAACGCACGCCCAGCAGTGATATGCTTGAGAATCTGGCTGAGGTGTTTCAAAAGCCAGTAGAGTGGTTTTTGGACAATGAGCCTGAAGTAAATGAAATCACGCCACAAAAAGGTCGCCATGGTGGGATCAGTGGCATGGCATTGGAACCTAACTTTTTATTTGATAATGAAATTTTACAAATAGCCATCCCGGAAATGTTGTCTCAGACCGGGATTAGCGGGCGCCAGTTTGCTCATCTGCTGATCCGCGCTCATCAGGAACATCACCAAAATCACTTTCCCGATCTTGAACGTGCAGCAGAAGAAGTTGGTGGTAAAGATCTCTATTTGAATGTGGATACTCTGCTGAGCATGCTCAAAGCACAGGGTCTTGTGGTGCATTGGTTTGATGAAGCGCCGGGAGAGGTTATCGATGAAAGTGGACATATGTTTCAGCGTGTCATTACCTCTTATTTTGCCCCGCCGAATGAGGTACATGTCAATCGTATGTTATTGCAAAACCAGCCCAGACTTAAATACGACTTGGCTGTGCATTTGGGTCATGCGGTGTTACACAACAGAGATGGACTGCAATGTGTGCTCGGCTCTGGAGGAGTGAGTGGCGGAACCAATGCGGATGAGTCTGCGCCAAATGCGCAAGATATTCTTTCTGCGTGGCATGATTTTGAGTCCAGCTTTTTTGCCGGTGCATTGTTGTGTCCTAAAGTGGCTTATCGACAATTGTTAGATTCATATGGCTATGAAACGCACATACATCAGGCGCTGGGGATCTCTCCCTCGGTGGCTATGCGCAGGATGACCGTTGCTTCGCCTTACCCACATTGGCATTACTTTGACGCCTATTTGCCTGGCAAACTCAAAGCGGTATATCGCGGCAATGGCATCCCCTTGCCCTGGGGAAATATGCGCAGTGTTGCAGATCCATGCCAGCACTGGGCTGTGTTTCGCAAATTTCAGGAGCAGGCCATGCAAGCCAGCGCACAACTGTCTGTGCTCAATGTGAATAATCAACCCCGGCTTTATTGCTGTGAGTCTATCAAAGTGAATGACGTGGCGGATAATCCCCATGTGCTTTGTGCCGGAATAGATTTAAACCCGGCGATTGCAGCGCAGGGGCTGGATGCGAATGAAGTGGTACAAGAGCTGCAGGCACTGTGTATTAAGCAAGGCGGTGCGAGTGTGGTACCCTGGCACTTGAAAAAGCAATTGCAAAGTGTGGCTAAAATCTTAAATATCAAATGGATAGAACGGGGGATAGCGAATGATGTACGCGTGATTTGTACACGTGGTAAAGCTTGCCCCCGACAACCAGGTTGCTATGACTAACGGATAGAGATAGCAATTTCTACTTCATCACTTTGGTGATAGATTTCTATATCCTGATGGTAGGCGCGTTGGTATGGGCAGTCACTTTGTTCGAAGTAGCGCCAGACAAGCTCCCACAGGCGAATGACTGTTTGCGGCATTTCGCCCTGGGCCGCAAAACTCAGGTATCGTCCGCCATCTAGCTGCTGGACTTGTAGTGTTTTATCTGTGTCAGCATGTGCCGTCAATAAAGAGGCATCGCAGGCAGCCATAGCGTCGAAGTCTCCATGATGATCTGACTCGTAGCCTGAATAGATGCCATAGAGTGTGCTGCCTTCTGGTAATAAAGGGGCGTATTGTTGGCTAAATGTTTGCCAAAGCTGGGCTATTTGACCTTCTCCTTCGGTCTGCTCATAGTGATTATTGGTGCGGGTACTGATCCCCACTAATTGGCGTGAAGTGAACGTTTTAACTTCCATTAGATTCCCTGGTTACTCGTCGTATGTCGCGAAAATTGCTTTACTCCGAATATCTGTCCTTGTCTTCTGACACAGTCACCCATTTAGCATGACTATTAGCCTTTCCCAGGAGAGGCGGAGAGTGCAACTTAAACCAATCCACGTAATGAAATAACCAATTTTGCCAAGACACTCTTTGTGACAACCGGGTAAAAATGTGGCGAGTCCAGGCTCGTATGACAAGTTAAAACTGAGACGTTTTTACACAGTGACCTGCAGAATTAACCTTTATTGGTCGAGCATTAAGATAGATTAGTATTATATGTATATTTAATAGTCACTTAGACTACTAATAAGACGGTCGAATATTAACATAGTGTGGGTTTTAGGCAAGCTACTGGGGAATAAAATATCCATAATGATAATTTCATCAGGGACCGCAATGGTCCCCACACCATGATTTTGCTAATCAGTATTATTGGCCATGCCAATCCCAATCCGGATAAAAAACGCCGTTCACTGTTGCATTGTGACCCGAGATGATTGAGTTTGGCTTGTCAACGGATTGCCACCCGGTCGCAGAAGAGTGCTCCAGTTCGAAGACTACATTGCCCCATAGTCTGTAGGGTCCTGTGATGTTCGATTGTCTATATGCCGCGAACAGAGTCTGGCCACCCATCATGATTTCATTAACCGAGCTTTGGTTGTTCACTTCAGCCACGCCTTTACTCCAAATCTTAAGCAGTTTAATGCTGGATTGGTTGTCACCCAGAAAATAGCCGTTACCTGACACTTCAACATCATCAAATTGATTACTGCTGGTTGAGCGGGCCATGGAAGTATCGGTGACATTTAATGCCACCTGACGGTTGCCCTCCATGAGGTTAGCTGCTGAACTGCCGGATACCTTTAACTGTAACCCTCTGTGGTTCTTCACATGGATCGTGCTGTTTTCATCCGCAAAAAAGGGGTAAAAAGGAGCTTTTGGGTCAAAAATATGTGCTGTTGTAAGTCCATCTATTGCGACGGTTGCATTGGCGTCAACGTGCAATGACAGCGCATTTTTTGGAGTGTCTATTGCAAAGTTCCTAAGTGTGGATATTGCTGATTTGACGCGTATTGCACTTTGCTGTTCATCGCTGTCGCTGAGCTTGACCGACGCTGCTTGTTGATCCAGGCCCGCCAGTGTTATCCCATCACGTTCGATGAGAATTGGCCCCATGCACTGACCCGAAAATTCGACCGTCATGTCAAATGACAGGGCATGAAGATAGTCGAGCATGCGCCTGAGTGCCTGCTGATCATGTTCACAGCTTACGGTGACGGTATGGTCGGTGCCTTGGAGTGCCAGTTCTGGGATATTTTCGGCGTTGATTGGATACGCTGTAATGGTACATGCACTAAGAAATAGCGGGAGCAAAGTTCGGGTAAGTGTATTTATAGGGGTCATTCCTGTGGCCTTACATGTTGTTTTAATGAAAATAAAATGTAGCGCCGGTGATGTGTTTGGTCAATTATTTTGACTAATTTATTTGGCGGAGCAGAGATGAAGACGAATATTTGTGGGGTATTAATTTCTAAATCAATGGTTTATGCCGGATCTTTCAACCCGGCATCAGGGCTTAGTTCATCAGTTGACGTATGAACTTAACTGGCGCACTGCCGTAACTGAGAAACTCTTCATGGAAGGCTTTGAGGTCAAAATCCTGGCCCAATTGTTTCTTTTGTTCTTCGCGCAGATCGTAAATTTCGCGGAATCCGCTGTAATAACTGGTAAGCTGAACCTGACTGAGCGTTGCCCGGCGCCACTTTCCTTCGGCTTCAGCTCGCTCCTGAAACGCCCCGTTCATTAACAGATCCAGACCTTGTTCTTTGCTGAACCCTTTAACCTGAATGCCATAATCCAGGATAGTGTTGCAGATAACACGCAAGTTCCATTTGTAATACATTAGCCACATTTCAGGCTCGAAATTGCCGTATCCTTCTTCGAGCATCATGCGTTCTGTATACACAGCCCAGCCTTCAACCATGGCACCGTTACCAAAGATGCTTTTCACCAGGGATGGAGAGGTATTAGAGTAAACCAGCTGAGTGTAGTGACCTGGGACTGCTTCATGAATATTCAGAATTTGTAAAATCCAGTGATTGTATTCACGTAGCATTGAACCTGCCTGCTCATCCGTCAGTCCATCCAGTGGCTCAACGTTATAGTAGGTGTTCTCTTTTTTCTCGTAAGGTCCCGGTGCCGAAATCGACGCCAGTGCAAAGCCACGCATATAATCTGGTGTCTGGCGCACAACCAGCGGTTTCTCAGGATCTAGTGTCAGTAAGTCTTTTTCCATCACAAAGCGTTCCAGTTCGGGGATCTGGCGTTTGATTTCGTCAACAAACTGAGATTTCTCGACATGGCGCTGAGACAGGTGTTTGATGAGGGTGGCGATGGCTTCGGCATCATTTTCCGGGCGTGTTGTATTCGGAAAATACTTGGGCCAAAGTTGCTCGGTTAACTTGATCATTTGTGCTGTAACGCGGGCTTTGTCCGCAAGTGCCTTTTGGTACATTTGCTTTGCCGTGTAACCCGACTGAATATCAAACGCAAACTTCTCTTCGTAGAGTTCTTCACCGATCCGGAAGCTTCGGGTTTTGCCAGTAGATTGCATCTTTTTCTCAACCGCAGTCAGAAAATCTATGTAGCTATGAATGGCTGTTTTGGCATTGGCAAAGCGTTGTTTGAATTCTACTTTTTCTTTTTCGCTAAAGGTGCTCAGCGCATCGACCCGGGTCAACAAGTCGTCAGTTAAAACGCTAAATGCCCCATTATTTTGCTGGATCCCAAGTTGGGTATATTCCAAAGTAGGATCGTTAATATTGGCTTGTGCTGCGTGATAGTACGCAGGTACATAATTGAGTCGATCAAAGACCAGGCGAAGTTTTTCATCTTCAGACTTAAAGCGGCTGTTCAGAATGGTCGCGAAGCCGTACGAGACATTGTAGCGACTGGGGTTCCATTGCCAGCTTTTGAACTTTTCGATTTCCCACCGGGTACTTTTGAGTCTGTTTTCTATCAGGTGATAGTCAATTTTGAGACTAGCACTGAGCTTTGTTAAGTCAAAAGTGTGTAGTTTTGCTAACTGCGTATCTATAAAGGTCAGGCTGGCTGTACGACTCGCAGCATCCGGGATGGTGATGACATCATCATATTTACCATAGCCATAGTACATAGATTGTTCTGGATATTGTTGCCAGTATTGTTCAATAAACTGATCTGAAAACGCTTTGAATGCTGTTTCATTGGTTTGTTGATTGGCTACTGAACTGGCTTGCTGAGCATCTGTTTGAGTCGTAGTCTGAGCACAACCAGTCAGTGCAAAAATGGCTGCCAGAGAAAGGCTGAGCGCCGTTTTTTTCATTCGCTTGTTCCTTTATTGTGATTTTCCATATCATAACAAGATTTCACGTTTTTTGCCTGTTCTGGGTTGTCGATGAGTACAGCCCCATTGCCCGCCTGGGCAACCATATCGTCCGGGTTATACATCGGGCAGCGGCTCATAGATAAGCAGCCACAGCCAATACAGCCATCAATCATGCTGCGAACCCGTTGCATGTAGGCAATTTTTTCATCAAGTTGGGTGCGCCAAATGCTGGACATTTTGGTCCAGTCATCTTTGCTAGGTGTGTCGCTATGTGGCAGAGACATCAAGGTTTGTTTGATTTCAGCCAGCGTGATGCCCATTTTCTGACCTGCTTTGATAATGGCGATACGTCGCAACACATCTTTTTTGTAACGCCTTTGGTTACCGTTATTACGCCAACTTCGGATTAGCCCTTTGTTTTCGTAAAAATGAAGTGCAGAGACGGCAACATCTGCACGCTTAGCGACTTGCCCGACGCTGAGTCTGGGCTCATCTCGTTCCGGTGTGTTCATTACGCTCATCTGAATACTTTACCTCAATATTAGTTGAGGTTTTAGACTAGCAGCAAATAACACAAAGGAGAACCACAGTGACGTCCATTATTCTTTATTCCAGCTCAAATAAGCAGGGTAACACTGCGCAATCGGTGCGAGCGCTTGCGCAGCAATTAGAGGCCGATGCTTTGTATCTCGATGATTATGACATTAACGACTATTGCTATAACCGCACCAATTATAATGATGACTTTCGTTCATTATTTCGCACATTGCTGAACTATGATCACATTGTTTTTGCATCCCCGGTATATTGGTATGCCGTTACACCGAGAATGAAGGCATTTTTCGATCGCATCACCGATTTTATGGATGATGAAACACTGCGGCCCGAGCTGAGAAAGCTGCGCACCAAGGAGTTTTCCATATTATCCAACTCGATTCATGAGACTGCACCTGCTTGCTTCACTGAGATGATCCAGAAAACCTGTGAGTATCTCGGGATGACCTGCCGTGAACGTATTCACCATCAATACCCTTATGAGGGAGACAAATAAAAAAAGGATTTTTTGGTTAAAAAATAGGCGTTAACTATTTCGTTAAACTAAACTGTTGTTGCTGTGGCGTGGTGAGGGAGCCAATCCTTTCTGTGCCAGAGCAACTATCAGTAACCGTCTAAACCAGGAACTACCATGAAGATATACAAGCTGCGCAACTGGCTTGTCATATTGTCTGTTTTCATACTTGCCTCCTGCCTGGGAGATGATGACGACAATAACAACACGCCAGATCAAACTGCACAAACCACTGAAATCAAAGTGAGCCCGGCATTGGGATTAACCAAAAATGCAAATGTCAGGCTCATTTTACTCGCCACTAACACGCCCATTGAAGGGGCCACGGGCAATACCGGAGAGACAGGTGTTGCTACCATCACATTGGCTTCTGCCATTACCGAGCCGTTTATTGTTGAGGTATTGGGAGGAGGTGACGCTGAGTACTTCGATGAAGCCAAAGGCGTTTTTCTGGCTCTTGGCGCCGATACAACGCTTCGCGCTGTGCTGAGTTCTTTTAAGTCTGAAGTGGGCGTGACGACACTCACTGAAATTGCCGCTACGGCAATTTTAAATACCGGCGCGACCAGTGCTGAAGCCGTTAACCTTGTCAATGAACAGGTTCGTGTGGCGTTGGCCCCGGCTCTGACTGATATCACAGTGCCTCCGCAACTGATTGATGCAGCCAGTGGAGTCACTGCGAGTAGTGATCAGGCCGGTATATATGCGGTTTCTTTGGCTGCGCTGGCACAAATGGGCAGCTCAGCGAGTTCACCAGCGCTGGCGATTGTTGATGCATTACGTGCTGATTTTTTAGATCTCACCATAGATGGCAAGGTAGGCGACCAGGCTTTTGAATCTCCTTTGTATAATGCCAGTAATTTTATCAGTGAGTACACCAGTGCAATTCAGGCGTACGCGCAGCAAGTGGGTTTAACCGACGACCTGAGTGCGACGTTTTCCCTGGACAACATTAAAAAGACTCTGGAAGGGCTGAGTGACATTTTTGCCAGTTTGGATCTTGGGTCTCTCGAATTGGATTTTGTTCCCGGTGGGTTATCATCTGGTTCCGGCGGAGATTCTGATGATGATGACGACAATGACGACAATGACGACAATGACGACAATGATGATAACAACGGTAATGATGGAGAGGGCAATACGCTAACCATTACTGGTACATCAACTGTCGCGGGTATTACTACTGAAATTCCTGCAATTACAATTAATAACGTACCTGCACCTGATCCCAGTGATCTCGAAACCATTAAAAAACAGATTGAAGACTCATTTGTTCAGCAACAGCTGACGGTGAATGATCTGGCGTTTGAGCTGGTGAGCAGCTCGGATACCGAGATTGTGGTTTCTGTGCGTTACTCTGTTACCACTCAGGGGGTCACTGTGACATCAGACCTGACCTACACCTGGACGCTGACCGGAAAAGACGATGACGACGATGATATGGATGATGATGTCATGTTGCCTGAAGTGCTAAAAGGTAAGGTGTTTGATATGGTGTTTAAGCTTTCGGACAGTGGCAGCAGCTATGCTGATGGGCAAAAAGTACGGTTCACATTCTCCAGTTCGGGCATGATGTTTATAGATACAGATCCGGATGCCAATAATGGTGACGAAATGTCGCTTGATGATGTCATGATGGAAGGCAGCGAATACGTATATAAAGATGACGATGGTGGATTTGTCTACAAAGTGTCTGTGACCGCATCGGGGTTGAATGAAATCAATCTGTTTACCATGGAAAATATGCTACTTGGTTCGTTCATTATTGATGGGGGTGACGAAATTGCTGGTCTTGAGTTAGTCACAGCACGAGCCGGGGAATACAGAGTTGTAGGTGAAGGCCATTCACGCGGCACTGTGGTGATTGGCTCAGATGGCGCTATCGATTTTGACACAGGTGTCAGTTATGCCCAAGGTGATATCATGGCCATATTTGATCGCACTAACCTTGAGGAAGAAAAACGTATACAGATTAATTACGGCGCAGACGATGATGGTCCGGTCATTAATCTATTCTTGTCAGCAGATGGTAACACTATCACTAGTATCCAATACCGTATCCGAACAGATGAGGTGGATGTTATGGTGACTGTTGAAGGTACCGTTACTGGTGGAGGCGGTGGCTAATCAGGCAAACTGTGATAAAGCGGGTGAGGGCCCGCTTTATCTTTTTATGTGTTGGTCTGGTTCAATACCAATTTCACTTAATACTTGGTCTATTTGAAGTAGCAAATAGGACGCTAACAGCGTTAAAAACTTCTCATTTAGAACAACTAAATAGCAAAATTTTTGCCTCGCCTACATGGATGTAGGTGCCTCAGCGATAGCAGGACGCGAGAGCGGTGTTATCGACCCTGTTTTCTCGCCTCAAAATAGAACACTTAATTAAGAGAATTGGTATAACAGGCCGACTGCCTGGTGTGATTACCACTTAAACAGTTTACATCTTTGCTGGGTATTACCCTGATAATTGGAAACAACCACGTGCCCAACTTTTGACTCACGGATTGGATCAAAGCTAAATGTATTCATGTTAACGTCAATCGTCCCGTTGCTATCCAGCTTATAGGATACTTGCAACTTAGTGCTGCCGACTTCAAACAGGCTTAAAAACTCATCGTTTAGCAGGTACTGGTCAATGACAACGCCATTGTTTTCATCGATGGCATAATGGCCCAGGTTTTCGTTGAGTGTCAGCAAGCTGTAGTTGCGAACGTTTTTGCGTGCGCCTTCTCCGTAGGTAACTATCCAGTCAGCCTTGTTATCGACTGATGCGCCAATCTCCAGTGACATTGGAAATTGATAAAGCGTGCCGCGAGCCGGTGAGATCACTTCACACTGACCTTTGTAATACCCTTGCCATTGCTCAGCTGAAGCCTGGGCCGTTGTACTCAGCATTGCCAAAATCGAGAGTGCTAGAGAAGATTTAATCATCTTATTCATATTATTTTCCTTTTTGTTAGTGTGGTTTACCCATTCAAGGTAATTACATCTTTTTTAAGATGCAAGACGGTATGTAATGTATTGTAAGCAGGTTGCATCTGGGGTGTTTTCATGTGTAATTAATTTGTGTATATTGAGGGGTTTTTTGCTTTGTTTTTAGTGAGGGTTTGTTATGATTGGACTATCTTCAAAAACGATATCCAAAAAACGTCTAACCTGGAGAATGGTATGTTAAATAAACTGGGTCTGAGCTTGTTTGCTTTGCTATGTGTCATGCCTGGCCTGGCGCAGCCGACAGAGTTTGCCGGTGGTGCTGACAAAGCTAATGTTATTGATGCCACACGTTTGTTAACTCAGGCGCAGCAATATCATCAAACAGATGTCACGGTGAAAGGGGTCGTGACGAAAGTGTGTAAAAAGCGCGGCTGCTGGATGACACTCAAGGTGGAAAAGGGGGAGCAGATCACGGTGAAAGTGCGTGATGGTGAGATGGTGTTTCCTATGACGGCGGTTGGTAAAACAGCGCTGGCTACAGGCCGGTTTGAGGTGTTTGAGTTGACGTTAGAAAAGTCGCGGCGCTACCTGGCTCACAAAGCAGAAGAAAACGGCGAAGTCTTTGATTCTAAAGCTTTGAAAAAACCAATTACAGTATACAGGTTAAAACCCAGTGCGGTGACTATTCTCTGATCCGGAGCCTGATATACTCCATAATTTTTCCACTGTTGTGTGCTGTAATAAGGTATCAGTTTGTTATATCAAAAAGGCCACAAAGTGACTGAAGACAGTAATTATGGACTCAAGCCCGTTCCGGAATCAGCCAGAAAAGGCGGCGTAGCGTTATCCTTGTTGATGCTGGGGTTGACGTTTTTCTCCGCCAGTATGTGGACAGGGGGAACCCTGGGTACCGGGCTCTCATTTAACGATTTTTTTCTCGCGGTTTTCATTGGTAACTTGTTACTCGGCTTATACACTGCTGCGCTCGGTTATATAGGGGCATCGACCGGGCTGTCTACACATTTACTCGCGCGATTTTCATTCGGTGTTAAAGGATCCTGGCTTCCTTCTTTGCTGTTGGGCGGCACGCAGGTTGGCTGGTTTGGCGTTGGGGTAGCCATGTTTGCAATTCCTGTTCACAAAGCAACTGGCATAGATACCAATGTGCTGATCATCGTGGCAGGTCTTGCCATGACAACGACGGTTTATTTTGGTATTTCAGCGTTGATGGCGTTGTCTGTGATTGCTGTTCCGGCTATAGCATTGCTCGGAGGGTACTCTGTATGGTTGGCGGTGCAAGATGTTGGTGGGATCAGTCAATTGCAGTCGCTTGTACCGACAACGCCACTGCCCATCAGCGCAGCAATTGCTCTGGTGGTTGGGTCGTTTATCTCAGCGGGCACATTAACTGCTGATTTTGTTCGCTTTGCCCGCAAGCCCGCCAGTGCTGTATTAATAACGCTGATTGCGTTTTTCCTTGGAAACAGTCTGATGTTTATTTTTGGTGCGGCGGGTAGCGCGGCAACCGGTGAGTCTGATATCGCTCAGGTATTGATGTTGCAAGGCCTGTTGTTGCCCGCAATTGTTGTGTTGGGTCTTAATATCTGGACCACCAATGATAATGCACTGTATGCATCTGGACTCGGATTCGCCAATATTACAGGCTGGTCAAGTCGTAATCTGGCAGTGCTCAACGGCATTATTGGTACGCTTAGCGCATTATGGTTATACAACCACTTCGTTGGCTGGCTGACTTTTTTGTCTGCCGCGCTCCCCCCAGTTGGGGGGGTGTTGATCGCAGATTATATTTTCAACAGGGAGCGTTATCACGCATTTGAGCACATGCAATGGCAAAGTGTGCGTTGGAGCGCTATTGCAGCAGTCGCTTTGGGCGTCCTGGCAGGTCATTTTATGCCTGGGATTGTTCCGCTAAACGCAGTGTTAGGGGCCGCCGCGAGTTATCGCATTTTTTCTCGCTGGGAGAAGTAGTTAATGCGCTGAATAGGGCAGGGGGCGAGGTGCAGATTGATACTTAAACTGATACAATCGACGCCTCCTAGCTTTGTATTTGGAATGTCATGGACGATTCTGCACGCGCTTTCAACACCCGAATTCTACTCCCCTTGCTTGCCAGTATTGTGGCAATTACGCCGCTGGCAATCGATATGTATTTACCAGCAATGCTAGTAATTGCAAATAGTTTAGGCACAACTATGCCGCACGTGCAGCTTTCGCTGAGTATCTATCTCGCAGGTTATGCGCTTGGCATGCTGGTATATGGCCCCCTGGCCGATCAACTTGGAAGACGCAAGCTGGCCTTGTTTGGACTGGGCGGGTTTGCACTGAGTTCATTTTTGTTGGCGTTCAGCAGTGATATTTCGCACCTTTGGGGGCTCAGAGCGACTCAAGCTTTTACAGGCGCAGCTGCAACGGTTGTGGTCCCAGGCATTATTCGTCATATCTATCAGGCTAATACAGCCAAAGGTATGTCTTATGTTTCTATGATCATGATGCTGGCGCCTTTGGTTGCTCCCAGTGTGGGGTCGGCTATTCTGGGCCTGGCCAGTTGGCAATGGATTTTTCTGACCCTGGCAAGTTATGCGCTTGTCGTGATGGTTCTGGCTTATCTCTATCTGGTGGAAGTGCCCATCTACAAAAGTGATAAACGTGGGCTCCATTTATTTTTTGACAGTTACGCCACTGTACTTTCTAACCGTGCGGCATTGCCAGATATTGTCAGCTCAATGCTGGTCTCGTTTGGTTTTTTTTGCTTTCTGACCTCTGCACCTTTTATCTATCTTGATTATTTTGATGTCTCAGAGCAGCTGTTTGGTGTGCTTTTTGCCTTTAATGTGGTTGCCCTGATGCTGGGGAGCTTTGCAAATACCCGTCTGGTGCCTAAGTTAGGTTCCAGAAAGATGCTCTATCTCGGGCTGGGGCTTGGTGTTGCGAGTGCTACTGCATTACTTGTATTCAGTCTGTTTGACCTATCCTTGTATTATATTGTGTTTAGTATTGCGCCATTGATGATGAGCCTGGGGATCGTTGCAGCCAATGCGGATGCCCTGGTTTTACTGGAATTTGAAAAAAACAGTGGAACAGCGACGGCGGTTATCGGCACTTTACGTTTTGGCAGTGGGGCCTTGGTGGGGCTCTTGCTTGCGCTCCTGCATGCAGATAACACACTGCCATTTGCGGGAATAATGTTTGCGGCTATCTTGCTGACAGCATTGGTGCAATACGGGCGTTCCCGTCAATGTAAAGACGAAAGGACTGTCCGAAGTTAGCTAACTGAAGCTAGACAAAGCCAAGACTCAGCTCATCTGAACATGATTGTTGTGGACAAGTGAATACTTTTTGTGTAACGTTTTTCTCATGTTTTTGCTAAAAAAACAACAATAATGCAATACATGGCGGAGCTGATATTTGAATTTATTCGGGCTATTGAGCTGTTGCTTGTCTACCCTGTAGCCGAAATTCTGTCTAACGAGAGTGTGTTTGTCGCAACCAATTTATTGATTGCGATTGTGTTCTTGTATTACAAAAAGCGCAAACAAAACAGGCGTGTTAACTGGAAAACCCTGAAAGGGGCCTTTCTTTCCACCCGGATCTGGTGGAGTCAATCCAGTCGTATCGATTATGTTTCTTTGATTGTCAATTCTTTTTGCCTAGCCAGTGCTGCGTTGCTGATAGACAGGTACCTGAGCGGGGGAGTGATAAACGACAGTCTGTTTGTCTCTGCATGGCTGGAGTCGATTGTCGGTCCCAGTGAGTTAAGGGTGACACCACAGGCCTCAGTGGCCGTGACCACCCTCATTGCTTTTGTGGTATTCGACTTCTTCAACTACTGGTATCACAGAATTTTGCACCAGTATCCATATTTATGGCGTATTCACAGCCGCCATCACAGTGCAACCAATCTTACGCCTTTTACCAATTTCCGGCTCACCCTCTCGAAGCGATATTCCGTCTGCTAGTCACCTATTTTGCCAGCATGCTGGTGGCTGGGCTATGCAGCTATTCGCTTGGGCAAGATGCATCAGAAATGTTGATTCTGGGCACTAATTTATTTGCGTTTAGCGTGTTACTGCTTGGCGGTACGTTAGTCCATTCACATACTTTTTTGCGATTTCCACGCTGGCTTAGTTATCTTATCGTGAGTCCGGCCATGCATCAGGTACATCATAGTTGCAAGCCGGCGCATCGCAACAAAAACTATGGCAGTAATCTGGCCATCTGGGATTGGATGTTTGGTACCTTATACCTGCCAGACAGTGCGGAGCCGGTGTTGTTTGGATTGTCACAACACAACCGAACGCAGCAGAGTACTCACGCCTTTTTCTTTGGTAACAACATGATTAAACAGGAGGAAAGATGAAAAAAATAGTGCTAGGCACTGCCGTTGTCGCGGCGTTCGGCTTGATGTTAAGTGGTAAAATTGAACGCAGTACAGACAGTTTTGTAAGTAAGCAAAATGTGGTTGAAAATTATGGGGTCGAAAACTTCAGTTCAGGCCGTTCCCGTGCAAATGGTAACCGGGCTGCCGGAAGTTCGCTGGTTAAGCAGGGAGGCTGCTCAGCGATTTTACGGCAGGTCGACAGCTGGTTCGGTCTGAGTAAATGTCAGGCCTGAGCATAAAGATAAAGTAGTACGAGTGATAAATTAAAATGCCAGCCCTGACAAAACGAAGCAGCGGCTGGCATGACTTAATTGGCTAGGGATGGAGCTGGATTACAGCTTTTTGTTTACCAGTGCATCCAGCTCGGACAGAGAAGCGGCAATCTTTACGCCCGGAACATTAGTACCGATTGTTGCTTCAAACGAGCCTTCAACAGAAGAGCGGAACGAGGTAAATCCAATACGATAGACACCACGGACCAGTGCTTCAGTTGGGTTATTCATAGAGGTTGTTTTACGCAGCAAAGAATTGTAGCTTGCGCCACTTGGGTTAGCTGGTAGCTCACTACTGTCGTCATTACGGCCCAGGTTTTGTAACACTTTACCACCATCAGAGATGCCGTTGCTGTCTATGATGTTCATGCGATCCAGTACGATATAAGTGTCGAAAAACTTATTGGCATCCTTCGCCATACCTGGTTTAAAGTTTGCGTGAACAAAGTCGTTGTCACCTGGTGTAGCGACTGCAGGTGAAATCATAGAAACACCAATTTCATCGACTGCCGCAGGGACCCAGACGTACAGGTAATATGTATCTTTACCTTTGTACTTGCCTTCTGGTACTACCGACTTATCAACGTAACCGAAGTAGTTACTGTAATTGGCGTAAGGCAGACGCGCTTCTATACCAGCTACACCCTCAGAGACAGAGCTCTTTAAATGTGGACCAGTGCTCATACAGCCTGCAAGAGTGGTTAGCGCAATTAGAGGGAGGATCTTTCCGGATAACTTCATTTTCATTTTGTTGACTCCATGTCACCATTTTTAAATTCGTTCGAATTATAGGCGTGTACTGCGGAAAATAAAACAGTTTTTTACACATTTATCATGAAGTCAGTGTCACTCGATTATTATTAATTTTGCGGACTATAAAATGAGGTGTAGCGGTAGCTGACTGTTTAAGGCAGTCGCTCTTCATTGTTAATCCAATGATATCTAAAATGCAGAGTGCTGCGTTTATGAGAGTCGATTTTGCTTGAAAGGCTTGCCAGAGTGGCAAGCCTTTTGTGTTTTTTGATAGTAAAAAAATGTTTACTTGTTTTGCTCTTTCACCGCTTTTAATTTTGCGGCGTGGTCAATTTCATACGCTGGCATGTCTTTGTTGCCGTGGATCAGGTAGTTGTCCATCCAGCGCATTAAGCGCAGGCTGTAGTCATACTGAGCGGCGACCTTGCGGTTACCATGGCCTTCACCAGGGTAGTAAACCAGACGTACGTCTTTGTCTTGTACCTTCATGTAGCGGTACAGTTCCATAGACTGAGCAGGGTGGACGCGCGGGTCGTCTTTACCATGCATGATCAACAGTGGTGTTTTCGACTGGCCAGCCCAGTAAATCGGGCTGCGTTCAAGGTACCACTGCCATTTCTGCCACGGGTAAGAGCGGGCATGTACCAGGAACATTTCGTTTGAGATGTCGGTCGTACCAAATTTAGACAGCTGGTTGGTTACACCTACAAACATCACACTGGCTGCAAAGTGCTCGGTCAGTTTAGTTGCGCCCCAGGCTGAAGCGTAACCACCGTAAGAGCCACCTGTGATACCAACACGCTTGGTGTCAACTAGGCCCATGTTAACCAGGTACTCTTTCATGTCGACCAGATCGTCAAACTCTTTGCCGGCATAGTCGCCCTGACCCAGTTTAGAGTAGTCAACGCCTTTACCTGTTGAGCCGCGGTAGTTCGGGTAGAACACCGCATAGCCACGTGCTGCACCCATTTGACCCGGATCTGAGTAGCTGGTCAGCCAGCCGTTTCTGTCATGGCTTTCCGGACCACCGTGCACCGCCATGATGAGGGGATAACGTTTGCCTTCCTGGTAATCCAGTGGGTAGATAAGCACACCGCCAATTTCCACACCGTCACGGGCTTTGAAATTAATTGCTTCTTGTTTTGCCAGGCGTTTGTTGTCTAACCAGGGGTTTGAGTTGGTTAAACGGGTTGGCTTTTTAGAACGAACCATAAACACTTCACTTGGGTGTTTTGGGCTCTCTGCACGTACGCCAATTGTTTTATCTGAGTCTGATACGGACAGGCTTTGAGCGATAAACTTGCCTTCTTTAACCAGCTTTTTGTACTTGCTTGAACCAACTTTCACTTGCGCGATGAAGGTTTCAGCGCCGACATCAGCAATAAAGTTCAGAACATTTTTGCGGTTTGACCATTCAAAATCTTTGAAATGGCCCATAAAATTCGGGATCCACTCTTCCACTTTACCGGTTTTGGCATTGGCCAGATACAAACGGCCTTTGGCTGGATCGTGCTTGTCTTCCGCGCCTAAAATGGCAATGTACTTACCATCATGTGAGAATTCAGCTTCACCCAGCTTACCTTCGGTTTTGAATGAAGTGGTGATCTTCTGTGTCGCTACGTCCATTACATGCCACTGAGACTTCATGTATTGATCGTCGATCAGGGCAGTCGGTTGTGTCTTCACCAATAATTTGCTGGTATCATCAGACCAGTTGATGTCACTCACGTAACCCTCAACAGGGACCACGGCAGGAGTCAGGGGTTTATTTGTCTGTGCCAGGTCGAACAAATGCAGCTGCTTGTTTTTCAGGCCAAGCTCATACACTTCAGCCATAAAGCCAAGCTTTTTAAGCTCTTTCTCGCTTGCATCTTTGGCAGGCATAGCCAGAATAGCGACCTGCTTACCGTTGGGGCTCAGGCGATACTTGCTGATAGAGGTGCCTTTCAGAGACAGTACTTTTTGTGCCTCACCACCATCTACTGCAATGCGGTAAAGTGAGGTGAATTTGTCTGCTTTTTTCTTGGCCGTAAAGTAAATGAATTTACCATCTGCTGACCATTCAATTTTACCTACGTTGATTTTACCTGTGACGAAAGGTACTTCATTACCTTCGTCATCAACAACATACAGCTCGCTGTAGTTCTTACCGTTGCGGTCTACATACAGCTCACGGGGGACAGAGCGACGAAATGCAACTGACTCCCCATCAGGGCTAACGGCTGTTTGGATAACGCGTTGAATTGTAGGAATATCTTCAACTGTGATTGTGTCATTTGCCGATGAGGCAAAGGTGCTGGCACTGGCAAGGCCAATGGCAAGCGCGAGCGAGGTTTTAATTAGTTTCATAAATGTTCTCTGGGATTACGCTTTCTTATAAACTAGACCGCGAAGTGTAGTGCTAGTGAGTAATATTTTACTTTAGCGCTGACTGAAAACCAGTGTTTGCGATTAACTGTCTGCTTTATGGGATAAATAATTGCGGTATATCAATCAAGTGACACATTTTGCTGATAAGGAGTGCGAGACCAGCATGTCAGATACCAAGATTCACCCGTTAGATACCCGGATCCCGCCTATAGTCGTACTCTTGTTGCATCTGATCCTTAGTTGGGGGCTGGCACAGCTATTCGATCGTGTGGAGTTGAGTGAGGTGATAAGGCTTTGTGGGGCTTTTTTACTGAGTTCTGTTGGCGTGGGAGTCGCATTGGCTGGCGTGATTGCATTTCGCCGCCACAAAACCAGCGTCGATCCGGTGCATATCGATAAAGCCTCAACTCTGGTGACCAGCGGCATATATCGCATTACCCGAAACCCCATGTATGTGGGCTTCCTGTGCTTACTATTGGCATTTAACTGGTATCTCGCTGCGCCAGTGGGGGGGCTTGCAGCATTGAGTTTTATTGGTTATCTAACCCGTTTTCAAATTAAACCTGAAGAGCGCTTCTTGCATAACTGCTATGGACAAGCATACAGAGACTTTCTGGCCACAACCCGGCGCTGGCTCTAGCATGATACCAAATTCACTTAATACCTGTTCAATTGGAAGGAGCAAATAGGGTGCTAATGGCGTTAAAAATTTCTCATTTAGTACGACTAAACAGCAAAATTTTTGCCTCGCCTATATGGACGTAGGTGCCTCAGCGATAGCTGGACGCGGGAGCGGTGTTATCGACCCTATTTTCTTGCCTCAAAATAGAACACTTAATTAAGCAAATTGGTATGACTACTTTGTTGCGACTTGCCTGAATTGCACTCTGATATCATCTGGCATTCCCCAGGAGTACTGCGTCAAAACGGTATCAAACACAGCTTGCCAGGCGGTGTTTTGGCTATCCTGTAATTGATTTTTCTGTTTGCTGAGTAAGCGCTTTATTTCGGACACATTATGATAATCGGGCCAAATGGCCTGAGCTGCGCTAAATTGTGAGAGGGCTTCGGAAACATCTCGTGCCAGGATAGCGTTAAATCCAGCCCGCTCATATTGGTCGACCTGTGCTTTTCTGTTCGGTACAGTCGGCGTCTCTGTCAGTAATACGGTCTGTTTTACGCTGGACAGTTGCTTGGCCAGGTTAACCTGGATACCGTCTACTTTTTTTAGGAGTGTTGCCGGTTCCTGGCTGGCCTCAATGTCTTTTTTGAGCTGTGCTATCTGTGCCTCGTAGTTGCTGCTGATATCTTCAATTTGCTTACCCAGCTTTAATCCAAACGCATCTACCTCTCGTTGCTCGATGATTTTGAATAGCTTATCGCCATAGACAGCGAAGGCCAGGATCAATATAGCGGGCCATAAAAAGACTTTGATGTATTCAAGCACCAGCCGGTAGGCTGCCAGTTTTTGTTCTGTGTGGTCGTTCATGGTGAGCTCCTTTGCACCAGAGTGTGACTTTGATTGTCACCCAAAATGCGTTTGAAGCAAAGGAGAGATTGAGTAGCCGCAACTACAGGCAATGAAGTCATTTGGCAACACCCCGACTGCTTAGGTGTTGCCAAACACGATTTACAGGCTTTTCTTAGGTGGCAATGCTACGTTGGCAAAGATAAGGCCGGCAATCAAAGACATGAAGATCAAAAAGGTCTGCTGGCCGATGTGATCGGCTGCCACAAAGTTCTGCCCTTCAATTAGCGAGTTTAAACCAATATAGGTTTTTGACCCGGGTACCAGCACAATCAACCCCTGCATCGCGACAATCGAGGCGGGTGCGTTGACGGTACGGTTAAACACATTACTGAACACACCTACGGCAAATGCGCCGACAAAAGTCCCCAGTGAATAGTCGAGGTAGATAGCTGAGCCTATGCTGGCTGCATAGGCAATAAAACCCGACGCAATTGACCAGCTGGCGTGTTTCAGCTTAGTGCGGAAAATCACAATCAGGCTGCTACACAGCAGCAATATTGCCATCCAGGCTGTCCATTTCGGGAGCGGGGCAGGCTGAACATAATCGCTCTGTCCAAACAGGAAGAAGCCAATACTGATACCTAAAAACGCACCAAAGTACAGCTTAAACAGCAACATAATGGCATCCATGACCCGAGCTGTCCCTGATACCAAGTGGCGTGCTGATAGCTCAGCAAAGCCAAGAGCCAGTGCCAGGCCGGGTATAAATACAATTATCGCCGAAAGTACGACCAGTCGGATATTAACCATAGGGTCCAGATACGACGAAATCGCACAGGCAGCCAGCGCAGAAGCGATTGCCACCACGGGCTCCAGCATGTGTGTTACGCGCTTTGAGCGAGTTGACCAGAGGACGAAGATAAAGACCAGAATCGACAACACCGCAGACCAAAGCACATCATTCCAGCTAGTGCCCATTAGCATTGCAAAGGCACCTCCTGACACCGCAAACGCGACACCCGTAAGTAGCCGTCCATAGGGATCTTTTGCCTGAGTTATGGCATCCAGATTCTGATCGGCTTGCTCGACACTGAGCTCGCCTGCCAGCATTCGATTCACAACATCATCTGTGTCGGCCAGTGAACCAAGGTTGTGGTCACCGGGTTCTACGCGGGCAACATGGGTGTACTCATCCTCGTGTCCTTCAGTCCAGATCACAAAAGTGACGGACGTTGGAGACATAACAAAGGACGACTTAAGCCCCAGGTGGGTGGCAACTTCCATCAGGTGGGCTTCCAGGCGATAAGCCGGGGTTCCGTATTGATGAAGCATTTTGCCTAATTTAACAATAAACTTACGCTTTTGTGTAAAGGTGGCTGAGTTCAACGGCGTGTAACCTAATTATAAGTAAAAATCGACAGCGACTTAGTGAGTAAGGAAGCTAACAGCTTGTTTCGCCTCCCTACCCAGTTTAGGCAATAACCTAAGTTGCCGCGAATTCTAACCACTTCTCACGTAAATTCAACGCATTTTATTTGCATTTTTTGCTTCAATCCATTGGGACATATATTGGGTACTGCGAAGCGTGTGGTGTTTCAGCATACTGCCGATGAAGTTTGCCCGCCTGTGTGGGCCCAAATTGGTCAGTAGATTGGTAATCTTTTGTTTTAGTTGAGACTCTAAAGGTTGCTTATCATAACGCGCCTGTAGCAGGGCCAGTCCGTTTTGTTGCGCCTGCAGATAGCGTGCTTCATCCCGGTATAAGGCCACCGCTTCGGCAGCAAAGGTTTGTGGGCAGTTGCTTATCGCACCGTGCCAGGGCAGGTCGCCATGCATGCCCTCTGAGCCAATCTCGGTGGTCACGCAAGGTGTCTGTGTGATCATCGCTTCGAGCAATTTACCTTTGATTCCGGCCCCAAAACGCAGTGGGGCAAGGCACACTTTACTTTGTGCCATTACGCTCAGTGCATCTTTTGCCCACCCTTTGATCAAAAAGCCGGTTTTAGGATTGTGTAATGCGGTTGCCTTGGGTGGCGGGTAGGAGCCATAAATGTGTAGCTCTGCATCTGGCAGTTGTTTATGGATCATCGGCCAAATTTTCTGCAGGTAAAGTACCGCATCCCAGTTCGGGGCGTGGCGAAAATTACCTATGGTCATAAAGTGCTTGCGGGTTTGAAAGTCTGGCGTTGTATTATCGAGTGCGCTCAAGTCGACCATAAATGGTAAGTGGTGCAATAGGTCGGAGGATACGCCAAACTGAGTAGTGAGCAATTGGTGCTCAAAATCAGAAATGATCAGCGATAAATCGCAACGCAAAATTGCGGCGATCTCACGCTTAGCCAGCTCACTGTCGAGCAGGCTGTCCAGGGTGAACGCTTGCTGAGTGCGATGTGCCGCATGACGTGCGTTGCGAAGACATTGCAGGTCCTCGGTGTCGAGGATTTTAAGCGCATCGGGTGCAAATTTATCGACCCGCCAGCCAAACTGTTCTTCCATCATAAAACGGTCAAACATCACGATATCAGGCTTAAGTTGCGCGATATAGTCGTCAAAACTACTGCAATTGAGGGCGATGGGGGTACAGGTGATCTGTTCCTGGCTTAAATCGGCCATATGCTCTGTTTGCTGGGCCGGGCTGGCAAATTCAACTTGCCAGTTCTGCGCGCGGAAAAAGCGCAGTAAGGACATCATATGACTGCCGGCGGCTGACGAATTCGGCTCCGGCCAGACATAACCTATTACTAAAACTTGTGTCATTTAAATGGAAGATTCTCTGAGTTGCAGCGATACATCCACTAGGGTCCGTACCGCAGGTTGCGATTAATTCATAATTTCTGCCAGTGCCTGGCAGGTGCGTTTACCGATATCATCAGCATCAATTCGCACGGATGACAAAGCGGGTTTCATTAATCTGGAATCGGCCAAATCATCAAAACCAACCACTTTGATATCTTTGCCTGGAGTGAGCCCGTGCTCTCGCATTGCTTCCATTGCACCATAAGCAATGACGTCACTAAAACAGACGATGGCCTGAGTATCCGGGGATTGCGAATACAGAGTATTAAATGCTTCGCGACCTCCCTGGCGGTTGGTCTGAGCGGTAATTTCAGGCATGGGCTCGGGTACTTTGCGTAGCGTGAGTGCGCTGCGAAAGCCAGCTAAACGTTCATGGTAATCCGAAATCTCGGGTGTACCACCGACAAAGGCCAGGCGCTCAATCCCCTGTTCGAGTAAATGCATGGTGGCCAGGTGTGTGCCTTTTTGATTGTCGGGCAGAATACAGGGGGCGTTACTGTAAGGGATCTCCCGCATAATATTGATAACAGGGAAACCAGAATCGACGAGTTTATTGACCCACTCCATGGTTGTGCCCGGTGCCGGCACCATGACAAACGCACTGACATTGTACTCTTTGAGCGTATTGACGACTTGTTGCTGACGCGTCAAATCTTCACTGGTATTCACCAGCATAGGCACCATACCCAGTGCATAAATGTGTTTTTCAAGGCCTACCGCCAGCTGTGCGGAATAAGGGTTAGTCAGGTCGTTGATCACCAAGGCGACCAGGTTGGAGCGCTTACTACGAAGTGCTGCGGCATCACGGTTATAGACGTAGCCTAATTTTTCTATGGCAGCGAGTACCTTTTCCCGGCTTTTGTCGCTGACTTTGTCGGAATGGGTAAGGACCAGAGAAACGGTTGATTTTGATACTTGCGCTTCTCTGGCAACATCGAAGATGGTTACTTTGTCTGGCTTTTTATTGTTGTTCATAATGGCCTGAATAGCTGCTCAAACGGTTGACGAACCCTTAGTTTACCGTAACTTCGCGCCTAGATGCACGTTATACCACTAACATTAGTGCATAACCAATCTGAAGGCTTTAATTGATCGCTAACGATATTAAAAAAATCTCATTCAGAACAACTAAGTATCAGATATTTTTGTAGTTATAGCGACGAAAATCTTTGTGCTCCGGGTTAGCCTGAGAATTGACCGGATTGTTATCAAACTAGTGCACATTTAGGTAATTTCGTTATATCATGAGAGGTTGAGATAAGAATTCAAGGGTAGAAAAGTGGTGAAAAAGAGCCCGGCTTTGCTGTTTTTTTTAGCTTGTTGTTTGTGGATTAATGCTGCGCTGGCGGCATCTGATGGTTATCAGGTGCCAAGAGAAGAAATTGCGCAACTGGTAGGCGTGCCGCCAATGCCAGAGGTGTTGCTCAATGAACAACATGTCTGGATGGCGCTACTAACCAAGCAAAAAAGCGTGCAACGGCCAGATGAAGCAGGTCTGCGTTACGGCGATTTACACTTCGATCCCACTACCTTTATGCGGTTGGGCGTGGTGACCTATTCAGGTCTGAGCTTTAAACATGTTGCGACGGGTGCCGAAGTAAAAGTAGAAAACTTGCCACCTGGTGAAGTATTTGCTCCACGGTGGAGTGCAGATGGTCGCTATCTGGCCTTTATCTTGCGCACCGAGCAGGATGGCCGTTTATGGGTCTATGACATCAAGCAGCGAGAACTACGCGCTGTGTCTCGTTTTCCACTCAATGGCGTGACCACGGAAGTCCCTTATCATTGGCTGCCTGACAGCTCCGGACTGGTGGTCAATAGTGCTATAAACCATACAGGAAAACGACAACAAACTGTTCTTCAATCTCGGCTGAGCGGACCGGTTGTCGCGCAATCGCATGGTGCACTCAGTGTCGTGACTGACACCACAAAAAACCTCTCTACAGAAGTATTCGCGCATTATGCTCAGGGGCAGCTAATTAAAGTGCCTTTGCAAGGTCGGCCCGTAGCCATTGGTGGCCCAGCTTATTTCCACCATTTTACCCCTTCACCGGATGCAACTAATCTGCTGGTGGCTATGTCTTTACTCGAAGCGCCACAGCAGTCACAATCGCTACAACGCTCGCTGGCGAATCACCCGAGTGTCTGGCAGGTTTGGGGAATGACTGGGTTTGCCTTGTATGAATTGTACCGACCGGTAATGCCTCCCGAATCGCTAAGTGAAGAACAAAATGTTCTGGCGGCTATTTCAACACCTCCGGCTGCTCCAATGCGTAGTCATTTCCAGTGGCGTGCAGACAAGGGAGCAACTGTTGTCTGGGCGCAAGAAGGTGATGCTGAGAACGCGTATGGTCTGTACCATATCTCGTCGCCATTTAAGCGCGCCCCTCGATTGTTTATGGCACTTCAGGAGCCTTTGGTGTCTCTGAACTGGGGCGATTCTAATATTGCCATACTCACTCAGGCAGAAAGCGAGCGTTTCTGGCGGACTTCTGTGATCAACCCACTGGCACCGCAACGCAATCCCCTGGAGGTCGCGAGATATAAAGTCGCTGATGCGCAGTCTGAGCAGTGGCTGATGACCCGCAACGATTTGGGTGCCCCGGTTTTGAAAGTTGTGGGCAGCAGATATTTGTTTATTCAGGGAACAGAAAGAGTGCAGGGCGAGGAGTTACCCTTTCTCGACCGGTTTGATGCCAGAGCCAATACGCGAACCCGGATCTGGCAATCTGAGGCCCCTTCTTTTGAGCAGTTTGTGGCGTTACTGGATGATGAAGGCATGCGCTTCATCACGTTGAGGCAATCTAAACAGGATCAGCCAAATTACTTTGTGCATGATCGGACATTTAATTCTCAGGAGCAGATCACACATTTCAGACATCCGTACCCTGCGTTACGCGGTTTGTCCCGTGAGGTGCTGAGTTTTGCTCGTGGGGATGGCACACAAATAACCGGTACGCTCTATTTGAATACAAACTATGATCCCAGTCTGGGCCGGGTACCAGTCTTGATGTGGGTAAAGTCGCCGGAGCAGACAAAACAAGCATTTAGCTCCCCTCATTATTTTGTGCCTCTGGATCATCTTGGTCCTTTGCCCCATCTCTCACAAGGTTATGCGGTATTTGAAATTGACGGGTTCACTTTGCCAGGTGAGCAGAATGCGGCGCAGTTAAGGCAGCAATGGCAGTCTACTGCTCAGGCTGCGGTTGCGGTGTTAGCACAACAGGGGATTGCAGATGTCAGTAAAGTAGCAATTGGCGGGCAGGGTGCGGGAGCAACTGTGGTCGTTGATTTGCTGGCTCATACGGATTTATTTGTTACCGGTATGGCACGCAGTGGCACTTATAATTTTACACTGGCGCCTTTTGCCTATGAACAACAAACGGGCACTTTATGGCGAGATCCTCAAGCTTATCTGGCCGCGTCACCCATTGCGTATGCGGACAAAATTACGGCGTCGTTGCTTCTTATCCATGGCTATCAGGATCGTCAGCCTGGTCGCTTTCCAGTGCAAAGCGAGCGCTTATTCAGCGCATTGAATGACTTGGGTAAACGCGCGCGCCTGGTGTTGTTGCCAGAGACAGATCATGACTACACAAACCGACAGGATGTGTTACACATGTTGTGGGAGCAGCAAAGTTGGCTGCAACGCCATTTTGATCCATTGCCGTTGATTGAAGAAATCAACCAGGTGCCAGAGGCGTTGCGATTTGAGCTGGCGCCCGAGTCTGTCACGCCCTGGCCGATGTAATTCTATTGTTTGGCGGACAACGAGCTACCTAATGAAGCGGCGATCACCATAAAGATCGCCAGCCACTGCCAGGTACTTAGTAGTTCTCCTAAGATCACTAAGCCAGCCAGCGCTGCGATGGCCGGCTCCATACTCATCATAATACTAAAGCCCTGGGCTGGCATTTTCTTTAACGCAACCATTTCAAGGCTGTAGGGCAAGGCACTTGATAATAATCCAATCGCAATACCAAGAGGGATCAAAGACCAATCAAGCAATGCCATTCCCTGTGATACGACCCCAACGGGTACAACGGCAAATGCCGCAACACTCATACCGATTGCGACTGTCGCACCGCCACTCCCGTGACCACCACTTTTCTTGCCAAACAGAATATAACCTGCCCAACACGCGCCGGCGGTGAGTGCAAGCAATACGCCGATCGGGTCCAGGCCATCTACTTCGCCCATCTGCGGCAGTAACAGCAATATGCCTGCAAGCGCCAGTGCTACCCAGAGGTAATCTCGTTTACGTCGGGATGAGAATAATGCCACCGCAAGTGGTCCGGTAAACTCCAGTGCGACACCAATGCCAAGCGGGATGCGTTCTATCGCATAATAAAATGTCAGATTCATAATACCCAGGCTTAGTCCATATAAAATCACTGGACGCCAGTTTTTGGGCAAATGCCGCCAGGGCCGAAAGACCAAACATAATATCAGTGCCGAAAATCCCAGGCGATAAGCCGTCGTGCCCTCTGGCCCGACATGAGGAAATAGCTGTTTGGCAATTGAAGCACCAGACTGAATGGTAACCATAGCCAGTAACAAGCACGCGATGGCATACAGAAAGCTTTTGTTTAAAACATGCATCGAGAAATCTCGCTATAAATAAAGGCCGCCAGTCTACTTATCAAAATGGTACTGCTCAATAGTTTTGTATACATTATTCCGTAATTTCCGATTTTGAATAAATCGAGGTGACTTTAATTTAAAAATCATTACCAAGTTGTATTTTTTTCTTATAAATGGTGTGTTCATTTTAGTTTAAGATCCTCGTATTTTTGTGCCCGGATATTAACTGTCCCTCAGTTTCATTATATAATCATATTCGTATATAGGAGAGCCGTGCAGTGAAAAGTATCTATTTGAAAGGTGAAAATCCAGACCTGATTTGGTTAGTTGGTGCTTTGTTAAAGCATCATAATCCAGATGTCTTGCTGGGTAATACGATGACCACGCAACAGATCAGTTTTGGGGCAAAACAAGCGCTATCCGAGTTTGGACTGAGCAGAAACCTGAGTTTCAGCCAAAACGACGTTAATGAGGAAGAGTGCGATATTATGCTTCACCTTTCTCAGGGAGCATGCTCTGAACAGGAAGGAAAACAAACACAGCAAACACTGTTCTGGCAACTTGCTTTAGAGGACGTTGATGAGTCTTTTAACCCATATCGTAAGGCTCTATATGAGTTAAATTGCAAAGTACGTAATCTGTTAGCTGAGCCGCAACATATCGAGCCCATTACCCCAATGGCTTTTTATAAAGCCATGAGTGACGAGTTAAGGTTGAAAACGCTGCTGCTGATTTTGCAGGAGCAGGAGCTGTGTGTCTGTGAGTTGATGGTGGCACTGGATGAGCCCAGTCAGCCTAAGGTGTCCAGGCACCTGGCACAACTCAGAAAAGCGGGTATTCTGACTATACGAAAGCAAAGTCAGTGGGTGTACTATGCATTGAATACAGAGTTACCAGGCTGGATGCAGCAAGTTTTACAGCGTACTTTGCTTGGAGAACCCGCTTGTATTGAGAAGGAACTGGCCAGGCTGGACCTGATGGGAGACAGGCCAGCGCGTCAACAAAGCTGTTGTGCCTAGTACGTACTGAGGTAGGCAAGCCAGTCTTTTTCATGCCTGAGCATCATAGCATGTTTTTTTGACCTCAAATGTGCGTGTTTATCTTGCTCGCTCAGAAAGGGTCCAGCACGACACATAGCACAGTGATTTTGTGTTAAATAGGGTGGCAGATAAAGCGATTCACGCAAAACTGCGTGAGGCTTTGCTGACCAGCAATAGGTGATACCGCTGGTATCTTTAACATGTTTATCTCTGTCGACATTGCGGATCCGATAGCCCTCGAATGCCTTTATATTGAACTCACTCTGGCCCAGATAATGATAGTCCAGCCCGTTACATAGCGAGTCCTCTAGATTCCACTCGCAGTAAGGTTTGACATCTTTCGAAGTGATCAATGCGAGCATTGGGCCTGCCGGGTCAAGTGCAAAGCGGTGGCTGAAGTCGATAAAATTACGTAACAAACGTCGATTCAGTGTGTTTGTCGATAGTGGCTGAGCTTCAAATGCTTGCTTGCTGGGGAATGCAGGGATTAAAGGAAACTGGAAAATCACCGCGTCAAACTGCTTTCCTTGTAAGGCTTCCCAGCAGCTTGGGTTATTGACGTCAAACTCGCTCAGCACAGGTACATTTGAATCGCGTAAGCTGTCCAAAGCATGAAGCTGGTATTTGCTTCTCAGGGTGGCTTCATCGTCATAGATACTGGCACATAAATGACCGGGTTTTAACTGTCTGCTCAGTGATAAGGAAAAGCTCAGATCACCATCACCCACGGTCAATATGCGCCAATTTGCATCTATTATCATAACATTACTACCCAGATAAATAACAAAGGCGCGATGATAGCAGATGCACAAAGGGGGATAAACCGGGCGACTCAGATCTGAACCACCCGGGATAAAACTAGTGTGTTACTTCATCAAGTAATCTAAGCACGTCACGGCTGGCCTGTTCCATGCGATTAAGCTCGCCGATAGCTTTTTGTTTTTCGCCGGCAATAAACAGAGTCATCGCTTCGACACCGGCACGATGGACCTCTCGATGCGGGCCGTCAATACGATTGGGTAATCCCGATTTACTTATCACTTTGCCCGCTTCACCACTGAGCCACTTACCCAGGCGGCAGCTCGTGTGGTCGGCAAACTCTGTGATTTGCTTGTTACTATTGCCTGCAATAACGCCGTATACTTCACCCTTCCATACAACATGATCGAGCTTTGCTGTCTGCACAAAAGTTTGCAGCGATGCTGAGACAATAGTCTGCTTCATAGAGCCGCAGCAACTGACAATATTACCGTATTCATCGTTGAGGTGGGCAATGCTCGAAGATAAATCGTTGTTGGAGTTTTGAATGACATTCACTCCGTCGACCGTGAGCTGAGTTGTATCTATGATCTTTTTAACCAGATCTGAAACTTCGTTCGCCGACTCGTTGGTGTTGTTTGCCAGCGCCCGAACTTCATCGGCAACTACACTAAAGCCACGGCCAGCTTCACCGGCTCGGGCTGCCTCGATAGCGGCATTGAGTGCAAGAAGGTTGGTTTGATCAGAGATTTTTGAAATCGTGGTGACAAAAGTGTTGATGTTATCTGCCATATGCGAAAGGCCAGAAATATTGTCGGTCATGCTGGCCATATTGGTTGACAGACTGGACATGCCTGAGAGGATCTTTTCCAATGATGACTCTGAGGTTTCAAACGAGGCACTAACCTGAGAAATTGAGCTGCTTTCTTCCTCTATCTGATGCAGACTGCGCAGCACGGCGTCACGTACTTCGTGGATCTGACCAAGCCCGGAAAGTGCACATTGCAAAAGCTGATTGTCCGTGTTGTCGTTTAATTGCTGTTGTGCTTCAACAAGCTCATTTTGCATTGCTTGTTTTTCTGCCTCCAGTTGCTCATATGCCTGTCGTTGTGCGGCCAATTCTGCTTTCAACTGTTGGATTTCCGATTGTTGACTGGTATTGGCAAAAAGATTCTTTAACACTGAGGTTCCCTCGACTATCAAAACTGCCAGCAGCATAACAGTCAAGCCACTAAAGTGCTATATTTATGTAAATAAACAATGAGCTACATAAAAAATAAGTAAAAAGAATCGGGTTCGGGCGTGGCTAAAACACCGAAAATCACATCGTAATACCAATTTGCTTAATTAAGTGTTCTATTTTGAGGCGAGAAAATATAGTCGATAACACCGCTCTCGCGTCCTGCTATCGCTGAGGCACCTACGTCCATATAGGCGAGGCAAAAATTTTGCTATTTAGTTGTTCTAAATGAAAAATTTTTAACGCTGTTAGCGTCCTATTTGCTCCTTCAAATAGACCAGGTATTAAGTGAAATTGGTATAAATACTCAGCGCTTGTCGGTGTTATCTGACTGAGGTGCGGATACTTTTACTGGCTTTGTTCTCATACATACCTATATCGGCCTTGTGGAGTAATACATCCGGGTCTTCAGCTGGGTCGGCCGCAGTTCTGCCTATGCTCACTCCAACACCATATTCAAAGATCTCTTCTAACAGTTTTGCCCGCAGGGCATCTTCTTTTATAACTATCTCACTGGTAAAGGCCACAAATTCATCGCCACCTATTCGAAAGCAGGCATCAGCAGTGAACTCTCGCATCATCGCTTCAGCCACTTTTTTTAGTATCTTATCACCAATATTGTGACCATATTTATCATTGGCTTGTTTAAAGTTATCCAGATCGAAGTAATACAGGTAAGCACTGGAGGTACACAAACGCTCAAATTGTTCAAAGCAAGCCCGTCGATTTCCCAATCCTGTCAACTCGTCGTGTGTTGCATCAAACTTTAACTTTTGTTCCAGTTTTTGGCGCTCTGCGATTTCGAGGTTGAGTGCAGAGATGGTTTCGCGTTTTTGCGTAAGAATGGTATGCATGCCATAGCACACCAGTATAAAGCCCAAATGCTTCAATGACGTGTCAAAGGTGTTGACAGGGATAAGCTCAATGGTCATCAATTCATCAAGGAGATCCAGTAACAGGCCAGTGCAGTAGATCCCCCAGGCGTATAAAAGCAGCTTATGCTGTAGATGAGGCAGGCTGAACATCAGCACAGTTAATGAAATAGCAAACCATATAAGCTCTTCTACCGTTTCCCCAAAAGAGGCATGGTTGCCGTAGAGTATGATGATAACGCAAGCCGTTACAAGCCAGATCAGAGCCAGTAGTAATTTTTGACGCATATGCAACCCTCCGTATCCCCTTTAGTTATAGCAGGT
Organism: Pseudoalteromonas rubra; assembly: GCF_001482385.1. Classification (NCBI taxonomy): domain Bacteria; kingdom Pseudomonadati; phylum Pseudomonadota; class Gammaproteobacteria; order Alteromonadales; family Pseudoalteromonadaceae; genus Pseudoalteromonas; species Pseudoalteromonas rubra. The sequence goes on from NZ_CP013612.1 coordinate 308,029, forward strand.
TTTAAACGGGCTGTAGCACTGTGAGTTTATCCGGCAAGCTCGATTGCCTGTGCGACCATGAATAAATGGCTGACAAAGACAACAGAAGTTAGCGTGAAGCGCATTTTTTGATAATCCTGATGCGTCTCCTGCCAGGCCGGAGCGCTGCGTTCAAAAATCAACACCAACCAATAAGCCACTGACAGGTAGCTTAGCATCACAACCTGAGAGGCAACGGCGAGCAACGGGAAAGGGACGATCACCAGAATGGCGACTACGGCACGCTGTTGTGATTGCTCCCCAGGCCGCCATAAGCTGCCAGCCAGAAATGCCAAAACGCCCAGGCTATAGTAGCTAAACGCGTCGATAATGGCCGTTGAGCTGCCAACCATTAATGTGAGTGCCACACAGAGTAAAAAAGGAATAAAGCCAATGTAGGCCAGCATAATGTGGTTAAAGTATGGGTGCATCTAGTTCTCTTAAAAGTTTGTTCTGACTATTGTTTTAATTATATCTGATATACGCATAAACTTTGCCAAAGTTTCATCAATTTTTTGGATTACAGTAATCCGAACAATCCATTTTAATAATATTTCAATTCTCTCTATCTTAGTAATCACACAGAGACGACATGGCTGATACAGCATCAGGCCTGTGACCCTTTAACTTAAAAACTGAGAGAGAAAAAACATGACTACCTCTTTGATCAATACCCAGATCCAACCTTTTAACGCAACCGCTTTTCACCATGGTGAGTTTGTTGATGTGAGTGAAAAAGACCTGCTTGGCAAATGGTCTATTGTCTTTTTCTACCCGGCCGACTTTACCTTTGTATGTCCTACCGAGCTTGGTGATCTGGCTGACCATCATGCACAGCTACAAGAGATGGGCGTTGAGGTTTATTCCGTGTCTACAGATACACACTTTACGCACAAAGCCTGGCATGACGCGTCAGAGACCATCAAGAAAATCCAATTCCCAATGATAGGCGACCCGACAGGCAAAATTACTCGCAACTTCGGTGTGATGATTGAAGAAGAGGGTCTGGCGTTACGCGGTACTTTCGTCATTAACCCGGAAGGCGAAATCAAGGTGGTTGAAACCCATGATCTGGGTATTGGTCGCAGTGCCAAAGAGCTGGTTCGTAAAGTTCAGGCGGCTCAGTACATTGCCTCACATGACGGTGAAGTTTGTCCTGCTTCATGGCAGCCAGGTGAAGAGACACTTGCGCCGTCGTTAGACCTGGTTGGCAAATTATAATCAGTCACGGTGTTCGGGCCGAGTTGGCCCGACTCTGTTAACCCGCAGCAAACTCACCCTGGGGGTCGAAGAAAACGGTCTATTGGCGTAAATTTCGAGGATGTACAGAATGTTAGACAAGCAAATTAAAAGTCAGCTGCAAACCCATTTTGCTGCACTGACCGACCCAATTGAGCTGATTTTAGCGCTAGATGACAGTGCCAAATCAGCAGAGGTGGCGTCACTGGCACAGGAGTTAGCCTCGCTCAGTGATCTGATCACCCTGGAGCAGGCGCAAAGTAGTGAGCGCGCACCCAGCATGACCATATACTCCCCAAAGAGAGATACTCGGATCGAGTTTGCTGGGGTGCCCATGGGGCACGAATTTACCAGCCTGGTGTTGGCGCTGCTGCACAGCGGCGGACACAAGGCAAAAGTGTCTGAGCAGGAACTGGCAGTGATCCAGTCACTGCAAGACGAACTGCATTTTGAAGTTTATATATCGTTGAGTTGCCAGACTTGTCCGCAAGTTGTACAGGCACTCAATCTAATGGCCGCACATAACCCTAAGATCAAAGCCACTATGGTTGATGGCGCGCTGTTTCCTGACGAAGTTGCGCAGCGCAACGTGCTGGCGGTACCCAGTGTATTTTTAAATGGTGAGTTGTTTAGTCAGGGCGCCATCACATTGAGTGATGTACTTGCCAAGCTGGATAACACACTTGGCGAACAACAAGCCGAGGCGCTTGGCCAAAAGTCGGTATTCGACGTACTGGTTGTTGGCGGCGGGCCGGCAGGTGCTGCGGCAGCCATTTATGCAGCTCGTAAAGGTCTTAATACAGGTGTTGTGGCAGAGCGTTTTGGCGGTCAGGTCGCAGATACTATGAGTATTGAGAATTTTATTTCTGTGTCAGCTACGCAGGGGCCCAAACTGGTTGCTCAGCTTGAAGAGCATGTGAACGATTATCAGGTGGACGTGATGAAAAACCAGCGTGCCAGTGGCTTGTCTATGGGCAATAACCTTGAGCTGACGCTGGAAAATGGTGCGACACTAAAAGCCAAATCTCTGGTGATAGCGACGGGTGCACGCTGGCGCACAATGAATGTTCCTGGTGAACAGGAGTATAAAGGGCGTGGTGTTGCATATTGCCCGCATTGTGACGGACCCTTGTTCAAAGGTAAATCTGTTGCGGTCATTGGTGGTGGCAACTCAGGTATCGAAGCGGCCATTGACCTGGCTAATCTGGTTGAGCATGTCACTGTGCTGGAGTTTGCAGACTCGTTGAAAGCCGATGAAGTGTTAATTAAAAAGGCACACAGCCTGAACAATGTGACCATTATTACGAATGCGCAAACGACCGAAGTGCTCGGTGATGGCCAGAAAGTCACTGGACTGACCTACATGGATAGACAAAGTAACCAGCAACATCAGCTTGAACTTGCCGGGATATTTGTACAAATAGGCCTGATCCCCAATACTGAATGGCTGGAAGGCAGCGGTATGGCATTGACCCCGTTTGGCGAAATTGCCATTGATGCAAAGGGGGCGACCAGTATATCCGGCGTATTTGCCGCAGGTGATGTTACCACTGAGCCTTATAAGCAAATTATCATTGCGATGGGCGGGGGAGCGACAGCCAGTCTGAGTGCATTTGACTATTTGATCAGACATCAGTCAGATTTGGCTGAAGAGGCGGCCTGAAGAGCACATAGATAACCCAAATTACACCCAAGCCTGTACTCATCTGAGTACAGTTAAGCCACAACTGGATTTGCACTGGTTGTGGCTTTTTTGTCTCTGAACTTTACAACCTCGAGGTTGGACTATACTTGCGGGTGTACTTCTATGTGTTGACGCTAGGTCACTTTGATTATTGGGCTTGCGCAGGTCGGACAGTATGCAGTAAAAGTGAGCACAGCACCTGAAGAACATGGTGATATAGCAAGGTATCAGTACAGTGCTATATCAGTCTGCATACGTATACAAGGCTGCAACAATGAAAACCTCAATCGCGTCTGGTGCCCCGCGAAATACCTTAGGTCTGGTTTTTTGCTCGTCACTGTTACTTGCGCTGGCTGGATGTGGGGTTGACTCCCCCAGCTCAAGTACTACTAACACTCCACCGACTCAATCAGATCCACCACAGTCTGATCCACCTCAATCCGATGCGCCTACAACAAAAGGCTACAAGGTAGAACTGAGTGCAACTCAGTCGATATCGGCTTATGAATTAAAACTGGACTTTAGCGTTGCGCCCAATGAAGGGTCAATGTCAATGAGCAACAGTTTTATTGTGTCTGACGGCACTTTGGTTGCCCTGGGCCCTGTGTCGGCACAGGAAGGTAAATCTCTGCACTTTGGTGCACTTACTTATGGCAATAGTAGTGGTTTTACAGGCTCTGCTGAAGTGCTGACATTCGAAGTCAGTGTCGACTCAGGTACGACGCCTGAAGTGTCCAGCACTAAAACACTTTGCATGAATCGACTGGCGCAACAAGTAAGTTGCAGCATTTCGGTCAGTGAACAGTGAGGGCGTTACAATGAGATATTTATATATTATAGCGCTACTAAGTTTGCTGAGTGCACCTGCTTTCGCCACTGAGGGGTCTACGGCAGGTGAAAACTATGACAAATCACTGGCACGTCCTGTACCCGTGCAACAAGCTGCGGCTGTTGGCATGACACCGATTACTTTCAGCGAATTTCCCAATGGCACAGCGATTACCAATCAGTATGCTGATCGAGGCATTATATTTGGTGGTGATGCGCCGTTCATTACATCAGACAGTGCGAATCCAACAACCCCTGTGTTAAGCGGTTCCCCGAGGTTTAATGGCGCCATTGAAGGGCGTTTTGTTGACCCTCAAACAGGCGAGCCGACAACCGTAAACAGTTTTTCTTTAGATGCCGGGTACTTTGATAACTTAAGCTCGACCCGGTTACAGTGGTTTAACCCGGAAGGTGATTTGATCCGAGAAGTGTTGGACTCACAGTTTGGGATAGAGCACTTTTCGATTCGGGACGAAAACATAGCCTCATTTCGGATAGAGATCATTGCTCAGGAAGACGCCGGTTACGCAATTGATAATGTGGCATTTAATCTCATGGATGCCGCGTTTGACCATACCTTTAATCTGGATAAGGTCATTTTGTCACCAGGCTCTCTTAGCGCAAACCAATTCTCTGTGTATTTTAAAAACCTGGAAGCGCTTAACGGCGCGGCACTTGCTGATGTGTGTAACTATCAGTTTCATGCTGAAGATAGCAGTTTGAAAGTCACGGCGCAAAACTGTGATGTCAGCACGGACAAAAAGACCTTCCGAATTGATTTTGCCCTGACTCAGGCGCCTTATAATCTGAGTGGCGCTCAGGTTTCGGTGTGTAAAGAGGAAGAATGTGAAGTGATTGATGATGTCAATAATTTGAATGTGTACACCACGGCATTTAATGTTTCTACAGATGGCTTTTCTTTCCAAAATGGCGATTGGAACCGCTTTATGCTTACCGAAGTGAAAGACGTTTCTTTGTCTTCATTCTTATGCTGGAAGTTTGATCGTTGCACACCCGACCAGTTGTCTTACCTGGGCTTCATGCGCAAAGTCGCAAGGTCTTTTGCACAATTTCTGGCGCCGGCAAACAAACGCAAAGCGTATGATGTGATTGGTTATTACCGGCTGAAAGATTATACCCAGGGTCTGAACAGGCTTGACCGCCGGTTTCTCGGCGTATGTCATGGTATGGCAGCATCAGCGATTGCCAACTATAACAATGCCAGCGAAGGGGTAGCCTGGGGAGCTAACATTGATGCGACATTAACGCGTGCTCAGATCACGTCAACTTTCCAGAGCCACTGGGACAACCGCAATAGTGAGTCGCCCAAGCCCTATGTTAAGGCTGTGGGTAGTTACGATGTGAAATCGGATGCTGCGGATGCTTTTCATGGCTTGTCTAAAATCGGCTATTACTATTTGTCGCAGTCTGCGTTTAAAGGCAGTGCCTGGATAGGTTCTCACCCACGGACCATATTCCCGGGGATATCTGCAATGAATGCGTTTTATTCGCCGCACTTTATGGAAAACAAAATTGCCAGTCTGCGCTTTAGCATTAACCGTCCGAAAAGACGAGGTGGGCATTCTATTCTGGCTGCTGGCTTGATCCAGTATAACGATGTGTCTTTGTACATTACCCATGATAATAATTTCCCTGGTGAATATACCATGATGGAATTTACCAATGGGCTGACATTGAAGCACTTCATATTCTTGGGTACGCCACAAAGCGACAGTGAAAAGTATGATCAACATGGCGATTTTAAACTGACAAACTACTATAGCGCGTCGAGCTACGCGCAATTTGGTGCTTATACTGATGTGACCGATCAGCTGCGCATTTATGGCCAACCGGGTGCCAGTGAACGTGCTAATGATGTTCAAAATGCAGAGGATGAGACACCTGTCAGTGTGGTTGAGCTGGAGCATCCACAGCATATTACAGTGTTAATCGCCGGGGGACGGCTCGTTGGCGTTAATAAAGTGAGCGACCAAAGTGCTGTAGTATTGCAGCCGATCCTGGACGAGCCCGACACGATGCAAGCCTATCTGAAAAACTCTGAGCTGGTTACAGAGTTTATTTTGCCCTTAACGGATACTTACTCAATTCAGGTAGAGAAATATCCCCAGTATCCTGAAGTTGAAGTGTATGTCACCATTCCACAAACCAATGGCAAGGTATTGGTACTTAACTATGAGGATGTACTGACCCAGAGTGACGAGGACAGTGCCACTGTGCAACTGACCGTTGGTCAGGAAAATGAGAATGCCAATATTAGTATTAACGGCGTAGCTCAGGCACCGACGTATGCTGAGGAAAGCAGCTTTGTAGTGGCGCAGGTTTCTGCACTCAAGGCCATTGTGAATGGACGTGTTGTTTCGCTGAGTTGGCAAAACCCGCAAGGCAGTAACCTGAAGGAAGTGGTGGTGACCAGAACGGTGAACAGTTTGCCCACCTCTATTGATGATGGTGTCAGGGTATTTACCGGTTTAGAGTCGGAGTTTATTGACAGTGCTTCTGCCAATACACGCTACTACTACAATGTCTATTCGGTTGCTGATGACTCAACTTCTGAGCCCAACAGTATCTATGTTGATACCCACCAGGCAACCTTGCACGGTAAGGTTGCAGATGCCAGTGAAATGGGGATCGCCAGTGTCGAAGTGGTGTTGACCAATGGCGTTGGTCTGAGTCAGGTAGAAATTGCGCGTCAGCTGACAGATTCCAATGGCGTTTTTAGCTTTGCGAATCTAGCCAAAGGCTTGTACAAGCTCAGTTATAGTCACGCTTCTTACCGTTTTGACGTATCAGACGATGCGGTTAATCTGACCGAGCCCAGCCAACAGGTGAATCAGCTTGGTGTGGCGGTGCCGGTTCTGTTAATCAATGTGGAGAATGCCATCGGCTCTGAGCAGCAGGTTAGTATCAATTGGTCGGGATTACATATCGCTGATTCAGACACCGTTGATATTGTTTATCAGGTGGGAGAAGAGACGACTGAGATTGCCACTGGCGTAGCATTCTCTCAGGGTCGCTACTTGTGGGATGTATCTGCCCCGGGTGATACATCGGTATCAGTGCAAATTATGCTGAGTGAGGACAAAACCGTGAGCAGTGAACAACAGGTTTTTGTTCTAAAAGAAGTGAGCCCGTTTGATTTTAGCGGCGATAGTGTTTTATCCGCGGATGATGTGACAACGATTGTAACCGGGTGGTCGGCTACGACGGGTGATACGCAATTTGATCCGCGCTTTGACCTAAACGAAGACGGAGAGATTGATCTAAAAGATATTATGCAGGTAGTCGCTGCGCTAAATCAGGAGTAATTCTTGGAGTAATCCATGGAGCAAACACCTCGCATGTGTTGTTTGTCTGTGTCGTGCCTGCATCTAAGTTGAGATTGCAAGGCAGGTTTCACAGTTTACAGCACAGCGAGACTTATCAATTAACCCCAGATAATACAATCCGGTCGATTGTCTTTGAACGTCCAGCAAGCATTTATTGAATTGCAAAAGTTAGTATTCGGGCAGTTAGGCAAGCCTGTCGCTGCGCCGCCAATCTGAGGAGTCTGCTGAGGTGACAGCTGGCTGTTCTGGGATAGTGACTTGATTTTTTTCTTGTTTAAATTGAGTTTCATGCTCATTTCCTTTGTAGTGAGAAAAGCCCAATGCCGGGCTCCGTTATGTTGACCTCCCGCGCACTTCGAAGCGAGCTGGAGGGTGTATACTAACCCTGCATATTAATGCGCCGACCTTTGAAAGTAAGCCATCAATAGGGTTGGTATTAATTCCTGTTATTGTGTTGTGTTTGTCTCCGGTGCGACTTCATGCCAGGAGAACTCGTCGTAAAAGTTGGTGCAATTTAGGGTGACCTCAGCAGCATTTACCAGATAAAGCTGACTCGTATCCGACTGAGGATAAGTAAAGTCGTTGCTACACTGAGCGCTTTGAACTGGGCCGAACAATACTTGAGTGCCTGCTTTTAAAGTGCAACGCACCAGCATATCCAGTGGTGAGTACTTGGGACAAAGATTGAATTCGGACCGGTATTGTGCAACCCCTCCGAGCGGTTTCTCCAGTGACCACCACTTGCCGAATTTAGATCCTTCGTAGGTACTGTTCCAGGCTCGCCAAATAATGAGATCTTTGCTTACTTCATAATTGCGTGCGTTACAAAGTCCACCCTGGCCGCGCGGGGCAATCACATTTTCAGGTATGCTCTGGGCTGGCTGTGGCATCAGGTTTGGGTGTTTTAGCTCCACGAGCGGGCAGCTCGCCTCAACACTGACGTGTGTCAACGGTGTTGGGGCTGGTAGCTGGCTGCAGCCCGTGAGTATCAGCAAGGAGACAGGCGTTGCTACGCCAACCTGAATTTCCCAAATCATTATATTAATCTAAATGCAATCTTTTAATAACTATATGGTGTTTTAAATAAGAATAAAAGAGCGTTTTTATAATTGAGTTAGTGGTTTTTTCTTATTTTTTGGCTCGCAAGAACGATTTGGCGCTCTGAACGTGATGAACGGATACGAAAGGCAATCAGCTGAGTCTACCTGATTTAGAAAAATTCAACTTCTCTGGCTTGAGGAGTTGCGGTTTAAACACTAGGTTTACTTTTTTAACAAAAAAGGAACTGTCTATGTGTCGCTTAATACTTATTCTGCTCGGACTGAGTATCAGTTTTAGCTGCTTCGCTACCATTTTGCCCGCTACGCACCATGCGCTTATTTATGAGGGACGGGTACATAAGAACTATCAGCAAGGGAGTGTGGAGTTTAACTGGCCAGGTACGGCCATCCACACTCAGCTGGTAGGTAAGTCCATCGCAGTCAATTTAGTCGGTAATGGTGACCAGTTTGATGTACTGGTTGATGGTCGATTGCACCAAAAAATCGTGACGGCATCAACGGGTGAAGCCCAGCGCTTTGTGTTGTTTGAACAGGCAGAGCCAGGGCGGGTGCTTATCGAAGTGGTGAAGCGCTGGGAGCATTATGGTGCACGTACTCAACTGCTGCAATTTGAGGTCGATGGGGCTTTGGAGGGGGTATGGGAAACACAGCCACATATACTGTTTATCGGAGACTCTATCAGTGCGGGATTCGGCAGCGAATCGACTAAACGACAATGTGACTGGCAGGAGATAGTTAACACCAGTAATGCACGGCTGGCCTTTCCTTATGTTGCGGCGCAACAATTAAACAGTACGTTTACTCAAGTGTCGTATTCTGGTTTGGGTTTGATCCGCAACTGGAATGGCAACCAAACACATCACACCCTGGTAGATTATGTTGATCAGATATCCGCAGTTTATGAGGATGATTTACCATATCAGGAACGCTTTCCTCAGTTAATTGTGTTGGAGTTTGGGACCAATGATTTTAGTACCGACCCTCAGCCACACGAACCCTGGCAAACAATAGAGGAAGTAAAAATGGCCTGGGAAGAAGCCATGGTGGAGTTTGTTTATTCGCTGCGGAGCCGCTATCCGGATGTTGCTATTGTAGTGATGCCTCGCCCTGCGTACCCCTATGACTTTATTATTCCGGCAACACACGCCGCGTTGCGACAGCTTGCCAATGAGGGAGTTGAGGATGTGTATGCCAATACTTTTGTATCTCCACTGGAAGGCTGTATCTGGCACCCTACGGCACAGGAGCATGCGAGTATTGCCAGTGAACTGGCCACATTTATCAAGCAGCACAATTTGCTCTAAACGTTTTGGGGCGCGAAAGTCGTTTTTCTTCAATCTTGTAGTGGAGTCTCTGGGTAGTCTGCTAGTTAAGAATAACACTTCAGGAAAAAACGATGAAAAGAGCAAGTTATTTACAATGTGCCCCAAAACTGATGCAGCACTTGTTTACTCAGGAGCAATTATTGAATGAAGAAGTAACACGTACACTGGACACGAAACTCTGGGAGCTGGTTAAACTCAGAGCATCTCAGTTAAACCAGTGCGGCTATTGCATTACTATGCACAGCCGTCAGGCAATGGAGCAGGGTGAAAGCGCCCAGCGCATTATTGCCCTGAATGCCTGGCGGGATATGTCAGGATTTACTGCAAAAGAGCGTCTGGCACTGACTTTGTGTGAACAATTGACAAACGCTCAGTCGATTGATGATACTTTATACTGCGCTTTATCTGAGGAGTTCAGTGACGATGCTTTGGTTACCCTGACGGTTTCCATTAATGCCATCAATGCCTGGAATCGAGTTGTCAAAATGTTTAAACCTGAGCCAGATGAATAACGAACTAATGTTGCAACGCCATCAACCGGATGGTATGTCCCAGCAGTATGTGCAAGCTGTATGGTTTGCACGCAGCCAGCACTCAGGCACTCGCTGGTTGCCCTGCGATGGCGCACAAGGGATAGTCTTTGTGCTCAAAGGTGAGGTGTCACTGGATGGGCATAAACTAACGGCACCTTTTCACATTCAGCCGCCTTCAAAGCATGCTGTACAACTTTCTTACAGCGCTGATGCTGAGTTTGCTGGGATCCGATTGTATCCAGCCAGATTGAAGGCGCTCCAGCAGGCTGTATATCCCTTGTTATCTGCGCACGGATTGTGTGCGCTCGCTGAGCAGCTTCGCCAAGCGCCGACCTTGTGTACTTTAAAGCAGTGGTTACAAACTTTGTCGAGTACTGCGCCTGACCCTAGTTATGCCATGCTGCATACCTACCAGCTCATCAGTGCGCTGATGCAGTTACATCCCCTGGAAGACGCTTATCGCGGCGTGCCACTGGGCATACGCCAGCTGGAGCGACAAGTCAAAGCGCAATCTGAGCTAACGCCTAAGTATTTGGCACGCATCTACCGGGTCCGGTATGCACAACAGCAACTCAGACATAACCCACTGATAGATTTGGCTCAGTTGGCGCAGATAAGCGGCTTTTCTGACCAGGCGCACCTCACTCGTGAGTTTAAACATATTCTGAAGATCACGCCGGGAAAATATGCTCGTCAATTATCTGCGTAAGTCACGATTTATTGATTGCTAGCAGCACAAATAGGACTTTGTCTTTAAAGTGACCAAAATATAAGGTCTGGCCATCAAACAGATTGAAGTCAGCCGCGGGTAAAGTCAAAGGCATTATTTGCGATTGCCATCTCGCAGAGCCTGCCCGGACCGAATGATATTGTAATAGAACAAGGCGCCCGACTGTAGTTGCAATGGGCAGTTTTCACTGCCTTTACAACCTCGCTTATGTCTTCTAGAGTTTTGAATATCCGTTAATTTTAGTGGAGCCGCGCAGTAACATCGGCTCTCTGTCGAGCGAGCAGTGCAATTATCTACACCTTCTCTATTGCTGATGGCTGGTGCCGGGGTGGTTGCCTCGGCACTGGCCTTGGTGTTTATGTGGCTGGCAAACCGAGATGTTAAAGCGACGCTTTACTGGGCGTTGTCGCCCATCTGTCTGGCATTGAGCATGATATTGTTCGGGGTGCAAAATGAGTTGCCATTGAGTGTACGGTTTTTGTTGCCAAACTTATTTGGTCAGGCTGCTTTAGTACTGGTATTGATTGGCTGCTACCATGCGTGTGAAAAAACGGTGCCGCTGCGTCAAATCAGCTGTTATTTTGCGGCGTTCTTATTCACTCATTGCATCTTTACTTACGTCATATCAAATTACGCGTCACGACTGATCCTGGGTATGATCACGCTGACCATCACTTCAGGTTGGATCTGGGTGTGTTTGTATCGTTTTGGCCGGCCTCTTTATGCAAAGTCTTTTGTACTGATCAGTCTGAGTCTGGGGTTTGTTACTATTTTTGCGCTCGGAAAAGCGTTTGGTGTTTTATCTCACCCCGGGACTACCAGCCTCCAGCAAGATCACACTCTAAAGGCACAGTTGTTTGTTGTGTCTCTATTTATGAGTCAATTGGTGTTTAACTTTGCATTTGCGATCATGATCGGAGAGTATCGAAATGCTAAAAACTGCGAGATTCAGCGCCAGTTACTGGAGTCCAACCAGGCGTTACAGCAGGAAAAGCAACGCGCCGAGCAGCACTCGAAAATGAAGTCGGAGTTTCTGGCTAATATGAGCCATGAGATCCGCACCCCAATAAACGGCGTGATAGGGGGTCTGAACTTGCTACTGAACCACGACCTGGATGCGCAGCAAAAACAATATGCCAAACTGGCGGACGCCAGCGCGCATTCATTGCTGGGGGTGATTAACGATATTCTGGATTTTTCTAAAATCGAATCTGGCAAACTGGAGATTTCCCCTGACTCCGTTGACCTCTATGAGCTGGTTGATTCCGTAGCAAAATCATTTGCCATTCCATTAGACAAAAAACAACTCACACTTTTGGTGGACTGTCATGGGCTTAAGCATCGTTTTGTGCGCCTTGATCCGATCAGGGCACGTCAGATCCTGACCAACTTATTGAGTAATGCCGTTAAATTTACAGAGTCAGGTACACTCCAGCTTATCGTGAAGTGCGATGAAGTGGATGTTACAGCAGACAGTCATCCGGTTACAGTATTGCAGTGTGATGTTATTGATTCTGGGATAGGTATTAAACCTGAGGTCAGGCACAAGCTGTTCAACTCATTCAGTCAATGTGATGCGTCCACAACGCGCAAATATGGGGGGACCGGGCTTGGGCTCGCTATCGTTAAACAGTTGTGTCAGTTAATGAATGGCGATATTGAGCTGGTTGACAGTTCGGAGCCTGGTGCTCATTTTCGTTTTCATTTTCAGGTTGAGGCGCAAAAGGGCGGCATATGGGGCAGGGGTATTCCTCGTGAGAACGCTCAGGTGGCGGTGTTGTCTATGCAGTCCCGGTTGGCACAAACGCTTTGCAGTCAGCTCGAAGTGCTGGGGTGTCAGCCACAAACGTTAATGCTTCCGCTTGAAGCCGAGCTGTCTCATGACATACTGATCGCTGATTTGTGCGATTCAACGTATCAACATAAACTGATTGATGCACTTTCCAGTTTGTCGGGTAAGCCACGGATCCTCGCTCTGTGTAATATGCAATGCGAAATCCAACACGATCCTGTTTTTACTCAGCATCAGATTACAGTGGTTTACCCACCGGTCACAGCCAAAGATTTGGTACAGATGTTTACAGATGAGCATAAACCGAACTCACCAGAACCTGCTAACGGGGTGTCACCTTTGCGGGGCGTGCGTGTTTTACTCGCGGAGGATAATCCGATAAATCAAATGGTTGCAAGTAAGATACTTGCTGCATGGGAAGTGGAAGTGCAACTGGCTGAGTCGGGTAAGCAAGCCGTAGATATGCTGAGGGAAATGCCAGAACATGGATTACCAGATTTGATTTTGATGGATTGTCAGATGCCAGAGATGGATGGGTATGAAGCAACCCGGCATATTCGTACTCATCCTGAACTGGAAGCTTGTCGGAACTTACCTATCATTGCGCTTACTGCCAATGCGATGCAGGGTGAGCGAAAAACGTGTCTGGCTTGTGGTATGAGTGGTTATGTCAGCAAGCCTATTCAGGCTGACTTATTGCAAGCAGAAATGCTCAAAATGCTGGTGGACAAAGCCGCAGGCCAGGCATAATTGGGACCTGGCGGAGATTGGCTTTGTCTGTCTTTATTCAGAGTTTTCTCCCCAGGCGTTTTTCAATCTGGCGCTTCTCCCATTTTGCACCGAACAGATCGAAGACTTCAAACGCGCTTGCCCAGTGACTGAGCAGCCCTATACCCCAACCGAGTGCAGGCCAGAAGGCCCAGAGATAATCAGGACTGGTAAACATATTTATGGCAAAAAGCCCGCTGTTGACTAAAACATAGGTAATTAAGTGCGAGTAAAAATCTTTAATTGCACGTACCTGTTCTATAATACGTTGTTCCTGATGGGTTATCGTTTCATGGCTCATATCATCCGACTCCTCTTTGAGATCTGCAACAGTAGTTTCAAAAACAGCAGCTAATGACTTTAATGATTCCAGGCTGGGACGCTGACCACGCTCTATTCGCTGAATGGTACGAACACTTAATCCGCTAAGCGTTGCCAGCTGCTCCTGCGACCAGCCGCGTTGTAACCTGAATTTCCTGATAATCATTACTGTTTTCCCATTTGCTGCTCCGCCACTTGTTTTACGCATATTCTCGTCGACAGAGTACGTCAGCGTAACGACATAGCAATGACAAAGTATATATTTCAACAAGTTAAGTAGAAGGTGATATGTTTGCTCTGTGCCACTAAGTAGTGAACATTATCTTCACAGTATAATATTATTTGCGAATTTAAGTACACCGACCTATTTATGGTTTGGCAGCAATTACGAGTTTGACAGCCCAATGGGTAGATAACAGCCAGACACGGATTAGTTTTCCAACGTTTGCGGGATCACGATACTAAATACCGTGCCTTCTCCGGGTTGACTGGATAAGGCAATATTGCCTTTCAAACGGGCTTCAACCAGTTTTTTTACTATATATAAACCGAGACCGCTGCCGCCTGTACCGACGCGTGTTGTATAGTACTTGTCGAAGACTTTACTGGTCCTTTCACATTCAATGCCTTTACCGTTGTCTTTTATATACAGAGCTATGTTGCCATCCTGATGTTCAACGTGAATATCAATTGTACCGGTGAAATTGTCCTCAAAGGCATGGATCAGGGCATTGTTGATTAAGTTGATGATGACCTGAGACAGTGCGCCAGTATCAGAAACAATGTGCAATGTTTGCGGGCAGTTTATAGACACCGTATGTGGTGTACGTTTTAATTTGGGGGTCAGGACATACCGGATATTGTGCAGGTAATCATGCAAGTTACACTCTGAGATTGTGCCACTGAATTCGCCCACAACTATGTGCTTAAAGCTATCGATGAGGTGCATAACATTGTCCATGCTGGAGAGCACAATTTCACAGCTTTGTGCTGTGTTATCAATAAATGTGTTTAGCTCTTGCTTGGCCAGTGACTGTTTTTGAACTTTCAGAGCAAGCTCCTGCTGCTTTTCATTCAAGTGTGAAATAGCAGTTTTGACGACGCTGAGCGGTGTGCCAAGCTCGTGAGTAAGTTCTCCTACCAGTTCACCAATGTGGCTAAAATGTTGAGAAGTTTCAAGTTGCTGCTCTTTGAGTTTAGAGAGCTTTTCCAGTTCAAGGGTTTTATCTCTAAGTGTTGAAATGAGCTCGTCGCGTAAATTGATCAGAGCCTGTAGTTGCAGGTGAGTTGTCACGCGTGCCAATAGCTCTTCTTGCCGTATGGGTTTAGTCACATAGTCTACGGCGCCCACACTAAATGCTTCGACGATGTCGCTTAGCTCACTTTTACCCGTGACAAAGATTACAGGGATCTCTTTAACTTTGCCGAGAGATTTGAGCCGGCGGCAGGTTTCAAACCCATCTATGCCTGGCATCATCACATCGAGTAAAATTAAATGAGGGAGGAAAATGGTTGCTATATTAATGGCTTCTTTACCAGAAGTGGCGAATGCGACCTCGTATCCTTCGGGCTCAAGAAAATCAGTCAGCAACTCAAGGTTTTCAGCCTTGTCATCAACAATTAAAATTTTGCAATTGTTCAGTGAAACCGCATCATCATCCATCTTGCACCTCGTTGAGCGCTGCAATAAAGCCTGTCATATCAAACCTACTTATAAATTTAGCCAAGTATTTCGTAAGCTGCCTGTTATTTGGCTGTTGTGCTTCAATTTCTTTGAGTGTTTGCTTTATCCGAGAGCTGTTGTTGACCTGAGCATAATTTATCAATAGGGCCCGCTGTTCAGCGGGTAATGAATAAGCGGCAAGTTTAATTTCATCTGATGGCGCGTTATCTGGGGACGCTGAACTTGTTAACTCAGAGCTTTCAAAGTGATCCGGAAAAAAAGATAACAATGAGTCGAAAATCTGCTCGATTGTAAAGGGCTTACCAATAAACTGGTCGAAGCCGATACTGAGATAATGCTGTACTTCATGATGTAAGCTAAAGGCTGAAATGGCCACGCATTTAAGCTCAGACAAACCCAGATCATTACGAATAATGACGACGGCCTCATCGCCACGCATGACGGGCATTAACAAATCCAGAAAAACAATATCAAAAGTACTTTGTTGAACGAGATCAATGGCTTGTTTTCCATCTTCAGCATAATCTACTTCAATACCGCATGCCGTAAGTGTTTGGCCAAGTATCTCGCGGTTATAAGCAACGTCATCGACACACAAAGCACGAAGTGTTTTGTCCCTACGCACACTTATCTGTTGCAATGTCTGTTTTTGGGAGTGGGTGGCGGTTACCTGGGCAGCTTGTAGTGGCAAAACAAAAGAAAAACAGCTGCCTTTGCCGGGCTCAGAGCTCACCTCTAACTTACCCCCCATCATTTCTACTTGCCTGGACGAAATGCACAACCCCAGCCCGGTGCCGCCTTTCTCTACGCCAGCACTGCCTTGCGTAAAGCTATTAAACAGGTTCTCCAGTTCTTCAGGCAAGATACCAGGACCGGTATCCAGTACTTCAAAGCGATGTGAACCTACGCTTGGTTGTGTGTAGCGCAGCTTAATTGTCCCGCTGTCTGTAAATTTGACTGCATTACCCAGTAAATTGATAAGTACCTGACGCAGTTTACCCTGATCTCCATGAACCCCTGTTGATTCACTCAGTGTGCTGTCCAATTGCCAGGCAAGTTGCTTTTGCTCACACTTGAGCTTGAACATGCTCCCCAAATCTTCCAGCAGCGCATTGAGTTCAAAGTCAATGGGGTTGAGTTTACTAGAGCCGGCTTCAATCTTTGAAATATCCAGCACGTCATTGATTATGTCCAGTAAGTGGTTGCCAGCTCTGATAATTTTGTTCATGGTATTTTTGTGGCTGGCATTGAGATCTTTTGCCCGTTCGAGTAGCTGGGCAAAACCCAATACCGCATTGAGTGGTGTACGGATCTCATGGCTCATGTTTGACAAAAACATGCTTTTTGCGAGGTTGGCTTGCTCGGCACGCTCCCGTGCCGCTTGTAATTCTGCTGTACGCTCTTCAACTAAGCTCTCCAACTCAATGTTATTGTTGCTGAGCCTTTCCTGTAGCTGAGTATTGCGCCAGGCAATGCCTAAATTATGGCCCAGGTTCAGCAATAATTGCGCCTCCTGAACCTCGATTGGATTACTGTAGCAGGCAATGGCGAAAATAGGGGACCCGTCTGCCTTATCTCCCAGAAATAGCACCGCATAGTTTTCTATTATGGCACTACGTTCTGACTGCGCGTTATATTGCGCGATAAACTGTGTTTTCACGGATTCCGGTATGGTGAGGGTAACGTTCTCCTGAGGAAAAAGCTGCTCAAAGGTGTCGGTGTCAAGGTCCAGTTTGACAACAAACACACACATGGGGGCAGGCTCAAATTGCTGGCTTAGCGGTAAGGTTTCAGTCAGGGTCTGAAATACCCGCAGTTCAAATTCAGCCAGTTCGGAGTCGCTTAGCAGGGCATTGGTACAGGTGATGATCTTGTCTAACCCGGATTGTACCTGCTGTGTTTTATCCAGGTGCGAATAGGTTCTCAGAGCAACTAACACGGAGGCTTTGAGTTTGCTGCTGGTTAGTTCCGTCTTCGTTTTGTAGTCGTTAACATCGTATTCCCGGGTAATGTCTGATTCCGGCGCCATGCCAGGTTGACCGGTGCGCAGAATAATACGCACTTTATGATTCTGAGCCTCTTCACGTACGTATTTGGCAAAATCCAGACCTGCTTCGGCTGTTTCCATCACGACATCGAGCAAAATCAGGGCGATGTCATCATGCTCTGCCAAAACCTGTTGCGCCTGAGTGCCGCTGTAGGCATTGAGAAAGGTAACACCCCGGCCATCCAGTTCCATTTGTTCCAGCACTAACCTCGAGATTTGATGAATGTCTTCTTCATCATCGACTAACAAGATTTTCCAGGGCGGCAGGCTGGGTGACTCTTCAGGCTCGTCGTCAGAGCCAAACAGGAGCGTGTCATCGTCGAACATATTAGATCCCACTTAACGTACTGAACTTAAAGTGTAGTGAATGATCACCAAAAACGACCAGTGATTTGCGTGTATTCGTTCAGAAAGGGATGAATATTGAGAGCAGTGACTCTGTTATATATAACGTGAAACCAGCCGGGCTGGTGGATTCAGTAATAGCAAGTTAGTCGGCACGGGGGTGATAAAGGCTATTTAGTATAATGACCTAAAGTGTTCACACTCGCAAACCTAACGGGTGAACACCTGAGCGCAATTAATGGGTTTCAGTTAACCAGGTTTCCATCGGTTGATATACAAGACCGCCAGACTCAGCAATCTCTCCTGCCAGTGTAAAGCCATAGCTTTGGTAGGCGCCTACGGATGGTAGTGACGCCGACACTGTAATCCTTGGCTCCGTTGTCAGCTTAAGCGCTGCTGCAACCAGAGCTTTGCCAACGCCCTTGTGCTGTGCTGACGGTGAGACAAACAGCATCGCGATATGCCGGCCTGCTTTTAGTTCAATCATGCCCACGGGCTGCTCAGCTATTTCGGCCAGTAATATCTGGTTGTCTTCTGTCAATCGTGTTGCTAGCGCTGCTGGCGAGGCAACAGCTCTGAAGGTGTCACAGCCCTCGCTTGACAATGTCGCTGCAAGCGCGGAGTTAAAAGCTTCCATACAAATCTGGCTGAGAGTATCTAAATCCTTGGGTTCCGCGGGTCTTATGTGCATTGTATTCCTTGGTTTTTAGGTGACAAAATTTTATTGTGGTAATGCTGATTTATCTATTCGAACGCAATTAGTGCTTTCGCCAATTTATGCCGCTTGCGGCCTGTTTTACAATTTGCATTCTTTGCAAAATACCAAAGCAGACTTATGTCATCCAGCCTCTTTATTCAATTCATGCAAAAAATGATGTGTTTAAAATGCGTTATTTTCACACTGTGAACTCACTCACCATAAAATTTTTAATAAAATGCACTGAAAAGAGCAAAACGAACCTATTTTTCTTGTTAGCAATATGTATTTATTGTTAAATCTTGCTTTCCATCCTACAGGGAGATAGCTATAGGAATGAAAAACAATAACGCATCAAGGACAAGAAAAGTTGAGAACTTTAAGCTTCAGGTTCAGCGTTCTATTCGCCTAATAAGGCAAGAACTAGGGCTGTCCCAGGAAGAGCTGGCCAGGAAGCTTGGTATAAACCAGGCCACGATTTCTAATTATGAATCAGGGAAAACTGAGATGACTATTTCTCAAATGTTTGAGCTATACCTTGTCTGCGGTAAAGATCTATCAATAGGTAACATAAAAAACATTCTGTCAGATGACAGCAAAGACCTTCAACCAGAAAACAAAGATTCAGGAGAATAATAAATGGACTATTTGTATATGATTGTGGACTACTCGCCAATCTTCGTTATCTTGTACGGTCTTTATATGACTTGGCGATTTGAAACGGCTCGGTGGTTCCTACTTACGCTAGGGGTTGTGGAACTCGTTGATGAGTTGTTAATAAGCGTTGCGTTGAATTGGCAAGTACATTACTATGTTTACGCAGCAGCAATGAACTTAGCTTTCCTTTTGCCAATAATGTATAGGCAGAAAATCGCCTGTTGGCTTTACGAACGCTCTGGCCATGATTTTTTTAATAATGTTGTAAACAAACACTATATTTCCTTGCAAGAGCTTTCTGTATTGCTGGTCCTTGCCGCTGTAGCAATAATCAACGTTGTTACTTGGTGTGAAGTTTTGCTTTATAAGTACAAATTCATTACTAATGCGCCAATTAAGCTATATGTGCGAGACAATACCGTAGCCATTTTGCATTTGTTGTATATAGGTGCTCTGGTTAAGTACGTATTGAAAGCCGAGTTCAGAGAAGGATATTTAACCAATGAGAAAGAAATTACTCCCTGAAAAGTTGCTGTCGAAAGTGGTTGGTGGTGCCGGTGGCGGGTCACAATCCCCATCTCTACCAACTGTGGCCTACTTTGCCCCTACGGTTACTAAACCAACTCAGCAGCCATAGCTAGCTGTTCTTAT